>JACQZS010000104.1 GCA_016213725.1 Acidobacteriota bacterium | reverse complement strand
TTATCTGACGAATTCGATCCGCGACGAGCACTACCACGACCTGGGCAAGTGGCTGTTCGCGCTCACCGTGTTCTGGGCTTACATCGCATTCTCCCAGTACATGCTGATCTGGTACGGCAACCTGCCGGAGGAGACCATCTGGTATCAGCGCCGTCTGGCCGGATCGTGGTCGGCCTGGCGGCCGTTCCTGATCTTCGGCCACTTCCTGATTCCGTTCTTCACGCTGATGCCGCGCTCCAGTAAGCGCAACCTCAAGCTGCTGGGCTTCTTCGCCGGCTGGATGATCTTCATGCATTACTGCGACCTCTACTGGCAGATCATGCCGGTGCTGCACGGCCACGGCTTCACGCCGAACTGGATGGACCCGGTGGCATGGCTGGCCGTGGGCAGCGTCTATGCGCTGGTTTTCTGGTCCGGGCTGAAAGAGAAGCCGCTGGTGCCGGTGGGAGATCCGAGGCTGGAACAGTGCCTGGCGTTCCACAACGTCTAGAGGAAGGAGCGAGGATTCACTGCAATGTCTGAACACAATCCCAATCTGGACCCCAATCTCGATTCAACGGCGCCCGACACGGCGGAGATGGTGGAAGGCGTCGATTACGACCGCCGCGATGCCCGCTCGGGGCTGATCGCCATCGTTTCGGCCAGCATTCTCGGCCTGCTGTTGGTGTTCATCATCGGCATTTACTGGCTGTACGTGGTCGCTTACGAGAAGGTGGACCAGGAGGTTTACTCCGGCGCCCCCAGCAAGGAATTGCAGGCGATTCATGACAGAGAAGAGCAGAATCTTCACAGCTACGGATACATCGATAAGGAGAAGGGCATTGTCCGGATCCCAATCGAGCGGGCGATGGAGATTGTGGCGGCGGAAACCGCGGAAGGCAAAGTGAGCTACAACACCAAGACGTATCCGGTGAAGCAGGAACTGCCTGGCGGCGCCGCCGGCGGGGCGAATCCGCCCGCGCAGCCGGCCGGCGCTCCGGGCGCGGCTCCGGCTGCCGTTACCCCCGCACCCGCGGCAGAGAAGGCGGCTCACTAAGAAGGAACCAATGAAGTACCTCTCCTCCATTTCGACGGTCGTTGCCGCGGCGCTGTTGCTGGCGGCGGCGCCGGCCGCGCATGCGCAGACCGCCGACGAGCGGACGCCGCGCGAACTGGAGGGTGTGGGCATTCAGGAGCATCTGGGCGCGAAGGTGGACCTGAACCTGACCTTCGTGGCTGAGGACGGCTATCCGCACGCCTTGAAGGAGTACTTCCACAAGGGCCGGCCGGTAATCCTGAACCTGGTTTATTACACCTGCCCGATGCTCTGCACGCTGGTGCTGAACGGCCAGACGGAGGCCTTGCGCAAGCTGCCGCAGACCATCGGCAAAGAGTTCGACGTGGTGACGATCTCGATCGACCCGCGGGACGACTTCGGCATGGCGCGGACGAAAAAGGCCGGCTATCTGGAGTCCTACGAGCGGCCGACCGACGGCTGGCATTTCCTCATCGACCATGAGGGTAACGTAGCCAAGCTGGCCAAGCAGGTCGGCTTCAACTACAAGTTCGACAAAGTGACGGATCAATACGCGCATGCCGCCGGCATCTTCGTGCTTTCGCCGGAGGGCATGGTGAGCCGCTACCTGTACGGGGTGAAGTTCAAGCCCCTGGACATCCGCCTGGCATTGACGGAAGCGGCCGGGGAGCGGACCACGGTGGGCGAGAAGATCCTGTTCTACTGCTTCCACTACGATCCGGCAGCGCGCAGCTACGTGCCCTTTGCGCAGAACTTCATGCGCATGGGCGGCGTATTGGCGCTGGCGATTTTTGGTTTTGTTCTGTTGCGTCTGTGGCGCCGTGAGCGCCGGCAATCTCACGCCAACCGGCAAATGGTGACTGCGAAATGAATTGGTTTCGAGACTTTCTGCTGCCCCGCGGGACGGCAACTCATGCAGGTGATGTCGATGGGCTCTTCATGTTCATCATCTACCTCACTATCTTTTTCTTCTTCTTCAACGGGGCGTTGATCATCTACGCCGTGCGGAAGTGGAAGCGCCGGTCGGACAAGGATGTGACGCCTCACATCACGCACGACACTCGTCTGGAGCTGGTGTGGAGCCTCATCCCGCTGGCGGTGGTGATGCTGATCTTCTTTTGGGGCTTCACCGGCTACGTAAAGGCCTGGGTGGCGCCGAATGATGCCATCGAGATCGTGGTCACGGGCAAGAAGTGGGTGTGGCAGTTCGAGTATCCGGACGGCAGCCGCTCGCTGAACGACCTGCACGTGCCGGTGAACCGGCCCGTGAAGCTCATCATGCACTCCGAGGACGTCATCCACAGCTTCTTTGTGCCGGCTTTCCGGCTGAAGCGCGACGTCATTCCAGGCCGCTACACGGAGCTTTGGTTCACGGCCACAGAGCCGGGCGTGCAGCAGGTGTTCTGCGCGGAGTATTGCGGCAAAGGCCACTCCGACATGCTGGCGCGCATCTTCGTCGATAGCCCCGAGCAGTACGAGATCTTCCTGAAGGAAGGCGACGAACAGGTGCGCAAGATGCCGCTGAAGGAACTGGGCAAGCTGGTTTACGAAAACAAGGGCTGCGCCACCTGCCACTCGCTGGACGGTACCAAAGGCCAGGGCCCGTCGTGGAAGGGTATCTGGGCGAAGACGCACAAGGGCGCCGACGGCACGGAATACACGGTGGACGCCAACTACGTCCGGCAGTCGATTTTGCAGCCGCAGGCTGTGGTGGTACAGGGTTTTGAGCCGATCATGCCAACGTTCCAGGGCCTGCTGCGCGAGCGCGAAATCCTGGGCGTGATTGAGTACATCAAGTCGCTCGAGTAGGAGAAGAGGATCGAATTCATGTCACAGGCAATCACTGAACACGGCGTCGGTCACGCAGCACACCACGCCGACTATCTGGAAGAGCCGAAGGGCTTGTGGAGCTGGCTGACTACCGTCGATCACAAGCGGATCGGGCTGATGTACATGTGGTCCGTCATGTTCTTCTTCCTGGTGGGCGGCCTCTTCGCATTGCTCATCCGGCTGGAACTGCTCACGCCCAAGCAGACCATCATGACGGCGGAGATGTACAACCGGGTGTTCACTCTGCACGGAGCGATCATGACGTTTCTCGTGATCATCCCGGCCATTCCCGCCGCGCTGGGCAACTTCGCCCTGCCGCTGCTGATCGGCGCCAAGGACGTGGCGTTCCCCAAGCTCAACCTCACCAGTCTGTATGTGTACTGGACCGGCGCTGCGATGGCTGTGGCCACGCTGGCGCTGGGCGGCGTGGACACCGGCTGGACCTTCTACACCCCATACTCCACCACCACCGGCGGCGGAGTGAGCCTGATGGTGCTGGCGGCCTTCGTGCTGGGCTTCAGTTCGATCTTCACCGGCGTGAACTTCATCGCCACCATTCACAAGCTGCGCGCGCCCGGCATGGGCTGGTTTGAGCTGCCGCTGTTCACCTGGGGCATGTACGCCACGGCGTTGATTCAGATTCTGGCTACGCCGGTGCTGGGCATCACGCTGCTGCTCCTGGTGATGGAGCGCGTGCTGGGCGTGGGAATTTTCGACGCGCAGCTCGGTGGAGACCCGGTGCTGTTCCAGCACTTCTTCTGGTTCTACTCGCACCCGGCCGTCTACATCATGATCCTGCCCGCCATGGCCGTGATCTCCGAAGTGATTCCGACTTTCTCGAAGAAGACGATCTTCGGCTACAAGGCCATCGCCTTCTCGTCGGTGGCCATCGCGCTGCTGGGCTTCATGGTTTGGGCGCACCACATGTTCGTCGCCGGCATGAGCCTGTTTGCCGGCGCCATCTTCAGCTTCCTCACCTTCTTCATCGCGATTCCCTCAGCCATCAAGGTGTTCAACTGGATCGCCACCATGTGGCGCGGTTCCATCACGCTGGACGCGCCGATGCTCTACGCGCTGAGCTTCCTGCTGATCTTCACCATAGGCGGCCTCACCGGCCTCTTCCTGGCCTCGCTCTCCACCGACGTTCACCTGCATGACACCTACTTCGTGGTTTCGCACTTCCACTATGTGATGGCGGGCTCGAACCTGATCGCTTTCCTTGCGGGCATCCATTACTGGTGGCCGAAGATGTACGGGCGCATGTACAACCAGACGCTGGCGGCCATCGGCTGCGTGCTGGTCTTCGTGGGCTTCAATGCCACCTTCCTGCCGCAGTTCGTGCTGGGCAGCCGTGGCATGCCGCGCCGCTATTACAACTACCTGCCGCAGTTCCAGGAGCTGCACGTCGCTTCCACGGTGGGCAGCTGGATTCTGGCTGCCGGCCTGTTCCTGATCCTGGCCTACCTGCTGGCGTCGTTCCGCCAGAAGAAGGGCAGCGTTCCGGCCAATCCCTGGGGCGGCCGCACACTGGAATGGGAGACCACCTCGCCTCCCACCATGCACAACTTTGAGGGCCAGCCGGTGCTGAAGCACGGCCCCTACGACTACCGGCCGAATCCCGCTCCGGTGGGCGAGGATTCCCACTAAGCCATTGCCACCAACCGACGATTTCCCGAAGAGAAGCCGATCATGAGTACCGCAACTAATACCGCCGCCGCCGAGCACGGCCACTCGAAGTTCCTGCAGCATCACTTCCGGGAGATGTCGCAGCAGTTCGAGGCCGCGAAAATCGGCATGTGGCTCTTCCTGGTCACCGAAGTGCTGCTGTTTGGCGGCCTGTTCGTGGGCTATGGCATCATGCACGCCAAGCACCCCGAGGCGTTCATGGCCGCCCACCATCACCTGGACAAGGTGATGGGCGCGCTGAACACCATCGTGCTGCTGTTTTCGAGCTTCACCATGGTGATGGCCGTGTGGGCGTCGCAGACCAACCGGCGCAAACTCACGATCCTGTTCCTCGTCATCACCCTGCTCTGCGCCTGCACCTTCATGGTGGTGAAGTACTTCGAGTACAGCCACAAGTTCCACGACGGCCTTCTGCCCGGCAAGTACTACACGCACAAGGGCGACACAGTGCCCGGCCAGTTCATGTTCTTCAGCTTCTACTTCATGATGACCGGCCTGCACGGCATCCACGTGCTGCTGGGCATGATGGCCATCATCTGGATTCTCTTCCGCACCATCCGCGGAGACTTTTCCAGCGATTACTACGCCCCGGTCGACATCACGGGCCTCTACTGGCACCTGGTGGATCTCATCTGGATCTACCTCTTCCCGCTGATGTACCTGATCTCCTGAGAGGCAACGAAAACTCATGTCCCACACTGGCGAACACGCAATTCACGTAACCGGCCCCAAGACCTACGCTGCCGTCCTCGGGGCGCTGCTCGCGCTGACGGTCATCACCGTCGCCGCCTCCTATGTTGACTTCGGAGCGTTCAATACCGTCGTCGCGCTCATCATCGCCTCCATCAAGGGCTCGCTGGTGGCGCTGTTCTTCATGCACCTGCGGCACGACAAGTTCAACGCCGTGATCTTCGTCGGCGGCCTGCTGTTCCTGGCCGTCTTCCTGATCTGGACCATGTTCGACATCGGCACGCGTACCACGGTGCTGCCCAGCAACCTGAAGACGCCCGTGGAAGCTTTCCCGGGCGCGCCGTTGAACAAGCCGGTGCGGCCGGCGACCGGCCAGCCGGTAGGTACGCCTGCGCCTTAGCGCCGAAGCGCGTTACGCGCCTTCAACAGTTCGAGCACTTTCTCCACGGGCACCGCTTCCACGCGGTGCCCGTTGCTTTCTGTGGTCACCGCTTTGAAAAGCGAGTTGTTCACGGCCTCCTCCGTCGCTTCAACCACGGCGAGGAACAGCCCGGACATGGCGTCGTTGGCCACCAACGCCGGCGCCTGGCGGAGGATGGAAAAGGCGATGGCGTAGTCGCCACTGCCATTGGAGCCGGCCGCGCCGGTACGCCCCAGGCCGAGCATGGCGCGCGCGGCCATGCGCTTCAGGTTTCGGGCGTCCACCGGCGCGTCAGTGGCGATGACGACGATGACGCTGCCGTCCTTGGAGCTTGCGCCGGACTTGCGCAGCTCGCGCTCCACCGGCACGCCGGCAATCATGAGATCGCCGCCGTAGTTGGTTTGCACCAGCACACCCACGGTGTATTTGCCGCTCACCCTCGATGCGGTGCCAATGCCACCCTTCCAGCCGAACGCCACGGTGCCCGTGCCGGCGCCGACACAGCCCTCTTCCACCGGCCCGGAGGCCGCGGAGCGAATGGCGGCGAACACCTCTTCGCGGCCGACATGACGGCCGCGGATGTCGTTCAGGAACCCGTCGTTGGTCTCGGCCACCAGCGGATTGATGCTGCGCACCTGTTCGTTGCCCGGCAGAGCGAGCATGTAGTCGAGCAGGGCGTCGGCCACGCGCGGGACGTTGAGCGTGGAGGTGAGGAGGATGGGCGTTTCGATCTCGCCCAGCTCTTCCACCTGCGTGGAGCCCATGAGTTTGCCAAAGCCGTTGCCGACGAAGACGGCGCCCGGCACCTTCTCGCGGAAGAGATTGCCGCCGTGCGGCAGAACGGCCGTGACGCCGGTTCTGACAGTGTCGCCGCGCACCACAGTGGTGTGGCCCACCTTGACGCCGGCCACGTCGGTGATGGAGTTGAGAGGGCCGGTAGGGAGCACGCCCGTCACCACGCCGGCTTCCCGCGCCCGGGGCCGCGGTGCGGCGCCCGACGCAAGGCCCGCAACAAGAATCAGCGCGAGTGTTTTCATCCTCAATCCTTTCGGAACAGTGCGGCCTGGCGGTCTTCGGCCACCAGGCGCCATTCCGGGCGCCCTTTCAGCCACTCAGCCAAAGGCCCTTTTACGGGGACGAGCGCCGCAGTGAAGTTCCAGGCGCGGAACCGCTCTTCCGTTCGCGGCCCGGCCTCCAGCATTTCCAGATATTCGTTGCCGATGTCGGGTCCGAAGAAGTCGTTCATTCCGTCCACGAAAACGCGCACGCGAGGATAGCGATGATAGGCCACGTAGTCGGCCCAGACGTCAGTGGTGAAGAGCCGGGTTCCGTCGAGCGAATCACCGTGCGCGGCCAGCATCTGCGCGGGAAATTTCTGCGCTGGGAAATCGCCGGGGGCGCCCAGGCGCGAAGGCATGGCCAGGGCGACGGCGAAGAACGCGGGCAGCCACACGCTGTACCGCGACGCGTGCGCGAGCATGCCCCGGTCCAGGTCCGACCAGGCGGCGGCCAGGCTGCGCCGCCCGCCGCGCTGCTCAAACCACTGCAGAGCGCGGCCCGCTTCGGCCGCCATCACCGGCAGCGCGACAGTCAGGAACACAGGGATGTGGCGTGCGGATTGAAAGGCGGCCGCCGCGAAGCAGAGTGCCGCCGCGGCCTGCGCCACTTCTCTGCGGCGGAGCTGGCTGAGGCAGGCAATTGCAGTCAGCGCCGCCAGCGCGCAGAACCAGTAATACTGCTCGCCCAGTTTGGGGCTGGGCGCGTGGTACTCCTCCACCATCTGCCTGAGCCAGCCGGAGCGGAGGTATTCGCTGATGTGGGCGTGCAGCTTCACGCCGTAGGGATTGAGCACGGTGGCCGCCATCGTTGCCGTCGAGAGCGCGCCGTAGCGCAGCGCGGCCTGACGCCGCTCCGCTCCCCGGCCCAGCAGCCACTCGGCCACAAGCCCCGCGGCGGTCACGCCCAGATACACGGGCAACAGAAGGAACCCGCCATGCAGATTGGCCCAAAGAGCACTCAGCGCCGCCAGCCACCACAGGGCTCTCCCCTGGCCCAGGGGGTTCCCTAGACAAAGCCGTACGGTCCACGCCAGCAGGACCCATGTGATCAAGTGCGGCCGTGCCAGGATGTGATTCGCCGACGCCTGCGAAACCAGCATTGTCAGCACGGCTGCGATGGTCCACTTCCCGCTGCTGTGCAGCGCGGTGGAGTAGATCAGCGCGGTCCACACCGCCAGCAATGCCACGGCCCCTACCGCCACTGCGCCGAGTCCGGCCCAGGAATGCAGAGCCGACGCCAACACCTCCGTCAGCCACTCCCAGGCGAACCACGGCTTTGACGGCAGCGTGAAGGAGAACGGTTCAGTGGCCGGCGCATGGCCTGTGGCCCGGATCATGTCGCCCGTGAGGATGTGCAGACCCACGTTGGCATCGTTCAGCAGCGTGTTCCACCCCGGCCCCAGGAAGTACGGCCGCACCGCCAAAGCAGCCACCAACAGGTCCGCCAGGGACGGCGCCAGCCAACCGGATTTCACCAAAGATGCGCCGGCTCTTTCTCCCATGTCTGAATCAGGCTAACACAGCGCCTGAATGGTACGTTTTCGGCCTTATTGTGTTGAATCCCCACAAGCAGAAAAGCCATCTCCCCGCGGGGGAGATGGCTTTGTGGAACCTTTCAGGGCGCCCGCTCAGGCGCGCGTGACGTTCTCTGCCTGCAATCCCTTCGGGCCGGTCTTCAGTTCGAACTCGACTTCCGTTCCTTCATCCAGCGTCCGGTAACCGGACATCTGAATCGCGCTGAAGTGCACGAAGACGTCCTCGCCCGTGTTGCGTTGAATGAAGCCGTAGCCCTTCGCCGCATTGAACCACTTCACGACACCTTTTTCTCTCACAGCTACTTCTCCTAATTCGTCCAGTCTGACCCGACACGTATCCCCACCGTCGTGTTACCGCAGGGGAATGGCTTCAACAAGGTCTATCGAAGATCCAGGGTGGCGGGCAAACCAGCTACTTCTTCGGACTCCACAAGTATCGCAAAAGGTTCTAAAAAGTTCAAATGCTAAAAAGTAAAGTTTCAGTAACTGCATGGTTCTGCCGATGGAAGCAATGGCGGCCGAAATTCGTCCGCCGGAAGCCGTGAATATCGCGCAAGCCAATGATCCGATGAGGCTTGACACGATGATGCGATACTGGAGAGCGAAGCGGAGGTAGCATGAGCCACCTGATGATCAGCCGGGAGGAGCGGGTTCTCCGGCTGACTTTGAACCATCCGGAGAAGCACAATGTGCTGAGCGACTCGCTGTGCCGGGATCTCGTAATGGCGCTGAAAGACGCCGGCAAAGACCGCAGCGTGGGCTGCGTTTTGCTGGATGCGGCCGGCCCTACCTTCACCGCCGGGGTGGATTTCGACCAGTTGCTGAAGCCGGAATCGTTGGAATCAGTGGAAGTGCAGGAGCGGCTCTTTACGTTCGGGCTGCAGTACCACAAGCCGATTGTGGCAGCCGTGCAGGGTCATGCCTACGGCGGCGGAGTCGGACTGATCGCGAACTGTCACGTGGTTCTGGCGGCCCAGGGGGCGAGCTTCGGCCTGACGGAGATCCGCGCCGGTTTCTGGCCCTTCGTCGCCCACCGTGCGATCGCCCTGGCCATCGGCGAACGGCGCACCGTGGAACTGTCTCTGACCGGCCGTGTGTTCTCCAGTGCCGAGGCGCAGCAGTACGGGCTGGTGCATGAAGTGACGCCGCCCTTCGAATTGGACGACCGGGCCACGGCCACTGCCCGCCAATTAGCCTATTCCAGCCAGGAAACGCTGCGCCGCGGCCTTGATTTCGTGCAAAAGAGCAGGGACATGAGCTGGGAAACCGCAGGGCGGTTGGCGGAGGAGTACAGCGAACGCACCTTCCGGTCCCCTGATTTCAGCGAAGGGGCGCGGGCTTTGCGGGAGCGCCGCAAGCCGGAGTGGCCTTCGCTCCGCTAAGCGGCCAAACCGCTACCGGCGCCTGACGGAGAGCGCATCCGCCGGCGGTCATCGTGCGGATTGTCCGCCACCGGTTGGTCCCCAGAACCCGGCGAGAACGGGCGCTGCGTTTTCAGCGGCTGCCGCAGCCTGGTGAGTCTTCATCGAAGTGGATTCGCGCAAGACCTTCCATCAATGCAGGTTCCACCGAATGCCGGCGCGAAGCAGGCGCGGCGCGCCGGTTTGCGGCACAGGGCTATAGCCCGTGAGCACCTGGCGGTCGAGTGCGTTTTCGATAGTGAACTGCGCGGTGAGTCCTTTGGGCAGGGCCTGGCGGAGGGTGAACTGGAGCACTGCGTAGCCGGGCAGGAGGAAGAGGTTCCGGTCGTCTTCGAACTGCAGCGACGATGCGCGCAGGCCGGCGGTGATGAGCGTGCCTTTGCGGTTCCAAGTTGCCAGGGCGGAGCCCTGGTTGCGGGGCACCTGCGGGATGCGCTCGCCGGTGGAGAAGCGCGAATCCGCCAGCAGCCACGAGCCCTCGATGGACCAGCGGGACCAGCGTTTAGCGGCGGAGGCTTCGATGCCGCGCACGGTGGCGGCGGCGGCGTTATCGCGCTGGCGCGTGATGAGCACTGGCGTGACGCTACGTGTGACGTTGGTGATTAACTGCTCTAGCGAATTGTAGTAGCCGGTGAGGGAAGCGCGAAAGCCGGAGCGGGTGTAATCTCCGCCGGTCTCGACGCCTGAGAGCGCTTCAGGCCGCAGATTCTGATTGGCCAGGGTAATGGAGTTGCCGGCGCGGAACTCGCGGTAGAGCTCGTTCAGCGTAGGCGCCCGGAATGCGCGGTAGGCGGAGGCGCGCCAACGCCAGTTTTCGCGGCCGTAGCTGGCTCCGCCGCTGGGCATCCAGAATGCGCGGCCGTTGCCGGGCGAGTGGCCGCGGAAGCCGCCGAAGAGGCGCAGCGGCCCGAACGCCGCGTCGGCCTGAGTGAACAGCCCGTACTGGCTCTGCACGCCGCCGCCGGTGCGGCTGCCGGCGGGGAGCAACGTCTCGAGGGAGTAGCCCTCCGCGCGCACGAAATCTCCGCCGGCCGTCACGTTCCAGCGCGCCCAGGGCTTGCGCCAGTAGCCGGCCGCGCCGGTGGCTTCCGACGGCACGCTCTGCAGGGAGGTGAGCCGCTCCGTCTGCCGGCCCGCCCCGATGGAGGAGAACGAGGCGCGGTATTCTTCGCGGGTGTGGAAGGCCAGCAGATTCAGGGAGGAGCCTGGAAGTTCCCGCGCGTAGCCGGCGGCCGCGGTGCCGAGGCTGGTGGAGTTGCGCGTGAGCGTGGTGCCGTTGTCGCGATCTTCGGCCAGCACGTCGGCGCGCAGAAACAGCCGTTGGCGCGCGTCGAACAGGTCGCCACGTGCCTGGCCGGCGGCGAACCGCACGTTGGCCGGCGTGTCCACCGGTCCGCGTGATTCCGGCGGCACGATGTAATATCCATCGGTTCGGAAGGCGCGGGCAGCGCCCGAGAGCGCCAGCCCGGGCTTCCACTGGTACGAGCCTCCGCCATCCAATTGGTGTGTCGCGGCGCTGCCGCCGTCGTAGCCCAGCCACGCCGACGCCTTTACCGGCTGCGGCGAGAACAGCCCGATGCTGCCGCCCATGGCCTTATCGCCGAAGAGGCTGGTGGAGGCGCTGCGCACCGTTTCCGTCCGTTCGATGAATTCGGGTGCCACCCGCGTCCAGTAGATCCAGCCGCCGAAGGGGCTGTTCAGCGGAATGCCGTCCCACAGCACGAGAGAGCGGCTGGCGCCGGTGGAGCCGAGCCCGCGCAGGCTGACACCCTGGGTGGTGGGATTGGCCACGAGAGAAGAGGAGCGGCGGAAGAGAGAGAAGCCGGGCAGCAGGCGCAGGCGGTCGTCGAGGTTGACGCCGGGCAGCGACGCGATCTGCGGCCGGCCCCACACGGTGACGGACGAGGGCGACTCCTGTGAAAGCGACTCGGCGACGGTGAGCGTGGTGCGGATGGGCTCAAAGGCCGGGTTCTGCCAGCAGAGGGCTGGCGGCATCCAGCACGCGAGCGCCGTTCCAAGCGCGGCCATTCGAACGGCGGCCCCCGGCGCTGAAACCGATGGAAACACTCCGGTCCTCAAGCTCTCCCAATGGCGCGGCCTGCCGGCGGCATTCGACCAGGGCCAGGTACTTCAGGATAGCGTAGACGTCGTTCTCCACCGGCGTGACCACATGGAAGTCCTGTGAGCGGAAGCGCACGCGGGCGCCACGCTGGGAGAACTGCCAGGCGAGGAAGGCGCAGCACTCCACCGCGCGTTCAAACCAGGCCTCCCGGCCCTCTTCCACCTGCAGATCGAGCGCCAGCGAGATCAGTTGTTCCTGTTCGCGGGCGAACTCGCGCACCTGCAGCGCGCCGGTGTGCGCGGTGGCGCGCCAGTCCACGTGGCGCGCGCTCTCAAATGGGATGTAGGGGCGGATGCGATAGAAATCGTGGCCGCGGCCCCGGAACAGCGCATCGGCCTCGCCGGCCACCTCCGCCAGGAACGGCTCGAAAGCGGGCAGGGGATCCAGCGCCGGGTAGACCAGCACTTCGTGCTCCATGGTCACGCGCGCCCGGCGCTCGGCAAAGCCGAACGGGAAGCGCGAGGAGAACAGGAACGCATCGCGCGAGTGCACGCCCCGCCGGGCGAAGGTGATCTCCACGGTGGTCTCCAGCGTGCTGCCCCCGGGCACGATGGGGAAGTAGAGCGGGGTGTTGAAGACGCTCTTTTCCACGCCCACCAACTGGATGGAGAACGAGGGCAGCCAGGACTTGTCGTTGCGCAGCAGGATGCGCGCCGGCACGGTGCGGCGGGCGGAGATGTGGTCTGGCAGTTGAATGTCCAGCTCCAGCGAGGCCAGGCCCATGCGGCTGACGAAGCCGCTCACCAGCAGCGCGGCCAGCATGGCCGCCAGCAACAGGAAAAGCAGGTTGTTGGCCGAAGCGAAGGCGGCGAAGCCCACCAGGGCGACCGCCGTCAGGAAAACCAGGCCGGTGAGCGTGACGCGCTCGCGCACGCGCCCCTCGATCCAGTTTTCGAGCAAAGCTTGCTGTTGCCGCCACCACTGGCGCATGACGATGGTCCTATCATGTCACAATCGAGTTTTGCCCATGGATACACAAAGCGAACAACCCGTCCGCCTGGCCCGCACGCTGGGCCTGTTTCAGCTGCTCGTGATGGGGGTGATCATGGTGCAGCCGACTGCACCCATGCCTCCCTTCGGCGCCATCAGCGCCGGGGCGCGCGGCCACGTGGTGACCACGGTGCTGATGGCTATGTTCGCCATGATGCTCACGGCTCTCAGCTCCGGCCGGATGGCGCGGGCCTATCCGAGCGCCGGCAGCGCCTACACGTATGTAGCGCGGGAGATCCACCCCGCGCTGGGCTACTTCACGGGCTGGAGCATGCTGCTGGATTACCTGGTGAATCCGCTCATCTGCGTGATCTGGTGCGCCAAAGCGCTGATGGGGCTCTTCCCGGGCACGCCGTACGCGCTATGGGTGGTGGCTTTCGCGCTGCTCTTCACCGTGCTCAACCTGCGCGGCATCCAGGCCACGGCGCGCACGAATGAGGTGCTGACGGTGGCGATGATGGTGGTGGTGCTGTGGATGCTGGGTGCGGCGGCGCGTTACGTGATGCAGATTCCGGGCCTCGGCGTGGGCCACTTCGTGACGCCCTTCTACGATCCTGAGCGCTTTTCCTGGGCCACCATCTCCAACGGCGCCTCCATCGCCGTGCTGACCTACATCGGCTTTGACGGCATCTCCACGCTCTCCGAAGAGGTGAAGGACCCGCGCCGCAACGTGCTGCGCGCCATGGTGGGCACCTGCCTGATCATCGGCGTGCTCTCGGCCGTGGAGGTCTACGCCGCGCAACTCGTCTGGCCGGCCGCGGAAGCCTACCCGGACGTCGATACGGCCTACCTGCACATCGCGCGGCGGGCCGGCGGCCCGGTGCTCTTCCAGGTGCTGAGCTGGACCCTCGTGGTGGCCACCATCGGGTCGGCGTCCGGCGCGCTGCTGGCCGGCGCGCGGCTGCTCTACGGCATGGGCCGCGACAACGCCATCCCCAAGTCGTTCTTCGGCTACCTGCACCCCGTGCGCCGCATCCCCAGCCGCAACGTGCTGCTGATGGGCTCGCTGTGCTTTGCCGGCGCGTTCCTGATCTCCTACCAGACCGGGGCCGAACTGCTCAACTTCGGAGCGCTCATCGGCTTCACCGGCGTCAATGTTTCCAGCCTCCTGCACTACTATGTGCGCGGCCGCGACCGCCATTGGTCGCACCTACTCGCTCCCGCCGCGGGCGCCGTCGTCTGCATGTTCCTCTGGTACAGCCTCAGCACGGTGGCCAAGATCGCCGGCGTCGGCTGGCTCACCTTCGGTGTCGCCTATGGAGCCTGGAAGACCTCTTTCTTCCGCAAGGACATCATCCGCTTCGACGTGCCCGAAGAGTGAGCATGACGCAGCCTGCGCGCAGGCGCTATTCTTGAGTCGCTATGCTCTACGAGAAATCTTCGACGAAGACGATGGAGGAGATCGGCTCCGCGCTGCGCGAATCCGCCGCGGCCCACAAATTCGGTGTGCTCCACGTGCACGACCTGCAGCAGAAGATGCGCGAAAAGGGCGTGGAGATGGAACGCCAGGTCTGTGTTTTCGAGGTCTGCAATCCGGCTCAGGCGAAGATAGTGGTGGAGGCCAACCCCGCCATCTCGAACGCCCTGCCTTGCCGCATTGCGGTGTATGAAAAGGATGGCCGCCTGGTTGTCTCCACCATGCTGCCGACGATGCTCATCGGCATGTTCGGCACGGAAGAACTGCAGCCCGTGGCGGCGGAAGTGGAAGCCGTGCTGAAGGCGATGGTGGACGCCGCCGCGTAACGCGCTCAAAGACGAAGGCCTCCCTCGCCGGAGCGGCGGAAGGAGGCCTCGTCGGTTCCGTAGGGAAACGCGCGGCTAGCGCTGAATGCGGGCCGAGCCGCCCTTGGCGAAGGCGCGGACCTGGTCCACGGTCGCCATCGTGGTGTCGCCCGGGAAGGTGGTGAGCAGCGCGCCGTGCGCCCAGCCCAGTTTCACCGCTTCCATGGGCTCTTCGCCGCTCAGCAGGCCGTAGAAGAAACCGGAGGCGAAGCCGTCGCCGCCGCCCACGCGGTCCAGGATGTTCAGCTCGCACGTCGGAGCCGTGTAGGTCTCGCCGTCGATCCAGGCCACGGCGCTCCAGGAGTGGTGGTTGGTGGAGTGCACTTCGCGCAGCGTGGTGGCCACCACTTTCACCTGCGGGTACTTCTTCACCACGTCGCCGATCATGCCGAAGAACGTGGAGGGGTCCAACTTGGACTTGGAGTGCACTTCCGGCCCGGGGATGCCGAGGCCGAGTTGCAGGTCTTCTTCGTTGCCGACCAGCACGTCGACGTTCTTCACGATGCGCTCGATCACGGAGACGGCCTTTTCGGCGCCGCCCCAGATGTTCCACAGCTTGGCGCGGTAGTTCAGGTCGAACGAGGTGATGGCGCCGGCTTCCTTGGCGGCCTGCATGGCTTCCACGATCAGCTCGCCGGTGGTCTCCGACAGTGCGGCGAAGATGCCGCCGGAGTGGAACCAGCGCACGCCCTGGCCGAAGATCTCTTTCCAGTTGAAGTCGCCGGGCTTCAGCAGCGCGCCGGCTTCATGGGAGCGGTTGTAGAACACGACCGGTGCGCGCACGCCCAGTCCGCGGTCGGAGTAGACCGTCGCCATGTTCGGGCCGTTCACTCCGTTGTGCTTGAACTGCTTGTAGAAGGGCTTCACGCCCATGGCCTTCACGCGCTCGGCAATCAGGTCGCCGATGGGGTAGTTCACCATCGCCGAACAGATGCCGGTCTTCAGGCCGAAGCAGTCGGCCAGGTTGGCGGCGCAGTTGAACTCGCCGCCGGATACGTGGATCTGGCACTCGGTGGCCTTGCGGAAGGGAATAATGCCGGGGTCCAGGCGGTGGATCAAAGCGCCGAGGCTGACGAAGTCCAGGGCGCCTTCGGGGCGGATGTTGAGGCCGTATTTCATCGTTATCTCCGTGTGTTCGAGCCGGGCGGCGCAAGCCGCATGCTGATCTTTGCCTGACGGCCCGAAACGGGCTTGCCGCGGCCGGGCTCAGCCAGGCCGGACTCAGGCGCGATCTTCCTCAACTATATCAAACTGGCATTTCAATAGAGAAGTGCAAAAGAGCTGAGGACGGGGAACTCCGCAATGCGGCCGCGGTTGGGCTCCCAATGGTCCGGCTCAGCCGCCCGTGCCTGTGGCCCGGCGGAAGATGGTGGTGAGCGGGTTTGAGGCGAGGCGGCGTTTGCCGAGGTCGCCGAAGCGCGCCTTGGCGCGGGACTTGAGCAGGCGGAACTGGGTTTCGGTGAGGTTCATCTCTTCGCAGATCTGCTCCTGGGATTGCTCGTAGAGGTAGAACCGGGTGAGGATTTCGCGGTCGCGCTGGCTGATGCCCCGCAGCACCTTGATCATCAGGTTGGTGCGCTGCTCGTGGATGGCGCGCTGCTCGGGGTTCTGGCGGAGGTCGGGGATGCGGCCGCCCACTTCGAGATCGGCGAAGTCGCGGCGGGCCTGCACCGCGTTGTCGATGAACGCCGCCACCTGCCGCCGGACGATGGTGCGGACGAAACCCATCAGGCGGTCGGGCTCGCGCAGAGAACCGCTCCGGATGGACTGAACAACGATGAGAAAGGTGTCGTGAACCTTGTCGTCGAGTTCCTGCGGTCCGAGGTGGCGGCAAAGGTAGTAGCGGATCCCGCGGGAGAAGGTGCGGTAAAGCTCCTCCATGGCGGCGTTGTCGTTGTTGCGGATCCGTTCCACGAGGCCGGCCCATTCAGGATGCGATCCGCCGTTGCCGCTGGGAGCCGCTTCAACCGATTCGGAGGGGAATGCGGGGTCCTCCGGAAGCGAGGCGGGGGCGGGTTCGGATTTCCAGGGGGGCTCGTTGGGAGAGGGAGACATGTCGGTCAATCCTTGCCAATGGTGAAATAGGTGGCCCAATAGCGCGGTTGCGAACGCCACGAGCCATTGTGGAGCGCGGCGAGTTGGGCGTTTCTGAGGGCACGGGCTGGTGAGTTGTCCCTCAGGAGCGAACGATAGAAGGTTTCAAAGAACTCGCCGCGGCCGTCTTCGACGGGCCAGAGGCTGGCCACTACGGAGCGGGCGCCTGCGGCAAGCCAGGAGCTGGTAAATCCGGAGAGGCCCGCGCCCTTCTGCGCGATGCCGGTACCGGAACTGCATCCATTCAGAACCACCAGCGCTCCCGGCACATGATAGGACGCGAGCACGCTGGAGCTGATGCCTTCGCGGACGCCCTCCTGGTTGATGGAAAGCGTCAGGAACTGGTCACCGGGTGCGGTGGCGGCCAAGGCGAATGGAACTGCGTCTTTCCCGGCGCGGATTTCCAGCAGGAACCGGTGGCGGGACTCGGCGGCGGGAATCACGTGTGTGGCGAAGTGGATGACTGCGGGAGTCCTCTGCATCGCCTGGCCGACTCTTTCCGCGGTTGCTCCGCGTCCGGAGACCATTTCGGCAGGCCGTCCGCCGTTCTGCCATATGGACGAGATGGAGCGGATCTCCTGGCGGCTGCCGGGCAGGCTGGGCAACTCCACCGTGTTCTCCGCCAGCCGGGGGGTGGAGCGGAACGGCCAGATCCAGAAAGACAGCGGCGCGGTGGTTCGGCGGCTCGGCTGGTAGCGCGGGTCGGCGCCATTGTGGATCGCGTCGCCGATCGCCAGCAGGCTGCGGGAAGGGTTGCTCTGGGAAGGATGAAGCATCCACAAGGCGGAAGGAACCGACTGGAGGATGTGCGACTCCACCACGTACCTGGCGTGCGGAGGCGGCGCCGTCTGAAGGGCGGCTACCGGCACCTCGAACAGAATCTCATCCTGGGAGAAGATCCAGTGCTCCGCCTGCAGCATCGCGGGCGGCAAGCCTCCGAAGAGGGTGGTGTAGAGCCGGTAGGCCGCGTCTCCCGGCGGCTTTGTGCCCGCGCGCATGTCCTGCAGGAATAGCTGTACGGACCGTTTCAGTGTGCCCTTGCCGGGCAGCCTGGTGACGGCCACCTGCCGAGACGTGACGGCCCACAGGTAGGAGGCAGGTTCACCCGCCAGCAGGGTGAAGACCACGTCTCCGGTTTTGAGTTTCGCCTGGAGGTTCCGCAGCAGCTCTCCGGGAGCGATCGGACCCAGCCCGGCCTGGGACGTGGTGGCAATGCCGGCCCTGGTCTCCAATTCAGCCAGGCGGGCTTCCAATTCGGCGGCGGAAGCCTCGGAGGCGCCGCTGCCCGCGTTCCTTCTGGTCGCCAGCAACTGTGGATACTCGGGACTGATGCGAGCCAGTGTCTCCTCGCGCTGCAACGTCTGCCTTCGCAGGCCCACTGCGCGCGACTGCTCCACCATCGCCCATGCTTCCACCAGCCGGCTCTCCGCCCATCCGGCCTTCTCACTTGACATCAGGTAGCAGGCGTAGGTGCTGGCCAATTCGGCCACGGAAACGTCCGCGGCCAAGTCAAACGTGCTGGCCGGCAGCACGTCCTGACGCCAGTTTCGAGCGATGCTCCAGGCTCGCCGGTACTCTTCCAGAGCTTCTTTCTGACGGCCCGCGTTCGCCAGGGCCATGGCCCGGTCCTGTGCCAGCCCCCACGGCAGAAGCGCCGCGCTGCGGGCCGAATCGCGCTCCGCTTTGGCCATCCAACTGACTGCCTCCACTGGCCGCCCCTGCGCCATCCGCAGACGGCCCATGGATTGGTAGAAACTGCGATTTGCCGGGATGTGGTGCAGAGTGATGATTCTGTAGTGGTTGGCCAGTGCCTCTTCGGCCAGCGAGAACTCTCTCCGGGCGGTGCGGATTTTGCCCAGGGCTTCCCAAAGCAATTGCTCCACTTGCCAGTTCATCGCCGCCTGGGCGGCCTGCATCGCGAGATCCCATTCCGCCAGCGCCGACTGGTAATCGCCCCGGCGGACCTTCATTTGAACTCTTTGCGCCCGCAGCACCGGCATGGCCACGCTCGACGGCGGCATGATTCGAGTTGCCGCCTCCAGCGCCTGTTCCGACGCATCCCCCGCTCCCAGCGCCGCATAGAGACTGCCCAGGTTGAGCCAGGCGCCGGCTTCGTACTCCACCAGACCGTGTTCGTGCGCGTATTGGCGGGCCTGCTGAAAACTGTCGAATGCCTGCGAGTATTTCCACTGGTAGAGCTGTGCCCCCCCCAGGTTCACCAGGAAGCGGCCAATGTTCTTGACATGGCCTTCCGAGCGGGCCGCCGCCAGGGCTGTCTGGAAAGTCGCTTCCGCTTCGCGAAACCGACGCATCCCCACTTGGGCCGAGGCCGAAGCCCGCAGCCGTTCGCACTCGCAAAGTGCAGGCTTTCCCCTGGCAATAGAGGCCCCTGCCGTTGAGAGGTGACTCAACGGGAGCCACAAGAAAACGAGGACAAGGATGTCTGTGCTCCTCATCTGAACATCCGGAACGTGGGCGGCGACTTAGGAGCCCAAACTGCTGGCAACCCTAGGGGTACTAGAACTATTAGTACCCCTAGAAAGTATACCAGATGAATCCCTGGTTTGGTTGGGCTCAAATGCACCATTTTTTGACGTGGGTGGAGTTCCTCACGAATAGAGTATGTGGGTGGTAGCCCGGATTACTCTCAGCCGATGAAGGGGAAGATGATGATGATGGGTTGGTCGCTCATGTCGTTAGTCCTTTCTGCCGGGGCAGAGTGCCCCGCGCGACCAACAACCTAGGTTTGTCCAGGAACTGATCGAAGCCGAGATTCGGAAACTACTGAAAATAAGCGAAATATAGTTTTTCATCCGGCGGTACCGCCATGCTGGGGCCATCCCTGCCGCCGGGTGGCGCCAACTCCGCGCACCCAATATCGCCACCTCACCGTCCGCTCGGTGGTAGGCGTACAATGGTCCCGAAATGACTTCCCGCCAGCGCGTTCAGGCGGCCCTAGAGCGGCGTCCCGCCGACCGGGTGCCGGTGTTCATGTGGTTTCACCCGGAGACGGCCTGCAACTTGGCCCGCCGCCTGGAGATCCACCCCTCCGATGTCGGCCACGCCATGGGCAATGACATTAGTCAGACCTGGGTAAACAACAACTACGCCATGGAGGGCATCCAGCACGGCCACGACGGCGAGGGCCACACCGACGACTGGGGAATTCGCTGGGTCAAGCGGTTCTTCTTCAACCAGATCGAGAGCCATCCGCTGAAGGGCGCCGGCGCGGAGACCGTGTCAGCCTACCGGTTCCCCTACCACCGGATGGAGGCGCTGCTGGACCTCATGAAGCCGGTCCTCGCGCAGCGCGGCGAACTCTTCATCGGCTGCGACGTTTCGCCCTGCGTCTTTGAAATGTACTGGCGGCTGCGCGGCATGGAGGATTCCATGCTCGACATGGCGGAACGTCCGGCGCTGGCGGACGAAATGCTAGGCAAGTGCGCGGATTTCTCCATTGCCCTGGGCGAGGCCGCCTGTACCCGTTACAGCCTCGATTGGTACTGGACAGGCGACGACGTGGCCGGTCAGCGCTGCATGATGATGAGCCCGAAGCAGTGGCGGGCGCTGATCCGGCCTCATCTCGAGCGCGTCTTCGAAGTGGGCAGGCGCCACGGACTGCCCATCGCCTACCACTGTTGCGGGGCGCTGCGGCCCATCATCGGCGACCTGGTGGAGATGGGCCTGGCGGTGCTCAATCCCATCCAAAGCAACTGTCCCGGAATGGCCGCGCCGGAGCTCAAACAGGAGTTTGGCGACCGGCTCACCTTCATGGGTGGCGTGGACACGCAGGAGTTGCTGCCCAACGCATCGGCCGCCGAGGTGGCTCGAGCCACGTCCAGCCTGATCGAAACCATGACCCGAGGGGGCGGCGGCTACATCCTGGCGGCCTCGCACACCATCCCGCCGGAGACGCCGGAAGAGAACATCTGGGCGATGTATGAAGTGGCGGGCATCACGCGCGAAGAGGTGTTCGACCGCGCGGCGCAGATCCGCCGGCAGAAGGCGAGTCTGTAGCCGCGGCTGCCTGGCGGCCGCCCCTTGCGGCCTCAGGGCCTGCTGGGCGCGGGCCGGGAGAGGCTCCAATTCACCGTCACCTTCATGTGCCCGATCGCCGGGGGTGAGAACGATCCCGATTGTTGCGTCGGGTTGTCCGTGGCCGGCACGTCGTAGGAATCCGACGACAGGTTTTCCTCGAAGGGGGGCACCTCCACGCCGGGCCCGGTCATCTTTGTCGTCACCCGAACCA
Source organism: Acidobacteriota bacterium (assembly GCA_016213725.1). GTDB lineage: Bacteria > Acidobacteriota > Terriglobia > Bryobacterales > Bryobacteraceae > Paludibaculum. The sequence goes on along the minus strand of JACQZS010000104.1, from coordinate 8,411 downwards.
CCCCGATGGAGATGTGCAGTTTGCCGCCGTTCACGGATGCGGTGGCCCCCACTTCGGCGTCCTTGGCGCCTTTCATCGTGGTCACGGTTCCACCCGGGCCTTTCAGCGAGTAATTGCTGGTGTAACTGCAGCGGGCCCTGCCGCCGTCGCCGTACAGCCGGCAACTCAAAGTGCCGGAGCCGTTTTCGCTGATGTCGCCGCCGCTGCGCTTGGCCTCATAGGCGATGGTGACAACCCCCGCCCAGTCTTTCCCCGCGCAACGCGGCACGCCGGCGGCCATGCCGTTGACGAAGCTGTCGGCGAATGCCTGCAATGCGGCGAATGCTGAACCGTCGGCTTTCACCGCCGCTGTTCCTCGATGCACCACCTTGGCTGTCGTGCTATCCATGGCGAACGTGCTGATGTTGAACGTGGAGCCGGTTTGCGTCACCGTTACGCTCACTACATAACGTGCGCCCAGGCTGCCGGCGATGTTGGCCAGCGTCTCCGGAGTCACCTCCTGGCCCAGCAGATCGAGCTTGCGCTGGTAGTCGAGCAGCGCGGCGATCTCATCCTGCGTGGCGGAGGAACCGCACGGGAAGCGGCGGTCGAAACTGCCGGCCAGCATCTGGCCGAGAGTATTGGCCGCGGTGGCCGCCTCGCCCTTTGTGGCCGGGTTGTCGCTGCGGGAGGACCAGGTGACATACATCGAGCGCTCGCCGGAAGAGGCCGCCCCGGCGGCTGCTGCTGCCGCCACCAGAACGAGAGCCGGATAGAAAATGCGCATCGTCACCTCCGCAGGACAAACAGGCCTGTTTCACAGGATATCCGCAGCGCGCCCGGGATGATAGTGTGTTGTGTGGGTCCAGCGGTATGGCCTGGACCGGCAGATTGTCCGGGAGAGCAAAGATGAGCCAGGCGTGGAGCCGGAGAACCTTGTTGGGCGCCGCCACGGCGCCGCTGTACGTGCCATCCAGGGTGCTGGGCGCCAATGCGCCGTCGAAGCGAGTGACGGTGGGCGTGATTGGCGTGGGCCGCCAGACGGTTTTCGTCAACCTGAAGCAGTTCCTGGCCATGGATGACGTGCAGGTGGTGGCGGTGTGCGACGTCGACCGGTGGCGGCTGGACAATGCCGTGCGCCAGGTGGAGGCCGGCGGCAGCAAAGGCTGCAAGGCCTACGGGCATTTTGAAGAGCTGCTGGCGGACAAGTCGATCGACGCCGTCATGGTGGCCACGCCCGACCACTGGCACGTGCCCATCTCCATGGCCGCGGTGAAAGCCGGCAAGGACGTCTCCTGCGAAAAGCCGCTGACCCGCACGATTCACGAAGGACGCCAGCTGGCTGACCTCGTGAAGAAGAACAAGCGGGTCTTCCGGACCGATAGCGAGTATCGCTCCAAGCCCTGGTACCACCAGGCGCGGGAAGCCGTCCGCAACGGCCGCATCGGACAACTCCAGCGCATCCACACCGGCGTGCCCAAGGGCGATGAAGCCTGCGCTCCGCAGCCCGACATGCCCGTGCCGCCCGAACTCGACTACGAGCGCTGGCAGGGAGCCGCTCCGCGCGCGCCCTATACGGAACGCCGCGTGCACAAGCCCAAAGCCTACGAACGGCCGGGCTGGATGCGCCGCCTGGAATATTGCGACGGCATGGTGACCAACTGGGGCACGCACCACAACGATCTGGCGCAATCGGCCAACAATACAGACCGCACCGGACCCGTTGAAGTGGAGGGCCGCGGGACCTATCCGGGGCCGGAGAGTTTCTGGCAGGTGCTGCTCGATTTTGAAGTGCACTACCGCTACTCGAATGGCGTCCGCCTGATCTACCGGATCGACAAACCGTCGCTGCGTTTTGAGGGTACCGAAGGCTGGATCTACGCCGACGACACCGGCAAACTGGAGGCGTCCAAGCCATCCATCCTGGCCCCGCCCGAGGGCGCCAACTGGGTGAAGCTGCCGATGAAGGAGGACAAACGGGACTTCATCGACGCGGTGAAGACCCGGGGCGAAACGATGGCCGACGCCGAAGTAGGCCACCGCACCACTTCGGTGTGCCACCTAGGGCATATCGCCATCCAGGTGGGCCAGCGCCTGGAATGGGATCCGGTGAAAGAGCAATTCACCAACAACTCGGCGGCCAACGCCTTTGTCACCCGTGGTGTCACCCGCATCTTGAAGACTTAGTCCGCTAAAGACAAGGCGCGGAAGTGCCGATAGGTGGGACAGAGATGGATCTCACCACGGCTGCCCTAAAACTCAAGGCACCGGACGCAGAACAGTCCACAGAAGGACAGGTGCGCCTGTTCTCGATGGGGCAGAGCGCCGCCTCGCTCGGGCGCGCCACAGTGCTGCTGGTGGACCATGTCGACATCAATCGCCAGTTGTTGAAGGGCATGCTGAAGGCGGGCCCTTACCGGCTGCTGGACGCGCGCAGCCCGGAAGAGGCCCTGGCCCTGTTGGAACACGAGCAGGTGGACCTGATCATCGCCGAGTTGATCATGGGAGAAGCCAGTGTCAAAACCTTCAGCGGCCTGGACTTCTGCCGCCGGGTCAAGTCCAACCGCCGCACGCGCCTCATTCCCATTCTGATGGTCACCAGCGTTCAGGGCATCGAAACCGAAGTGGCGGGCCTGGAGTCCGGCGCCGACGAATTCCTGATCAAGCCCCTGCAACCCGCGGTAGTGCGCACGCGCATCCGCACGATGCTGCGCAACAAGCGCACCATCGACAGTCTGGAAGAGGCGGAGACCATTCTTTTCGCGCTGGCGCAGACCGTGGAACAGCGCGACAAGGAGACCGGCAACCACTGCCAGCGGCTGGCCGCGCTGAGCGTGGCGCTGGGCACCGCGCTGGGATTACCCGACGAAGATCTGCAGGCGCTCTACCGCGGCGGATTCCTGCACGACATCGGCAAGATCGCCGTGCCGGATTCCATTCTCTTCAAGCAGGGCATGCTGAACGAAGCCGAGTGGGAAGTGATGCGGTCGCACACATGGAAGGGCGAGGAGATCTGCCTGCCCATGCGCTCCCTGGCGCCGGTGCTGCCGATTATCCGCAATCATCACGAACGCTGGGATGGCAGCGGATACCCCGACGGCTTTGCGGGAGAGCAGATCCCGCTGCTGGCGCGCATCCTGCAGTTGGCCGATATTTACGACGCCCTCACCTCGCGCCGCAGCTACAAGACGGCCTACGCGCCGGAGGAAGCCGTGGCTATCCTGCAAAAGGAAGCCAGCATGGGCTGGCGCGATCCCGAGCTGCTCTCTGTTTTCTGCGAAATGGTCCGGCAACCCAACTTCGTGGCCAACTCCGCGGCGCTCTTCCTGCCCGACCCCGCCGACGGCAGCGAGAGCGCGGAACTGCAGTCCATGCGCGAGTCGCTGGTACGGATGTCCCGCGAAGTCCTGAAATAGAATCCACCGGACCAGGAGCCGCTCTACGAAGTCCCGGCGGCCCTAGGAAATGGCCACATCCGTTTGCGCATTCGCCGGACACGCGGCTGTTGCCCGCTCCGGATCTCGGGATGCTTTGCACTGCGCCTGGCGGCGGGCTTGGCGGGAGACCGGAGCCTAGAGCAGGTCTCCGCGCTCGAGTTTTTCCAGCATTTTGACGGCTTCACCCACCTTTTGGGCGAGTTCGCGGCGCGTCACCAGCAGGGCGTCCGGCGTGTCGACGATGACCAGATCGTCCACGCCGATCAGCGCAGTGAGTTTGCCCGGCGCGTCGACGTAGTTGCCTTTGGCCTCCAGGGCGAGCAGCGAGTGGCGGGTGGCGTTGCCGCAGCCGTCCTTGTCCATCAGATCGTATACCGCGTTGAAGCTGCCCACGTCGTTCCAGCCGACGTCGCCGGCGGCAAAGCCGAGCACGCCCTTGGCGTGCTCCATGATGGCGTAGTCCACGCTGATGTTCTCGCAGTGCGGGAACACCTCGGCCAGCCTGGCGCCGAAAGTCCGCGAGCCGAAGCGCGGCAGGGTATCGAGCAGAGAGGCTGTCTTCGGTAGGTGTTTCCAGAGTTGGGCGGTGAAGACGTCGGCGCGCCAGAAGAAGATGCCGGCGTTCCAGCCGAAGTGGCCGGATTTGACGAACTTCTGGGCGTTTGCCAGGTCGGGCTTCTCCCGGAAGCGCACGATGGGCACCGGCGTCAGCGAGCCGGCCGTCATGCCGCCCTTGGGAAATTCGATATAGCCGTAGCCGGTTTCCGGCCAGCGCGGCTGGATGCCGATCAGGGCCATCTCGCCCCGCGATGCACAGCGGTAGGCGGCGCGCAGCAGCTTCTGGAACGGGAGCTGCCGGGATACGAACTGGTCGGCCGGGAACACGCCCATCACGGCGTCCGGATCGGCGTCCTGCATGATGCGCGCGGCCAGGCCGATGGCCGGGGCGGTATTGCGGCCGCAGGGCTCGGCGATGATCTGCGCCTTCGGCACGCCCGGCAGCTGCCGGACGATTTCGGCGCGCAGGTGGCCGTTGGTGAGAATCCAGATATTGGAGGGCGGCACCACAGCTTGCAACCGTTCCACGGTCTGCTGGATCAGCGTGCCGGCGCCCAGGAAGTCGAGCACCTGCTTGGCGCGCGCTTTGCGGGACCGGGGCCAGAATCGAGTGCCCCGGCCGCCGGCCAGAATCAATGCGTGGTTATGGTTGTTACCCGAAATTGCCATCGCCTTTGAGGATACCCCACGGGCGATTTCCGCTACAGAGCGAGCGCCTGCCAGGCCTGCTACGCCAGCGGGTAGCGCTTCGGGATCATGAAGGTGCGCTTCCAGCGCGTCTTCGAGAAGAAGTTCGTCGCCAGATCGAGGAGATGGTCCAGGCTGATGATATTCGGATCGGCCAGCCGCTCCGTGCTGGTGTCGTAGGACCAGAAGATAATGGCCGGTTTGCCGATGATGTTATCCCTGGGCACGAAGCCCCAGTAGCGGGAGTCCAGCGAGTTGTCGCGATTGTCGCCCATGGCGAAATAGGAGCCTTCAGGCACCACTAACTCCCCGTTGGAGACGTTTTCGGCCAGCATCTTGTAGGCCGCTTCGGCCAGCCGGGCGTTGGGCTCCGAGGGAAAGTTGTCACGGTAGGAGTCCATGTAGGAGGTCTTGTGGACCACGTAGGGCTCCTGCACCTTCTTGCCGTTCAGGATGAGTTCCTTGTTCACTACGCGAATGTGGTCGCCGGGCACGCCGATGACGCGCTTGATGTAGTTTTCACGCGGATTCACCGGGAACTTGAAGACGATGATGTCGCCGCGCTTCACGTCGGTGTAGGGCAGAATGTACTTGCTCAGCGCGCCCTTCGGCGAATAAGTCAGCTTGTCGACGAACATGTGGTCGCCGATGAGCACCGTGTCTTCCATGGAGCCGGTGGGCACGACGAAGGCCTGCAGCAGCGTGGTGGTGCCGAACAGCAGCAGCACGATGGTGACACTCCACTCGGCTACGAAAGAGCGCACCTGCTCGGCAAAGTCGGGTTTGAAAGTCGCTGCTTCGGGCGGGGCGGGTGCCTGTGATTTGGAGGTCTTGGGTGCTTTTTGCTTCATGACGGTGTCGCTTGGTGCTTCTCTAATTCTGCCAACGATAGCCGCGGATCAGCAGGAAGGTGCGCTTCCAACGAGTCTTCCTGATGAAGTTACGGAGCAGGTCGGTGAGGTGTTCGAGGTCGATGCCTGAATTGACAAGTCTCTCGGTGGGGGCGTCGTAGGACCAGTAGACAATCAGCGGCTTGCCGATGATATGCGAGCGCGGCACGAAGCCCCAATAACGCGAATCGAGCGAGGAGTCGCGGTTGTCGCCCATGGCGAAGTAGCTGTCGGGGGGCACCACCACTTCACCGTCTCTTACGTTCTTTTCCAGCATCTCCAGCGCGCGATCGTCCACGCGTGTGTTCGGATCTGACGGGAAATTGTCGCGATAGGAGTCGATGTACTGGGTTTTGTTGAATTTGAAGGGCTCGCTCAGCGGTTTGCCGTTCAGGTAGACGTCCTTGTTGATCAGCTTGATGCGATCTCCGGGCACGCCGATCACCCGTTTGACGAAGGTCTGGCGGACATCGACCGGATAGCGGAAAACGATGATGTCGCCGCGCTGAATCGGGGTGTACGGCAACAAGTACCGGCTGATGGGGCCGCTGGGCGCGTAGGCCAGCTTGTCCACCAATAAGTGGTCTCCAATCAGGAGGTTATCTTCCATGGAGCCGGTGGGGATGACGAAAGCCTGGATGAGTGTCGTGGTGCCGAACAACAGCAGCAGGATGGTGACGGTCCACTCCGCGATGGCGCTGCGCGGGGGATCCGGCGCCTGGAGGCCCTCTTCCGGCGCCGCGTTCTGCTCGCCGGTTTCTACCTCGATAGTGGCCGGTCCTGCCGCCTCCGAGGGCGAGGGCGCGCCAGCGGAAACGTTCGGCTGGATCGGCTGTAGCTCTTCCTGCACTCTCGCTATTGTAGCGAATTAGGGCTTGGGGGCCGCTTTTCCGGTGCTCTCGGGGGCATTTCTGCCGGTTTCGGGGCTGGAAGCGGACGGAATCGCGTGATCCTGCAGCAAGCGGAGTTCGACCGACTCGGAGACGCTCACCCGCTCGCGCGGGAAGATCTCCAGCCGGAAAGTGACGTTGCTGGTGGCGTTCCGGTAGAGTACGCCGCCGCGGCTGAGGTCCTCCTGGCGCAGTTCCACCACCTTGCTGTTGTCGCCGTCCTGAATGTGCAGGACGCCGCGCTTGGCGCTGCGGAAGGCGGCGGCCTCGGTATTCCACTTCAGGTGGAGATTGTCGCCGAACTGCACCGCGGAAAGCTCCAGCGCATAGGGTTCGGGCACGGAGGCGCGGCCTTGCTGGGAGTGGTAGCTGAGCGCGATCTGGAAGCCGAGCACGACACCGAGCAGCAGAAAGACGAAAGAGAGCGGGATCCAGAACCAGCCTCCGCGGAAGCGGGAGCGGGCGGCAGGCGTAGTGGATTCCATCGACGCCGCGGCTATGGCGGCATCGGGCAAAGCCGGCGGGTCCGGCGCAGCGGCGGGCTGCTCCTCGAGGGGCGAATAGCCCGTGGCAGCGGCTTCCAATTCGGGGTCTGCCTGGTCCATGCCCCTCGGCCGGCGGACCGGCTTGCCTCCGCCCAACTCCTTGCGGCGGAAGGGGAACAGATCCTCGGCCGGTTCCATGGGAAGGCGTCCGTTCACGCGCGTGATGCAGGTGGCCTGGCTCACCCGGGTGGCATAGGGTTTCACCAGCAGGCAGGCGGCGGTCATCTCGGGGAAGAGGCTGTCGACGAGGTCGATGTCTTCCTGCTCCAGCTGGATGGAATCCCGCGTGTTGCTGCGGTAATAGCCGATGGCGTAGATGCGTTTGTCGGGAGCCGGGGCCCAGCGCTCCAGGGTCTCTTCGAAGGTCTTGCGGTCAGCGGGCGAAAGAATGTAGGAGGGGCCGCGGGCGTGCTCGCAAGCGACGGGGACGAAGTCCTCAATGCGGATGACGGTTCTTCCGGTAGCTTCGGCCGAGCCCAGCAGGATGCCGCCGACTTCGGCGCCGCGGCGGGGCACCTGCCCAAAGCCGCGCATGATCTCAAAACCGAGCCGGTCCACCACGTCGAAATCGATATAGAGCGAGAGCGCTCTGCCAGGCGGCTCCCACAGGTAGGCCGAACCGTGCACGGATTCGGAGGCGGGCTGTGAAGAGGGCTCTTGAAAGTCCATGTTTTGTGGCTCGGATGCGTCAGACGGCCATTCCCGGTCCATGCCATTCAGGCGAGGCTTCGAGTTTGGCGCCAGAGTCCCGGATAATTCAAGCATAGTCTACCCCTGGGTATGATCGGCGGAAGACCGCAAACTCTATAGGGGCAATCCCGGAGCCGGGCTCCGTCACCTGCCTGAAAGTTCGGTGACTTCGATGGAGCGGAACTCGATGGGGCCGTGGTCGCCCTGTAAAACCAGGGGGCCGGGCTTGTCCTCGTTCGGGTCGGTGGTGATGGCGGTGGGGCCTTCGATCTGCTTGTGGTTGATGATGACAGTGCCGTTGAGGGTGACGGTCAATTCGCGGCCGATGAGGCGGATATTGAGCACCTGCCACTCGTCCGGGGCTTTGCTGGCGTTCACGGAGGGCACGATGCGGGAGTAGAGGGCGCCGTTGCCATGGGCGTCGGGCGGCTGGCCGTAATTGTCGGCGATCTGAACCTCGTAGCGCCCGCGCAGGCCGATACCGCTGTTGGAGCCTTTGGCGTAGCGGTATTCGACGCGGACCTCGAAGTTCCAGAACTTCTGCAGAGAGGCGATGTCGGAGGCCTTAGTGCGGTTCTTCAGCAGGCCGCCCTCCACATACCAGCCGGGGGCTTCCGGCACGATCTGGCGCCATCCTTCGGTGGACTTGCCGTCGAAGAGGCTCACGGTTCGCCTCGGGCGGATGTTGGCGCCGTCGCGTTCAGCCAGTTCCGGGGCGCGGACGGCGGTCCACGG
>JACQZS010000107.1 GCA_016213725.1 Acidobacteriota bacterium | reverse complement strand
GGCCGAGGCGCGCGACACGCGCGAGATGCTGAGCTGCGGCAGGCCCGTCCAGGGCGAATCCGCCGCCACCCGTGCGAGTCCGGAATCGATGACGGCCCGCACGCCAGGAATGGTGATGGAAGACTCGGCCACGTTGGTGGAGAGGATCACTTTGCGCGCCGGGCCGCTGCGCACGGCGCGGTCCTGCTCCTCCGGCGGCAGGTCGCCGTAGAGGGGCAGCACTTCCACGCCTGTGCGTCCGCTCCAGCCCTCCAGCGCCCGCTGTGCCCGCCGGATCTCCGCCGCGCCCGGCAGGAACACCAGGATGTCGCCTTCCTTCCGGCTGCGCGCCAGGCGCTCCACCGCCCCTGCCACCAGTGCTTCCAGAGACTCGGCCGAATGCGGCGTGTGCTCCAGTTCCAGCGTGTACAGCCGGCCCTCGCTGCGCACCAGCGGGCAGCCGCCCAGGAACTGCGCCACCGCCGCGCCATCGAGCGTGGCCGACATCACCACCAGCCGCAGATCCGGCCGCGTGCTGCCCTGCAGCCGCCGCAGCAGCGCCAGCGCCCGGTCGCCCTCCAGGTGCCGTTCGTGAAATTCGTCCAGCACCACTGCGCTGACGCCTTCCAGCCGCGGGTCGGAGAGCAGCCGCCTGGTGAGCACGCCCTCAGTGAGGAACTTCAGCCGGGTTTCGCGCGTGCCCACCTGCTCGAAACGCACCTGGTAGCCGACAAAGCGGCCCACCGTTTCGCCGCGCTCCTCGGCCACGCGCCGCGCCGCCAGCCGCGCCGCCAGCCGCCGCGGCTCCAGGACCACTACCTCCCCCGGGAAGGCGTCCGCCAGCGCCGCCGGCACGCGCGTCGTCTTGCCCGCGCCAGGCGGCGCCTCCAGAACCAGGTTGTTCGATTCACGCAGGCTGGCCACCACCTCGGCCAGCACCGCATCGACCGGCAGCGCTTCCACACCTATACTGTAGCTATGGTTTCCCCTCTTCAAGCGCCTACCCGCCATCTGTTCGGCCCCGGCCCGTCTCCGGTCCACCCGCGGGTGTATGAAGCCATGCGGCAGCCCATCGTCGGCCACCTGGACCCCTTCTTCTTCCAGGTGAACGAAGAGATCCGCGGCTGGCTCAAGCTCTGCTTCGGCACCTCCAATGACTTCACCATGGTCATCTCCGGCACCGGTAGCGCCGGCATGGAGTGCGCCGTCACCAATTTCGTCGAGCGTGGCGCCAAAACCGCCATCTTCGCCAACGGATACTTCAGTGACCGGCTCACCGAGATGGCCCGCCGCCACGGCGCCGTCATCGCCCGCTTCGAGAAGCCCTGGGGCGAGACCTACACCGACGCCGAAGCGCGCGAGTTCATCGCCGCCGAAAAGCCGCAGGTCGTGGCGTTCGTCAATGCCGAAACCTCCACTGGCGCCTATCAGCCCGGCCACGGCATCTGCAAGGCCGCGCACGATGCCGGCGCGCTCGTCATCGCCGATTGCGTCACCAGCCTGGGCGGCATGCCGATTCAAGTGGACGAGTGCGGCATCGACGTCGCCTACAGCGGCACGCAGAAGGCCCTCGGCTGCCCGCCCGGACTGGCGCCCATCACCTGCTCGCCGCGCGCGCTGGACTGGCTCCGCAACCGCAAGGAAAGCTCCGTGAGCTGGTACCTGGACCTCAAGCTGCTGCTCGACTACTACGAGAGCGCGCACCGCTACCACCACACCGCGCCGATCTCCATGTTCTACGCCTTGCGCGAGTCTCTGGCGATCGTTGCCGAGGAGGGCCTGGAGGCCCGCTTCGCCCGGCACAAGGCCAATCATGAGGCGTTCGTCGCCGGGCTGGCGGAGCTGGGCATCGGCATGCTGGTCGCGCCCGGACAGCGCCTCTGGACCCTGAATACCCCGCTCGTGCCGGAGGGCATCAACGACCTGAACATCCGCAAGCGCCTCATGGCCGAACACGGCATCGAAATCGCCGGCGGCCTCGGGCCGCTGGCCGGCAAGGTCTTCCGCATCGGCACCATGGGGCACGGCTCTTCGGCCGAAAGCGTGAAGCTGCTGCTGGCTACGCTGGGCGCCGCGCTGCGGGCCGAGGGCTGGAAGGCCTAGTCCGAATTTCTCTCCAGCGCCCGGCGGCTGCCGCCGGGCAGCCTGCGTCTACTTTGTGGCACCCGGCCGGCGTGCTCAACGTGCGGTCGAAGTGCGCCGGCGCGCCTGGTATCCGCGGGCTTCGCGCGGTTGCTCGCGACGGGCGGGGCGAGAAAACCGGGCCAGGTTCGCCTCAGGCCCGGGTGGGTACCTGCGCGTCCACCTGGATCCGCCACGCTTTGAGTTTGGCGAGCAACTCCGCCGCCTGCGCGGGATTCTCTTTCGCGATATCGCGCGTCTCTCCGGGATCGCTCTCCAGGTCGTAGAGTTCGGTGCGGCCGTCTTCGAAGTATTCCAGCAGCTTCCAGCGGCCCGCGCGCACGGCGCTCACCGGCGTGGTGGTTTCGTAGTAGTGCGGATAGTGGAAGTAGAGCGCCTCGCGCTCCAGGCGGCCGTCCGGATTCCGGAACAGGCCCGTCAGCGGCAGCGCGTCCGGAGTGGGCTCAGGCCGCCCGCCGCCTGCCGTGATCAGCGTGGGGTAGAGGTCGCAGGAGATCACCGGCTGGCGGCATACGCCGCCTTGCGCTACGCCCGGCCCCATCGCGATCAGCGGCACACGTACGCCGCCTTCGTAGAGCGAGCCCTTGCCTGAGCGCAGCGGAGTGTTGTTGGTGACCACCTGCCCCTGGTTCTTTCCGATGTAGCCGCCGTTGTCTGAAGTGAACACCACCAGCGTATTCTCGGCCAGCTTCCTCTCCTTCAGATGGAGCAGCACGCGCCCCACGTTCTCGTCCAGCGTCTGCAGCATCGCCGCATAGGCCGCGTTGCGGTGGTTCAGGCCGGGCCGGATGCGCGACTGGTAGCGCTCCACCTGCTCCGGCTTGCCCTCGATGGGCGTGTGCGGATTATGGAAGTTCAGGCTGAGGAAGAACGGCCGCCCCGCGGCGGTATCCACCAGGCGCAGCGCCTCGCTGGTGAGGCGGTCTGTGAGGAACTCGCCCGGTTTGCCGCCGTAAAGCCCGGGCACGTAGCGCGGTTCGCCCCCAAACCAGCGGTTGCCGCGGTAAGGATAGAAATAGCTCTGCGGAGCGCCCCAGTGGGTTCCGCCGATGTTGGCGTCGAAACCGTGGTTTTCGGGGTAGTTGTCCGGGCCGCCCAGGTGCCATTTGCCCACGTGAAAAGTGAGCTGGCCGGCGCTGTGCAGCGCTTCGGCGACGGTGGTCAGCTTCTGCGGCAGATCCTCCACCGTCTTCGGCGTGCGCAGCGGTTTGTTTTCCGGCGGCAGCTGCGACTGCTCGCGCCAGATGGTCATGTGCAGGCGCGCCGGATGAAGCCCGGTGTGGATGGACGCGCGCGTGGGAGAGCAGACCGGCGAGGCCGAATAGGCGTGGGTGAAACGTACGCCGGCGCGGGCCATGGCGTCGAGGTGGGGCGTCTCGTGCAGGTCGGCGCCGTAGCAGCCGAGGTCCGCCCAGCCCAGGTCGTCGGCCAGAATGAACACCACGTTGTGCGGCGCGGGGCGCGACGCGGGCGCGGCGGCGGACGCCGCCAGCCCCAACGAGGCGGTGCAGAACGATCTTCTCGAGAATCTCTGTGAATCCGGCATTGGGCACTTCCTTGCGGATCTTAGCCGGGAAGCGCCCCGCGGAGCAACTACGGAATGGCCTGCCGGCTGGCGGCGCCTAGAACATCCAGCGCCACAGGTTCGCGCCCACCGTGAAGCCAGCGCCCACCGCCGCGAACAGTACGATGTCGCCCTTGTGCAGCCGCCCCGTCGCGTACGCCTCGTTTGTGGCGATCGGGATGGTGCCCGCCGTCGTGTTGCCGAAGCGCTCGATGTTGATGAGCACGTTCTCGTGCGGCATCCCCAGCCGGTCCGCGCAGGCCAGGATGATCCGCCGGTTGGCCTGGTGCGGGATCATCAGCTTCACCTGCTCGGGCTTGAGATCGTGCTGGGCCAGCAGCTGAGCGGAGATCTCACCCATGCGCTTCACTGCGAACTTGAACACGGCCTGCCCTTCCTGATGAACGAAGTGCAGCCGCTTGTCCACGGTCTCATGGCTGGGCGGCATGCGGGAGCCGCCGGCCGGCATTCTCAGTACCTCGGCGCCCGAGCCGTCGATCTCGTTGCGGAAGCCGATGAATCCCTGCTCATCGTCGCCGCCCGGTTCAATCAGGAAAGCACCGGCCCCGTCGCCGAAAAGAACGCAGGTGGCGCGATCCTGGTAGTCGATGATGCGGCTCATCGTGTCCGCGCCAATCACCAGAACTTTCTTGTGCGTGCCGCCGCCAACCAGGTGCGCCGCCGTCGTCAGGCCATACACGAAGCTGGAGCAGGCCGCGATCAAATCGAAGCCCCAGGCGCGCTTGGCCCCGAGCTTGTGCTGCACGATGCAGGCCGTGGAGGGGAACATGTGGTCCGGCGTGACGGTGCAGAGAATGATGGCGTCCACGTCCTCGGCCGTCGTGCCCCGTTGCTCCAGCGCCGCTTTGGCGGCCTCCAGCGCCAGGTCGGAGGTGGCTACCTCCGGGTCGGCGATGTGGCGCTGTTCGATTCCCGTTCGCTCGAGAATCCACTCATTCGAAGTGTCCACCATCCGCGCCAGGTCATCATTGGTCAACACCCGCGGTGGAACCCAGGCTCCTACCGCGCTAATCTTAACGTTCCGCAAGATACCTCCTGTCCCTGTCGGCGTTCAACCGTATTTGTAGGCTGTTGGGCTCTACCCGCCGCTCTCGCGGCCCCGGCCGGGACCAAACTTGAATGAATCAGACGTAAAACTCCATTGATATGCTATTCAGGAGAGGGATGCAAGTCCAGTCCTGTCAGCCGCCGCCTCCGGAAGAGTCGACTCAATCCATTTTCGCGCGAGTTTACCGCCAGATTGCCCGTTCCAGTACGGTTCCGGTGGTGGAACTCCTCGTGAAACCTTACGTTAACACGATGGGTAAGCTCCATTTGAAGTCCGGCGTGCTGGAGGTCCGCATCAGCGATATCCTGGCCGGCGCGCCCACCACGGTCCGCGAAGCCCTGGCCTGGATTCTGCTCTCCAAACTCTTCCGCCGCGTCCCGCCTTCCCACTGGGTGCTGCACTACCGCCAGTTCATGAGCCGCCGCGACGTGCGGCGTACCCACCAGGCCGTCCGCGTCAGCCGCGGCCGCAAGTACATCTCCGGGCCCCAGGGCGCCACCTACAACCTCGACGAGATCTTCGACCAGCTCCGCGACCGCTACTTTCCGCCACTCATCCCCAAGCCGGCGCTGGGTTGGAGCCGGAGGCCTTCCCGTACTTTGCTCGGGCATTTCGACAACGCCCACAACGCCATCATTCTCAGTAGTTTGCTGGATCGTCCCCAGGTGCCGCGCCTGGTGGTGGAGTATGTCCTGTTCCACGAAATGCTCCACCTCAAACATCCCGTCGAACACCACGGCTCCCGCCGCCGCGTACACACCTCCGCCTTCCGGGCGGACGAGAAGCTTTTCGATGGGATCGCCGAGGCGAAAGAGCTGTTGAAGAGATTGTAGCGGGCCGCTAAACGGGCTGCATCACAGGCTGAATCTGCGCCGCCGTGCCGTCCAGCAGCTCCACCAGCCTGCCCGTGTTCACCTGGCCGAGGCCGAAACGGTAGGCTTCCAGTTCCAGGCGCACCATCCACCAGGCCCGTGTGAACCGCAGCCGCTGCCCGAAGAGCTTGTCCTGGAATCCGGCGTCGGTCTTGCCTGCCAGGATCAAGGCCTGGCCTAGCGCCTGCAGCCGGTCGAAATCTTCGCGCATGTCCATCATATAGGCCCGGCAGATCTTTACTCTTCTGTTGCGGAATGCGCGCTCAGTCACCGCGTCATAGCCGGGGAGATTTCGCATGTAAGTGAAGTCTTCTTCACTTAGAAGATTGGCGAACGGAAGATAGCGCTCTGGAGAGAAGTTTTCCCACCATTCAGGAGAAAATGCCGCCCCATCCGCTGCACGGAACAGCTTGCGGAAAAGCCAAGCCAGCACAACCGCCAGCCCGGCCGAGATAATCACAACAAAAGTCACTGGTGACATAAGCGCTAGGACACGATTTTAAGTTTCACCTATCGTATCTCGAAATCCGAGGTGAAGCAATGGGGGATTCCGGCCGTGTCCGCGCAGCCGGCTGGCTACCTGTTTCGCTCCAATTTCATGTTCAGAGACTCCAACTGCTGCAGCAGCCGCTCCTGGCTTACTTTTGAATGGTTCACCGATATCGCGGAGGATTCGGATTCCCACGATTTCCTCAGCAGCAGGCACCAAGCCATCAGGCTGAGCGTGGCCGACGACATCCGGGTCACGCTCGCAATCCGGTTCCACGCTTCAAAATTCGTGTTGGAAAGATAGAGCGCCACGGCCGTCCCCGCGAAATAGGCGGAGAATGCCCAGCTGTGGAGCAGGACGTTCTTACGGATCGGAGTCGGGTAGTAGAGCATGAAGGCGGCCAGGATCACCAGGAAGAACAGCAGCGCCGTGAACACGGTGCTCTCAAACAGATTCAATCCCTGCAGGAACTTCGCTTTCGGCGACATCACGAGGAATTCGCGCAGGTGGGCCGCCAATGCCAGCACCAGGCTCACGCCCAGGCAGCCCGACATCGTGCGCCGGCTGAGCACGGAGAGCCCGCGATACCCGCTGAGGATCTTCTCGTACAGTTCAAATACCACCAGCGCGCGGGACAGCACCAGCACCGGCTCTGTAAAGATGTAGGGGATCGCGTACTCGTTCGTGTTGACGCTATATGGCAACAGCCAGAAGGAGCGCACCGATTGCAGCGCCAGGAATGCGCTCAGCGCCGGATAGGTGGAGATCAGGCGCAGCATGGCAAGACGAACGAGCACCCCCACGGTTAACACCATGTTGGTGATCCAGAGGATCTCTTCCAAGCTGCCTGGGGCCTTCATCCGTGCGCCGGCTTCGTGGAGGCGCTACACAGATCTTATCAGGCATTTCGCCGCGATCTTCGTAAATTGCGCGCCGCTCCGCCGGTGGCGGCCGCGGCGGGAGTGAGTCGCCGCGGCCGCCGCCGGTAGCCGCTACTTGCCGGATAGGGTGAGCGTGTCGTCCGGAGGAGGAACGGGGCAGGGGAAGCAACCGGGCAGGGGGTCGTGGAAGGTGGGATTCGCTACCGTGACCGTCGGGATTGCCAGCAGAATGGCGAGAATGAGGCGTTTCACTTGAGGGGCTCCTGTTACGAGAAAAGTTCTGGTCGATTCGGGGTTGCTCCAGAACCGGCAGGGACGCGAGGACTGCGTTCCAGCCGCCTGGAAGGCCGGCTAGTTCGAACCCAGCGTCAGGGTGACGTCCGGAGGAGGAACCGGGCAGGGGAAGCAGCCCGGCAGGGGGTCGTGGAAGGTAGGATTCGCTACCGTGACCGTCGGAATCGCAAGTAGAATGGCGAGAATAAGGCGTTTCATTTGGTGGTGCTCCTTGGGGTGGAATGGGTTTCCGAAACAAAGCGTATCCGGGATTTCACGCGTTGCGGGCGTTTTGCCTTAGTTTTTCGGTAATTGGAACAGCCGAGAGGCGCTTGTGGGAATTCGGAAAAAAAGATGGCGCCCCCGCGACGAGCGGGGCATAATAGTAGCGCAGGCCACAGGCCGCAGCACTTGATCCGAGGTGCCTCAATCCAGCGTGTTTAGGCAAATTGGAATGGACAGCGCTCGTCGCCCCGCCGAAGACCTTTGGAGGCGGACACTAGCTCAAATACCTTCGAGCTACGGCCGTATCGTCTATCTGGCTTCGCTTCGCGACGTGAACACCGGGAAATATGTGCACCACGGCTTGAGCCTGCTGTTCGGTGAACAGGCCGCCGATCAGGCCCTGCGGGATAGTCACGGCATTGTCTTCCGGGAATGGCTGCAGATGGCGCTAGAACAGCAAAAGGCCGACCTCGACCTCTACTTCTCCAGCCTGCCTGCCGACCGCAAAACCCTCGCCGAAAACTGGCTCCGCCTCCATCCCTACCGTAATCTCGTGCCCGTCTGGGCCAGCCACACCGAGCGCGAACTGTTCGACTGCAACCTCGAGTTGATGCTCAACCTGCTGCGGCGCGAGTACGCGGCCTGACCGGCTCTCCCAACCTGTTCGCCACCCCAATCACCTGTCCGATCACCTCCACTTCGTCCGGATACTCAAACACCAGCGGTGCATAGGGCACCGACGGGTGCGGAATCGCAAATAGCTGTGTTTCCTGCAAGTTGCACCAACAGCAGAGCCACCCTGTGCGGTGCTCCAGCAGGTAGATCGGACGGTCCAGTTCGTCCACCCATCCATCCGCCATCACTCGCTTCTTCGTCTCGTCCACCAGCACCAGACTCCCCGGCTGCAATACCGGGTACATGAACCAATCCCCCGTCCCAATCACCGCGTAACAGTATTCCTTGGGGTTGTACCCGCTCACCAGCATCAGCGGTAACACGCCCCAACTCTGGATAAACCGGCTCAGAAATGTCGTCTTTTCCAGATCCAACCCCGGATCGAGTGACAGAGGTACCTGAATCTCCCCCGTTTCCAGCCGCGAAAGCGTGTCCTTGCCGAATCCAATCAGGTGCGTCCGCTCTATGGCAAAGTCCGCCGAGTCCTTCGCCATCGCCGCAGGCTGCACCCCATACCAAGTCAGGAGTTCGCCCAACTCAATCCGGTAAATCACACCCATCGAGTACAATTTGTAAATGCTCGGCACCGCCCCCCGATTCTCAATGTCCGAGAGCCGGCTGATCGTTACAATGTACTCGTTGTTCTTCTTCTTGTCGGCAATCTGCTGGCTGAACTCTTCCACATCCCGATACTTCAGGCCCAGTCGCTCCCGGGACCGTTTTAGTTTCTGTCCAGCCTCTTCCATGTTATGATCGGTGCGGTTCCATCGTTGCCAGGGGCTTCATCCCAGGCGTCGGCGTGTGACCAAGGCGTTTGTTGTCAAAGGGTTAGATGGCCTACCCCCACGCACGGAACGCCTCACTATCTCGATTCTGTTCTGAATTCGGAACAGATGCAAGGGTGAACACCCGTTTTTGGAACATCCAGCGTTCGCTGTAGTACTTCAGGATAACGTGGTTCTACTATGAGGTCTAGTACTAACTCGCTACGTCTCGCATTCCAGGGCGAACTCGGGGCTTTCTCCCATGAGGCGTGCATGCGCCTGTTCGGCAGGCGCGTCGCCGTTGAACCTTGCCAGCGTTTCGACCAGGCCTTCGCCGCCCTCCGCGACGGCCTCGTCGATGCCGCCGTCATCCCCGTCGAAAACACCCTGCACGGCTCCGTCCACGAAAACTACGACCACCTCCTCCACTTCGACTTCCGCATCGTCGCCGAGGTCAGCGTCCGCATCGTCCACAATCTCATCGTCCCGCCCAAAGTCTCCCTCAAGCAGATCCGCCGCGTCTTCTCCCACCCCGTGGCCCTCAATCAGTGCCTCCAGTTCCTGGCCGCCAACCCCCAGATGGAGCGCACCCCGTTCTACGACACCGCCGGCAGCGTCAAGATGGTCATGGAAGAACGCCTCACCGACGCCGCAGCCATCGCCTCCGCCGTCTCCGCCGAAATCTACGGGGCCCGCATCCTGCGCCGCTCCATTGAGGACGACCGCCAGAACTTCACCCGCTTCGTCCTTCTCCGCCGCCCGGATCAGCCCCCAGTTGCCCCCAAGGAACCCGGCAAGAAGAACTGGAAGACCTCCCTCGTCTTCACCACCCGCAACCAGCCGGGCTCGCTTTTCAAAGCCCTCAGCGCCTTCGCCCTGCGCGATATCTCCCTCGCCAAAATCGAGTCTCGCCCCCTCCGCGGCCGGCCCTGGGAGTACCTCTTCTATCTCGACCTGCTCGGCTCCACCGAAGAGCAGCGCGTCCAGCGCGCTTTAGGCCATCTCGAAGAGCTGGCCGACATGCTGCGGGTGCTGGGCTGCTACCGGGTGTAGTCCGGTAGATCTTTGTTACATTTTCCGGCTGAACCATTTCACTCCCCGCTCGTATAACAGTCCATGGGTAATACTTGGGCCGATCTGCGTTTCTCTCTCCGCGCGCTCGCAAAGAGCCCGCTCTTTGCCATCACCGCCATCCTCTCCCTAGCCCTCGGCATCGGCGCCAATACCGCCATCTTTACCCTGCTCGATCAGCTCCTCCTCCGCGACCTCCCCGTTAAGAACCCCTCCGAGCTGGTGATGCTCTACCAGCGCGGACCCCACAACGGCAGCAACATGGGCGGCCGCATGCACTCTTATCCCATCTATCAGGACTACCAGCAGAAGGCCGCCCCTTTCTCCGAGGTCCTCTGCCGCCGCCTCACCTATGCTTCCCTCAGCGTCGACAACCAGACCGAGCGCGTCAGCGCCGAAATGGTCTCCGGCAACTTCTTCACCATGCTTGGCGTCAAGCCCGCCATCGGCCGCGTCTTCAACTCGCGCGAAGACGATCAACAAATGATGAGCCACCCCGTCGCCGTTCTCGGCTACGACTACTGGATCACCCGCTTCAACGGAGACCGCTCCATCCTCGGCCGCAAAGTCCTCATCAACAACTACCCGATGACCATCATCGGCGTCTCCGCCCGCGGCTTCGCCGGCATCGACCCCTCCCGTGCCGTCCAGGTCCGCGTTCCCATCCTTATGAAGAACGCCATGGCGCCGGAACTCACCAACGCGCGCCACCACGACCGCCGCACCCGCTGGGTCCAGGTCTTCGCCCGCCTCAAGCCCGGCTACACCCTCGCCTCTGCCCTGCCGCCTCTCCAGGGCCTCTTTCATCAGGTCCGCGAGTACGAAGCCACTCTCCCCGAAGCCAAGGAGTGGTCCGCTTACGCTCGCGCCCAGTTCCTCAAAGGCACGGTTCTGCTCGAACAGGCCGGCACCGGCTACTCCGATCTCCGCAACGACTTCTCCAAGCCCCTCATCGTCCTCATGTGCATGGTCGGCCTGGTCCTCCTCATCGCCTGCGCCAATGTGGCCAACCTCCTCATCGCCCGCGCCTTTGCCCGGCAGAAGGAGATCGCCGTCCGCCTCTCCATCGGCGCCACCCGCTGGCAGCTGGTCCGCCAGCTCCTGCTCGAAAGCCTCGTGCTCTCCGCCGCCGGGGCCGTCGCCGGCATCGCCCTCGCCGTCGTCTTGACCCGCGTTCTGCTTGCCATGGTCCCCACCGAGGGCAGCCCCCTCCTCATTGAGGCCACGCCGGACTGGCGTATCCTCCTCTTCACTCTCGCGCTCACCTGCCTTACCGCGCTGCTGTTCGGCATGATCCCCGCCCTGCGCGCCAGCCGCCCGGATCTTGCCTCCACGCTCAAGGACACAGTCGGCGCCATCGTCGGCTCCGGCGGCTCCGTGCGCCTCAAGAAGGGCCTCGTCGCCGCCCAGGTCGCCCTCAGCTTCCTGCTCCTGTTCGGCTCCGGCCTCTTCGTGCGCAGCCTCCAGAACCTCAAAGGGAAAGATACCGGCTTCCACGACATCGACAATCTCGTCACCTTCCGCCTCTCGCCCGCCCTCAACGGCTATAACGGCGCGCGCGCCCAGGACCTCTACCGCCGCCTCCTCGACCAGCTCCGCGCCACCCCCGGCGTCAAATCCGCCGGCCTCGCCTCCGTCTCCCTCCTCTCTGGCAATGAATGGGACTCCACCATGTCTGTCGAAGGCCATAAGTCCGCCGACGGCGAAGACATGCAGGCCTTTATGAACATGCTTTCCCCGGGTTACTTCCAAACCATGGGGATCTCTCTTCAGGAAGGCCGCGACTTCGATGCCCGCGATTACGGCGGCCGCAAGCCCGATCCCGACATGCGCGTCCCCGACGACATCCTGATGCCCACCACCGCCATCGTCAACCGCGCCTTTGCCGACCACTTCTTCCCCAAACAGAGCGCCATCGGCCGCCACATCGGCTTCGGCGGCGGCCCCAAGGCCAAGCTCGATATCGAGATCGTCGGCGTCGTCGGCAACTCCCTCTATGAAGGTCCCCGCGAAGGTACCCACCGCCAGGTCTTCATTAGCTCCCGCGGCAACTCCGGCGTCACCTTCTATGCCCGCACCGCCATGGACTCCCAAAGCGCCTACTCCGTGCTGCGCAGCCAGGTGAAGAGCCTCGACTCCACCCTCCCCGTCTCCGACATGAAGACGCTCTCCGCCCAACTCGACGAAATCCTCATGACCGAACGCCTCATCGCCCTGCTCTCCGCCGGCTTCGGACTGCTCGCCACCATCCTCGCCGCCATCGGCGTCTATGGCGTCATGGCCTTCGCCGTCGCCCGCCGCCGCAAGGAGATGGGCATCCGTCTCGCTCTCGGCGCTCAGCCCGGTTGGGTCTTCTGGGCCGTGCTCCAGGAGGTCCTCATCCTCCTCGGCATCGGCCTCGCCGTCGGCGTCCCCTCCGCTCTCGCCCTCGGCCGCCTCGTCGCCGCCCAACTCTATGGCATTCAACCCACAGATCCCTGGACCGCCGGCGTCTCCATCCTCTTCCTCGTCACCGTCGCCGCCGTCGCCGGCTACATCCCCGCCCGCCGCGCCAGCCGCATCGACCCCGTCCTCGCCCTGCGCTACGAGTGAGCGGCAATCCGCTGCTGGTTGTGGTCCTCTGCGCCGCCGCTATCTGCCTTGGCTCAGCTTTCGGCCGAGCAATAGCACGCATCCCCCCACCAGGAGTGAAATCGTGGCGGGCTCTGGAATCTGCGTGTTGGTCAGCACGCCTCGAACCGCCAGCGGTTGGGCGCTCGGTTGCGCCCCAGTGGGAGCGGTCGGGCTATTGTCATAAATCAGCCCATCCAGGTACACATCTCCGGCTTCGTTGATCGCCAATACGCTGCGGATCATCAACATGATCCCTTGTGTCGTTGTGATCAGGCCGTTTGCGCCTCCGCCGCCTACCGACGACCCGTTCCCATACAGATGCCAGTAGATGAATGGGTCAATGTATGCGGTCAATACCCAAAAGCCGTTCTCGTTGATGTCGCCTTGCAGGACAGGCAGGTCCGGTCCGCCTGAGACGAGGTATGCCACTCCACCCTCGCCATAGACCGACCCGCAGCCCGTACCGTAGAAGCCGCATCCGATCGCCTGGCCAGAGTGGTTTCCGGCGACCGTGGTGTTGTTCTGCCATTGAGCATCCAATGAAGGTGATCCACCCAGAGGAAGCACGTTCGGCAGAAGGCTGTAATCGTGATGGATGAATGCTGCACAGTTTACTTGCGCGCAGTCATAGAAGTAATTCGTGGGGAATGGCGTTGCGCCCGCCACGGCGGCCATACACAAGCCAATAAGCACGCATAGCAGACTTCGCACTGATGATTCTCCAGTTCAGAGTATTGGCGTGCCATTAGACTAACAGGGAAGTTTTTCCGCGTCACCCGGTCCTGGTACTAGCCTTGCCACTGGCTGTTCCGGTAGCCCGCTCCCTCCGGTTTTCCCTCTCGGTTCACACTCCCGGGCGCGGTACCGCCGCTCTCGCCCTCCGCTATGCACGCCTCACACCGTCTTCAACACCCGCTGCCCGTTCAGCGCAAACCCGTGCCGGTTGTCGAACGCGTCCACCACCGCTTCCACCGCCACCACCGGATGCACCGTCAGGTGCCCGTAGTCGCGATACACCTGCGCAAACAGCGACACCTCCAGAAAGCCCGTCCGGTCTGCCAGCGTCAAAAACTTCATCGTCCCGTTCTCCGTCGGATGGTGCCGGTCCGCCACCACCAGCCCCGCCACCCGCACCTCTTTCCCGTACAGCGCCTGCTGCCGCGCCGCCAACTGTTCCGCCGAAATGAACCGACCCCAATCCAGCCGCGGCGCGAAATACTCCAGCGGATGCACGCTCACCGGAAAGCCCAGCACCTCGTGCTCCCATCGCGCCCGCGCCGCCACCCCGCTGTCGAACGACTCCGGCAGCTCCGCCTCCAATAGCGGCTTCCGCTCCGCCTGCGCCGACGCCTCCAATCTCTGCAGCCGCCAGAACAGCCGCCCCCGCGGTTCCTCAAACCCATCCAAAGCCCCGGCCTTCAATAGCGCCAGCCACTCCGCCCGGCTCGGCTTCACTTTCCTGAAAAAACTCCCCACATCTTCAAACGGCCGCTGCTCCCCAATCCGTTCCAGCGTCCCTTGCGTCAACCCCCGCACCTGGTCCAACGGCAGCCGGATCGTCTCTCCTTTCACCAAAAACCGCCGCAAATCGGACTCCACCAGGTCCGGCGTCAAAAATCGCGCCCCGTTCTGCAGCGCCTCCAGCACATACAGCATCGGCGAATAAAACCCGCGCCGCGACGTCAGCACCGCCGCCAGAAACTCCACCGGATACCGCCCCTTCAGCCACGCCCCCGAATACGCCTCCACCGCATACGCCGCCGAGTGCGCCTTGTTGAACATATAACCCGCGAACTCCCGCAGCATTCCCCACACCCGCGCCGTCTCCTCCTCCGTCCGGCCCAGCGCCCGCGCCGCGCTCTGAAACTCACGGCCCAGCTCTTCGATCCGCTCCCGGTCGCGGTTCTTCACCAGCGCCCGCCGCAGCAGGTCCGCACGGCCCCACGCCATCCCGGCGAATCCGTTTGCCACCAGCAGAATGTGCTCCTCATACGCCATCAGCCCATAGGTGTCCGCCAGCAGCGGCTCTAAAGACGGATGCGCGAACGTCACCTCTTCCAATCCCTGGTGCCGCCGCGCATACGCCCGCTTCTTGCCCTCGTTCGCCGCCCCAGGCCGGATGATCGACTCCACCGCCGTCAAACAATCCATGTCCCGGCAGTTCGTCATCACCAGCAGGCTCGTCATCGCCGGCGACTCGATGTGGAACACCCCGCGCGCCCGCCCGCCGGCGATCATCGCCCACGTCGGCTCGTCGTTCCAGTCCAGCTTCTCCAACGCCACCTTCTCCCGCCCGTTTTCCTCCAGGTTCGTCAGCGTGTCCCGCAGCACGCTCAATCCTGCCTGCCCCAGCAGGTCCAGCTTCAACAGCCCCAACTCTTCCACGTCGTCCATCGCATAGTGCGTCGTCATCAGACCCTTCGCCGACTCGAACAGTGGCATCCGGTCCGCTACCGGATCGCCCGATACCACCAGCCCGCACGGGTGCATCGCAAAGTGCCGCGGAATCCCGTCCAGGCTGCCCGCCATCGCCAGCACCGTCTTATACGGCTCCTCCTGGAACGGCAGCTCACGGCACTCCGGTATCCCCCGCACCGCCGCCTCCGCGTCACCCCGGTGCCACGGCAGATGCTCCGTGAACCGCCGGGCTTCTCTTTCCGGAATCCCGTATACCTTCGCGATCTCCGCCACCGCTGACCGCCCCTGGAACGTATGCACCGCCCCGATCATCGCTACGTGCTCCCGCCCATAGCGTTCAAATACGTACCGGATCACCTCATCCCGCCGGTCCCATGGCAGGTCCAGGTCGATGTCCGCCAGCTTGGCGAACTGCATCCGCTCCCGGTTCAGAAACCGCTCGAAGCACAGTCCGAAACGGAACGGGCAGACGTTCGAAATCCCCAGCACATAACAAACCAGGCTGCCCGCCGCCGACCCCCGTGCCAGCGTCCAGATCCCTTGCCCCGCGCACCACTCCACAATGTCGGCGAACACCAGGAAATACTCCGCGTACCCGACCTCCTCGATCACCCCCATCTCCCGCTCCAGCCGCTCCCACACCCGCGCCTCCGGCTCCAGCCCGTAGCGCCGCTCCACCCCGGCCCGCACCTTCGCCCGCAGCAGCTCCACCGCGTCCTGGCACGGATACTTCGGAAACCGCAGGTCGCCCAGCTCGAAGTCGAACTGGCAGCGCTCGGCGATCCGCGCCGTGTTCGCCATCGCCTGCGGCAGCCCGCCGAAATAGCGCCGCACGTCGTCTTCCGTCTGCCAGTGGTGCCGCCCCGCCGGCAGCTTCCCCTCGTGCCGCTGGTTCAATAGCGTCAACGTCCGCATGCTCTGCAGAATGTCGTACCGCAGCCGGTCGCCTGCTTCCAGATAGTGGCTGTCCACCGCCGTCGCCACCGGAATCCGCCGCTTCCGCCCCAGCTCCGCAAACAGCCGCGCCAGCCGAAGATCGTCATCGTTGTGCGGCGTCAACTCCAGCGCCAGGTTCCGCCCGTACCACCCCTCCAGCTTCTTCAAAACCGGCTCCGGCGATTCGTTCATCAAAATGGCGCGCCCCACCCCGCTCCGCGGCCCCGCCAGGCAGATCAGCCCCCCGCTGTACTCCTCCAGCGTCTCGTCGCTCGCCCCCGCCGTGATCAGCCGGCTCAGGTTCCGGTACCCCCGCGCGTTCTCCACCAGCAGCACCAGGCTGCTGCCGTCCCCCAACGTCACCTCCGCCCCCGTTACCGCGTGCAGCCCCAGCTTCCGCGCCTTCTTATAGAACTGCACGGATCCCGCCAGCGTGTCCCGGTCCACCAGCGCCGCCGCCTCCATCCCCGAGGTGCAAGCCGCCTCCGCCACCAGCTCCGGACTCATCGTCCCGTCCAGCAGTGAATAGTAACTATGGCAATGCAGTGCCGCGTATCCCATGGCCGGTATAGTGTAAGTATTTACACTATACCACCGGCGGCAACCCGCTGCCAGCGGCAGCGTCCGGGTCTGCCAGCGGCAGCGTCCGGGTAATGTCAGCGGCAGCGTCCGGGTAATGTCAGCGGGTCAGCGGCAGCGTTCCGGCAGGTTCACTTCCGGCCCCGCCGGCTTCTCCCCGCCATACTCAAATGCCCCCGAGTCCGGACGCCCCACCGCTTCCCGCTTCGCCACGCACCCGGGGTGTTTGTACTCCAGCTTCGGTTGCCGCTCCGACTGCAACTCCACACCCCCGTCGATCGCCAGGCTGCTCGCCTTCAGGTGCATGTCCCACCCGGCCGCATTCACAAATCCGGAATCCGGCACCACCATGTTGCCGCCCATCACCACGTTTTCGGCGTCCGTCAGCGTGCCATCCCCGCTGAAGATGTTGTTGTGGATCTCCACCGGCGCATCGCCTTTCACCGCAATGAACATTGTCGGCATCTGCTTCGCATTCACAAACGTGTTGTGCGCCACCACCAGCCGTCCGCCCGCCTGCGCCGAACCTGGCTTTTCCACCCCGTACGTCATCATCCCGGAATTGCTCGAAGACGCCGATTGCCCGATCACGTTGCCGATCACTTCCACGTCGCCTCCGTTCGGCAGGTCCAGTTCATAGCTGGTGTTCGACCACTCCGTCGTCAGCCGGTTATACAAAATCCGGTTCTTCAGCGCGCGCGACTTTACCAGGTGTCCCTCCAGCGTGTCGTGCGAGTACGAATAGCGCAGCGTGAATTCGCCCAGGCCGCCGATGTACATGTTGTGCGAGTAGCCGTCCCCGTGGCCGTTGTGGTCGAACTCCGAATACTCCACCAGCAGCGTGCTCTTCGGGTTGTGGTCCGTCAGAATACCATCTTCGTTGTTGCGAAACACGCAGTTCCGTACCACCAGTGACCCGCTGCCCTCCCTTCGGATCCCCGCGCCGTTCTTGTTCTCGCACTTGGCGCCCGTGAATTCGATGTTCTCCACCACCACTCCCTCGCCCGCTATCACCCAGATCGCCTTGCCCTGCGCTATCGCCCCGCCCGCGTCCAGCTTCGCCCGCCCGTTCACCCCCCGCAGCGTCAACCTGCTCGTGCTGAATGCGCACACATCGCCTACATACTGCCCGCCGGCGTCGATCTCCACCGTGTCCCCGGCCTTGGCCGCCGCAATCGCCGCGCACGGCGCCTTGTACTTTCCTTTCGGTCCAACCTTCAGCACATTCTCGGCGCTGGCGCTCCACGCCAGCAGAAAGAGCAGGCTTACCTTGAGAATCTTCACGGTCCTTCCATTATCGACGCTCTTCCCTCATCCTGCTCATGCTCCTCTCCCGCAGCTCCGCTCGCCGGGGACGCCGGTATTTCTGCAACTCGAGCCCCCAAACTTACGTATGAACATTATGGCGCCGCTTTTTGGGACAATCAGAAGATAGCACCACTGGTGAAAGTGTCCCCCGTCGCTGATTTGCCGTCTTTCGGGGTGTCTGTCCGTTAAGAGGAGGCTTGATGAAAGTAGCTCATGTGCTCCGCGCTTGGGGCAAACTGGCGCAAGGCGAGGTCCCGTCCCTCTCCATCGAAGTGACCAAAGAGTGCCCGCTCCATTGCCCCGGTTGCTATGCCTATCATCCCGAACACCTCGGCGGCGCCCTCACCCTGCGCGAACTCAGCGACTTTCGCGGCCAGGCCCTCATCGACGGCGTCATGGGCCTTGCCGACCGCTTCCAGCCCCTCCACATCTCTCTCGTCGGCGGCGACCCCCTCGTCCGCTACCGCGAACTCGAAGTCCTCATCCCCCTGCTCACCGCTCGCGGCATCCACGTCCAGGTCGTCACCAGCGCCTTCCGCACCCTCCCCGCCCAGTGGGCCAATCTGCCCGGCCTCAGCATCGCCGTCTCCATCGACGGTCTCCAGCCCGAACACGACATCCGCCGCGCCCCCGCCACCTACGAGCGCATCCTCGCCAACATCGCCGGCCACCGCGTCATCGTTCACTGCACCATCACCGCCCAGATGATGCAACGCCCCGGCTATCTCGAAGATTTCCTGCGCTTCTGGGCCCCCCGGCCCGAGGTCCACAAAGTCTGGTTCAGCATGTTTACCCCCCAGATCGGCGACGACCTCCCCGAAATTCTCTCCCCGGAACTGCGCAGCCGCGCCGTCGCCGAACTCATGGAACTTCGCAAAAAGTACGCCAATCTGGAAATGCCCGAGGTCCTCATCCACAAGTTCCTCGATCCGCCCAGCAGCCCCGAAGACTGCACCTTCGCCCAAACCACCCACAGCATCTCGGCCGATCTCAAAAGCGCCATCTCCCCCTGCCAGCTCGGCGGCAATCCCGATTGCTCCGCCTGCGGCTGCTACGCTTCCATGGGACTCCACGCCCTCTCCAGCCACGTCTGGGGCGGCATCGTCCCCATCGGCATGCTCTACCGCGCCACCATGCGCATCGGCCGCAAATTCGCCGCCATCCAGGCCCGCGACCGCGGCGATCATCGCCAGGCGCCCGCCCTCGTCCAACTGCGCTCCGGCAATACACCCTAAGCCGTTTTCTTCTCTAATTCGCTGCCCCGCAGCACAATTCCTAACCCGTGCTCCCGCCGCAGCCGGTCAATCGCCGCCGCCAGCTTCATCGCCTGCTCCCGCTTCTCCCCCTCGGGCGCGAACAGGTCCATCTGCGCCGAGGGCCGGTACACCCGCCCCGCCCGCAGCGCCATCGCCCGCAGCCGCACCCGCCGCGTCCACGCCCCGCTCAATAACTCCGGCACCAGCGGCAGCGCCTCCCCCTCCAGCGCCGTCGGCTCGTTCATGTCTAAGCTCTTTCGAGACTCCGCACGGTCCGTATACCGCAGCTCCAGCGTCAATCGCCGCACCTCCACCTTCTCCCGCCGCACCTGCGCCATCAGCCGCTCCACCATCCTTCTGATCTCCCCCAGGAGAAACTCCTCCTCCCAAACATCTTCCGCAAACTCCACCCGCTCCACCCACCCCGGCTCCGCCGCCTTCTTCCGCCCCACCGGCTCTTCCGATACCCCCTGCGCCCGCCTCTGCAACACCAGCGCTCGCTTCCCCAACACCGTCCCCAACGCCTCCAGCGGCGCCGACGCAAACTGCCCCAGCGTCGCCACCCCCGCCACCTCCAGCGCCGACAGCGCCCCTGGCTCCAAGCCCGGCAGCGCCCGCAGCGGCAGCGGCGCCAGAAACCGCCGCTCACTCCCCGCTTCCACCACCACCTGCCCCCCAGGCTTCCTCATCCGCGACGCCAGCCGCGCCACCAGCTTGTTCGTCCCAATCCCCGACGAGATCGACACCCGCAGCCACTCCCCCGCCGTCCGCCGGATCCCCGCCATCACCTCCTCCGCCCCCCGCCCGTTCACCCGCTCCGCTCCCGTCAAGTCCAACCACGCCGCGCCCACCTCAGACGCCTCCACCAGCGGCGTCCGCTCCCGGCACAACCCCAGAATCTGGTCGAAAAACCTCTCATACAACTCAAAATGCGCCGGCACCACCACCAGCGCCGACGCCGCCCGCCGCGCTTTCCCCACCGGCCACCCCGGCCGGATCCCCAACCGCCGCGCCTCCCCGCTCGACGACAGCACAATCCCCCGCTTCTCTCCGCCCACCACCACCGGACGCCCCCGCAATCGCCGGTCCGCCGCCTGTTCGATCGAGGCGAAAAACCGGTCGCCGTCCCAGTGCGCCACTGTCCGCATCTCTTCCTCTACAGTGTAAATATTTACACTAATTCGCGCCCCGCGCAACCCCCTGCTACCATACTCTTGCCAACCCTCATGACCCCCCAACGCGCGCAAGATCTCATCCAGCGCTTCGCTTCCCTCCACGTCCTCGTCGCCGGAGACCTCATGCTCGACCAGTTCATCTGGGGCAATGTCTCCCGCATCTCCCCCGAAGCCCCCGTCCCCGTCGTCGAAGTCACCAGCGAATCTTTCTACGCCGGCGGCGCCGCCAACGTCGCCCGCAACCTCCGCGAATTCACCCCCGGTGTCGCCGTCGCCGGCCTCATCGGCGCCGACGCTCCCGGCCGCCGCCTCCTCGACCTCCTCAACGGCGCCGGCATCGACTCCTCTCCCATCCTCCAGGACCCCGCACTCCAAACCACCGTCAAAACCCGCGTCATCGCCCGCCATCAACAGGTCGTCCGCATCGACCGCGAAGCCCCCCTCGTCCCCAACGCCGGTCAGTCCGCCCAACTCCTCTCCACCCTCGCCGCCCGCACGCCCCCCTACCACGCCGTCATCCTCTCTGATTACGCCAAGGGCTTTCTCACCCCCGATCTTGCCGCCGCTCTCACCGCCCAACTCCCCGGTTGCGTCGTCACCGTCGATCCCAGCCCTTATAACCCCCTCCCCTGGAGCGGCGTCACCGCCGTCAAGCCGAATCTCAAAGAGGCCCGCGCCGCCGCCCAACTCCCTCAAAACGCTTCCATCGAGGAGATCGGCGCCGCCCTGCTCGAAAAATGGGGCACCGCCATGGTCCTCGTCACCCTCGGCGAAAACGGCATGATGCTGTTCGACGGCGCGGAGCCTTATCACACCCCCACCCGCGCCCACGAAGTCTTCGACGTCTCCGGCGCCGGCGACACCGCCATCGCCGTCTTCACCCTCGGCCTCGCCGCCGGAGCCACCTCCCGCGAAGCCGCCGAACTCGCCAACCACGCCTCCGGCATCGCCGTCGGCAAACTCGGCACCGCCACCGTCTCTCCTGAAGAACTCCTCGAAAGCCTGAGTGGGGCAGCCCCCCAGGTCCGGCCTCCGTTGAATCCGGAACCACCACGATGAACAAACTCCTCCTTCTGATCCTCTCCGCCGCCACCTGCTCCGCCGCCGGCCCGCTGCTCACCCACACCGACGTCTTCCGCAGCGGCGACAACGGCTACAACGGCTACCGCATCCCGGCCCTCGTCGAAACCGCTGGCGGCGACCTGCTGGCCTTCGCCGAAGCCCGCAAAGAAAATCACGGCGACCCCGGCAACGGCGACATCGATCTCGTGGTGAAACGCAGCCAGGACCGCGGCGCTACCTGGTCCGAACTCATCGTCGTCGACGACCCCGGCGAAAAATGGGCCGCCTCCAATCCCACCCCCGTCCTCGACCGCTCCAACGGCCGCCTCTGGATCGCCTACAACCGCTGGCGCCCCGGCAAAGGCACCTTCGAAAGCCACCCCGGCACCGACGACAACCAGACCTGGCTGCGCTTCAGCGACGACCACGGCCGCACATGGTCCCCCGCCCGCGACATCACCCGCGACACCCGCGACTTCGATAACTGGGGCGCCATCTTCCTCGGCCCCGGCGGCGCCATCCAAACCAAAAGCGGCCGCCTCCTCCTGCCCGCCGCGCGCTGCCCCGAAACCTGCAGCGTGATGGCCGCCGTCCCCGGCTGGCAAGGCTCGCTCTACCTCATGCGCGCCTATGCCATCTACAGCGACGACCACGGCGCCGCCTGGAAGCGCGG
>JACQZS010000106.1 GCA_016213725.1 Acidobacteriota bacterium | reverse complement strand
CCGCTCGAAGTTCGAAGCGGCGAGGCGGACCGGGGCGCGGTTTGTCGATCTGCGGCCGGTGTGGTCGAAGCTGGAACCGAGGCCGGGGGTGTACGACTGGACCACCTTGGACGCGGGGCTGGCAAATGCAGAGGCGGCGGGATTGCCGGTGACGATCCTGCTGCGATTCTTCGACGACCAGATTCCCGCGTGGCTGGCGGAGGAGAGCATGCTGGACCAGGATGGCCGGGGCTTTTACGGCTATCAAAAAGAGAAGGCGCGGGCATTGTCGTATTGGGCGCCGAAGGGACGCAAGGCGTACCTGCACCTGATCGAGGCCATGGTGCGCCGTTACCGGGGCAAGCCTGCGAGTCTGGCCTGGCAGTTTTTCTACGGCTATAACGACTCCTACTATCTGGGGATGTGGCAGGGCAAAGAGACGATCTACGACTACTCGAAGTTCTCGCAGGAAAAGTACCGGGATTACCTTGCGCGGGTGAAGGGCCTGCGGCTGGACGAACTGAACAGGCGCTACGGCACAGATTACCGGAAGTGGGAAGAGGTGGCGCAGCCGAAACCGAAGTTCGGGGCGTTGAATGTTTCCCGGGTGTGGCACGACTTCCAGGACTACCGCATGTGGTCCATCGAGCAGACCTTCGATGAGATGTTCCGGCTGGTGCGGCGGCTGGATTCGCGGCCGCTGATCCTGTACTACGGCGGCTCGCTGCACCATTCGGCGCACCAGTTGAGCGTCTACGACATCGGGCTGCGGCTGCTGAAGAAGTACGGCGGGATGCTGGATATCACGTGCTTCGAAGACCCGGTGCCGGCGGAGATCGGGAGCGGGTTTGTGCGCGGCTACGGCGTGCCGCTGATGGCGGAGGCGTGGCAGGTGCCGCCGCCGGCGCAGGATTTCCGGCGGATGTTCTTCCAGATCTTCGAACTGGGCGTGCAGTCGTACCAGATGGTGGGCGACTTCGAGAAGATGGCGGCGACGGGTGAAGGTGCGGCGATGGGGGGAACCAGCAAACAAGCGCCAGGGCAGGGTGCGAAGCCCGCGCCAAGCCGGGCGGAGTTCATGCGGGCGGGGGAGGCGTTCCGGCGCGCGGCTGAGTTCAGGCCGGTGCGGGCGGCGGTGGCCGGGCTGTTCTCCTACAGGTCGATTCAATCGCACATTCCGGCGCGCAATTACATCAACCCGACGCTGGCGCTGATTCCGAAGCTGCAGGAGCGCCAGTATTCGCTGGACTGGCGGTCTGACCTCTCGCCGCTGGACGACCTGGGGCGGTATCCGGCGCTGCTGGATGCGAACTCGGAGGTGCTGGAGCGGGCGGTGATCGAGCGGCTGGGGCGTTATGTGGAAGAAGGCGGGCGGTTGGCGCTGCTTGAGCGGTCAGGGCGCTACGCGCTGGAAGACGGGCGGCCGGAGTATCCGCTACTGAAGAGGCTGAAGTGTCCGCGGCCGGAGAGCGGGCAGATGGAGACGTGGGCGCTGGGCAAGGGACAGGTGCTGCGGCTCGGCAGTGCGGCGGATTGGACCACGCAGGAGGGGACGCGCAGACTGCTTGAGATCATGGAATGGCTGGGGGTGGAGAGGCCGATTACGGCGGAGCCGGGGACGCTGGCCGCAGTGTCGCGCGGAGAGGGAGCGGAGTTCCAAGTGGCGCTGCACTGGCCGAGGGATGAGGGTAAGGTGGCGAGATGGGCGATCCGGGCGGGGATGGTGCCGGCTGGGGCTTACACGGCGACCGACGTGATGGAGCCCGGCGGTAAGGAGTTCACGCTGGAAAGCGGGGCGATGGAGCGGGGCGTGGAGGTGAGCTTCGGCCCGCACGAGTTGAAGGTCTTCAGGCTGAGGCCGGCAGGCGGGCGGCGCTGAAGGCTGGCGGAGGACCGGAGGGAAGCTGACGCCGGCGGCCGGGGAGGTGGGGGCGGTGCATGCCGGGGCGCGAGGCGAAGGCCCTGTGGGCGATGGAAGAGCGGTAGAACACGGTGGGCTTGAGGGCGGCGGGGTGTCCTGTGGCGTTTTGTAAAATGGGACACCATGC
This sequence comes from Acidobacteriota bacterium, assembly GCA_016213725.1. Lineage (GTDB taxonomy): Bacteria > Acidobacteriota > Terriglobia > Bryobacterales > Bryobacteraceae > Paludibaculum. The sequence goes on along the minus strand of JACQZS010000106.1, from coordinate 24,715 downwards.
TGCGTGTTTCTCTTGCCGTTTCAGCCGGTGTGATGATCGCTTCGTTTGCCTTCGGCCGGGCGGACAAGCCGAAGTGGGATGTCAACAATCCTCCGGGGCCGAGGAGCGCGGCGGCGATCGATACGCGGACGGGGACTTGGATGAACCTCGACGTAAGCCCGGACGGGCAGGAGATTGTCTTTGAGTTGCTGGGCGACATCTATTCCATGCCGATAGCGGGCGGGGAGGCGAAGGCGCTGACTTCGGGATTCGCCTGGGATATGCAGCCGCGCTACAGCCCGGACGGGAAGAGGATTGCGTTCACGAGCGACCGGGCGGGCGGGGACAACATCTGGGTGATGAACCGGGACGGGTCGAATGCGAGCCAGGTGTCGAAGGAAGAGTTCCGGTTGCTGAACAGCCCGGCGTGGTCGCCGGACGGGCAGTTCATCGCCGCGCACAAGCACTTTACGGGCACGCGGTCATTGGGTTCGGGGGAGGTATGGCTGTATCACGTGACGGGCGGATCGGGCGTGCAGATGACGAAGAAGCCGAACGATCAAAAGGACGTCGGCGAGCCGGTGTTTTCGCCGGACGGGCGCTACATCTACTTCAGCCAGGACACGACGCCGGGCGGGGCGTTTCAGTACAACAAAGACCCGTACGCGGGGATCTACACGATCCGGCGGCTGGACCGGACGACGGGCGAGATTGAGAACGTCACCGGCGGGCCGGGCGGCGCGGTGCGGCCCACGCCGGCGCATGACGGCAAGCGGCTGGCGTTTGTGCGCAGGGTTCGGTTGAGAACCGTGCTGTTTGTGAGGGATCTACAGTCCGGCGCGGAGCGCGCGGTGTTCGACGGGCTGGAGCGCGACATGCAGGAGACGTGGGCGATTCATGGCGTCTATCCGACGCTGGCGTGGACGCCGGACGACCGGACGATTGTGATTTGGGCGCAGGGCAAGATCTGGCGCGTGGATGTGGAAAGCGGGAAGCGGGATGAGATTCCGTTCCATGTGACGGGCACGCGGGAGCTGACCGAGGCGGTGCGTTTCCCGGTGGAAGTGGCGCCGGATCGTTTCGAAGTGAAGGCGCTGCGGGACGTGGCGGTGGCGCCTGGTGGAGATCAGGTAGTGTATGTCGCTCTGGGACACATTTACCGGAGGGCGCTGCCGGAGGGACAGCCGAGGCGGCTGACGGCGCAGAACGATCACTGGGAGGGGAACCCTTCGTTTTCGCGCGATGGGAAGTGGATTGTGTACGCGACCTGGGACGATCAGAAGCTGGGCACGGTGCAGGTGGCGCCGGCGGCTGGGGGCGAGGGGCGCGTGATCACGAAAGAGCCGGGCCATTACGTGGACCCGTGCTTCACGCCGGACGGGGCGCGGATCGTGTTTGAGAAGGCGACGGGCGGCGGGCTGGTTTCGAAGTTGTGGTCGCGGGAGCCGGGGCTGTATGTGACGGCGGCGGACGGGTCGGGCGCGGCGTTCCGGTTTTCGAGGGCGGGGTCGAAAGCGCAGTTTGGCGCGAGCAGCGAACGGGTGTTCTTCCTGGACCAGGAAGGCGGAGGGGATGGGAGCAAGGGGCCGCGGACGCTGCTGAAGTCGATCAAGCTGGACGGCAGCGAGGTGCGCACGGTGGTGACGAGCGACGATGCGACGGAGATCGCGGTGTCTCCGGATGAGCGCTGGATCGCCTTTACAGAGTTATGGAATTCGTATGTGATGCCGTTTCCGGCGGTGGGGCTGGTGATGCCGATCGGGCCGAAGTCGACGACGCTGCCGTTGCGGCGGCTGACGAGAGACGCGGGGGAGAACCTGAGGTGGAACGGGGGGAGCGACAAGGTCTACTGGTCACTGGGTCCGGAGCTGTTCGAGCGGGAGTTGAAGGATGCGTTTCCGTTCCTGCCGGGCGCGCCGGAGAAGGCGGCGGCCGTCGCCGAGAAGGGACGGAACATCAGCTTTACGGAGAACGCGGACCGGCCGGCGGGCGTGATTGCGCTGACGGGCGCGCGCATCATCACGATGAAGGGCGATGAGGTGATCGAGAAAGGGAACGTCATCGTGGACCGCAATCGCATTGTGGCGGTGGGCGCGACGGCGGCCGTGCCGGCTGGGGCAAAGGTGATCGACGTGACGGGGAAGACGATCATACCGGGGCTGATCGACGTGCATGCGCACGGCGCGCAGGCGCAGAACGGCTGGATTCCGCAGCAGAGCTGGGTGAACTACGCGGCGCTGGCGTTTGGGGTGACGACGGTGCACGATCCTTCGAACGATACGAACAGCATCGTCAGCGCGAGCGAACTGGTGAAAGCGGGGATGGTGGTGGGGCCAAGAACGTTTTCTACCGGGACGATTCTGTATGGCGCGGCGGGGAGTTTCCGGGCGGAGATCAACAGTTTGGAGGATGCGCGGTCGCACTTGCGGCGCTTGCAGGCGGTGGGTGCGTTCAGCGTGAAGAGCTACAACCAGCCGCGGCGCGAGCAGAGGCAGCAGGTGATTGCGGCGGCGCGGGAGCTGAAGCTGATGGTGGTGCCGGAAGGCGGATCGTTGTTCGAGACGAACATGAGCATGGTGGCGGACGGGCACACGGGGATCGAACATGCGGTGCCGGTGGCGCACCTGTACGACGATGTGCTGCAGTTCTGGCCGAAGTCGAAGGTGGCGTACACGCCGACGCAGATTGTCGGCTATGGCGGGCTGTTCGGCGAGGAATACTGGTACGCGCATTCGAACGTCTGGGAGAATGAGCGGCTGCTGCGGTACGTGCCGCGGGAGGTGGTGGATCCGAGGTCGCGGCGGCGGCAGATTGCGCCGGATGGGGATTACAACCACATCGAGGTGGCGCGGTCGGCGAAGAGGCTGAACGATGCCGGGGTGAGCGTGCAACTGGGGGCGCACGGCCAGTTGCAGGGGTTGGGGCCGCAATGGGAGCTGTGGATGTTCGAGCAGGGGGGCATGACGCCGCACCAGGCGCTGAAGTGCGCGACGATTCAAGGCGCGTGGTATCTGGGGCTCGACAAGGACATTGGGTCGCTGGAGCCCGGGAAGCTGGCGGACCTGGTGGTGCTGGAGAAGAACCCGCTGGTGAACCTGCGCGACAGCGAGCGGGTGCGGTACACGATGGTGAACGGCCGGTTGTATGAGGCCGATACGATGAACGAGACGGGGAACCGGGTGAAGCAGCGGGCGAAGTTCTTCTTCGAGTAGGACGGGGGGCGGCGCCGGGCTGCGCGGAGAGATGGAAGAGAATGCCGCAATCCCAGACGTGGGGACGTGGGGGGGGGTAGATCCACCTCAAGCGGTGCGAGCCGATGAGGAACTCTTCGCCGTCGGCGAGACCGCGGGCGGGGCGGTTATCGACGTGCGTGATTACGGTGGTGGACGAGGAAGGGGAGAGGGTGGCGCTGGTCAAGGGGGCGGCGTATATCAAGGGGACGGCGCTGGGGGAGTGATTGGTTGGGCGGTATACTCTTAGCGGGCGTCCTTGTTGTTCCGCCTTTCCCCCTTGATTGCCATGCGAAAACTGCTGCGTTTGTCTTTCCTTTTCCTGCTTGGGTGCTGTGTGTTCGGGCAGGCGCCCGCGTTTGATCCGAAGGTCACTTTTGCACCTTTGACGTTGCCTCATCCGGTGAACTCTTACCGGTCTGCGAATGGGGCTCCGGGGCCGGCCTACTGGCAGAACCGGGCGGATTATTCACTGCGCGCGGAGCTGGATGCGGCGGCGAAAGTGCTGCGGGTGAAGGAGACGATCACTTATTCGAACAATAGCCCGGACTCGCTGCCGAGCCTTTGGATTCACCTGGAGCAGAACATCTACCGGAAAGACTCGCGCGTGGCGGCAATGGGCGGCGTGATGCGGCGGCGCGCGGCGGCGGTCGCGGGCGAGGCGCCTTCGACGGAGGGGTTTGTCTTCGAATCCGTGGAGGTGGAGGCGGGCAAGAAGCGCGTGAAGGCGGAGTATGTGATCAGCGATACGAGGATGCAGATCCGGCTGGCGGAGCCGGTGGCGGCTCGCGGCGGATTGATCAAGATCCACTTCGCGTACCACTACCAGATTCCGGGTGTTTGGGGTGGGCGGACCTCGTGGGGGATGTCGGAGAAGGGCGAGATCTACGACATCGCACAGTGGTATCCGCGGATGGCGGTTTACGACGATTTACGGGGTTGGGACACGCTGCCTTACATCGGATCGGAGTTCTATCTGGAGTATGGGAGTTTCGACTATGCGGTGACGGCGCCGGCGTCGTTTATCGTGGCGGGTTCGGGGGAGCTGGTGAACCCGAAGGAGGTGCTGACGGCGACGCAGGTGGAGCGGCTCCAGCAGGCGCGGACGAGCGATAAGACGGTGTACATCCGGACTCCGGCGGAGGTGGGGGATGCGGGATCGCGGCCGAAGAAGGACGGGACGCTGACGTGGCGGTTCCGGATGGAGAAGACGCGGGACGTGGTTTGGACGGCGTCTCCGGTGTTTGTATGGGACGCGGCGCGGATGAATCTGCCGGAGGGGAAGACGGCGCTGGCGATGTCGGTGTATCCGCCGGAGAGCGTGGGGGCGGAGGCTTGGGACAAGTCGACGGAGTATGTGAAGGACACGATCGAGCGGTTTTCGAAGCACTGGTACCCGTACCCGTGGCCGGCGGCGGTGAGCGTGGCGGGATTCTCGACGGGGATGGAGTATCCGGGGGTGGTGTTTGACGGGATCCGGGACAAGGGGAGCGTGCTGTTCTGGATTACGGCGCACGAGATCGGGCACAACTGGTTTCCGATGATCGTGGGGTCGAACGAGCGGCGGCACGCGTTCATGGACGAGGGGTTCGACACGTTTATCGACATTGAAGAGTCGGCCGAGTATGCGGGCGGGAAGTATGGGCCGAAGCGGGATTCGGAGTATTCGCAGGGCGGCGAGCCTTCGGAGACGATTCTGAAAGTGCTGCACGATCCGGCGGTGTCGAGCATTCTGATGCCGGCCGATGCGCTGGGCGGGCCGCTGCGGCACGCGGTGAGTTACTACAAGGCGGCGCACGGGCTGGTGCTGCTGCGGGAGGTGATTCTGGGGCCGGAGCGGTTCGATTGGGCGTTCCGGAAGTACATCCGGGATTGGGCGTTCAAGCATCCGTCGCCGTCGGATTTCTTCCGGGCTATGGAGAGCGAGGGCGGGGAGGATTTGAGCTGGTTCTGGCGGGGCTGGTTTTTGAACAACTGGACGTTCGATATGGCGGTGGAGAAGGTGGCGGGGTCGCAGGTGACGATTGCGAACCGCGGGCAGTTGGTGTTTCCGGCGACGGTGGAGGCGAGGATGAAAGACGGAACGAAGGTGCGGGTGAAGGTGCCGGTGGAGACCTGGACGACGCGGTGTGTGCGGGTATGGCACGTGCCTGGGGGGCAGGCGGTGGAGTCGGTCGTGATCGATCCGGAGAAGGCGCTGCCGGATAGCAATCGGGGGAATAACGAGGGGAAGGGGGAGTAGCGGGCACGCGCGGGGCGGTGTCGACGGCGGCATGGAAACGTGTCATTCTCGCCGGAGCTGGGCTACGATGAGGCCGGGGTAGATCGCGGGCAGTTGGGCCTGTGCCATGGGGAGGAGGAGTGGCGATGAGGAAAGCTGCGATGGCCGGCGGGGCGATTGCGGGCGCGTTGGTGATATTGGGGTCGATGGCCGGATACCGCGCGTGGATGAGAAGCGGGGCGCTGGGGGAAGAGGTGGGAGAGGATGCGGGCGCAACTCTGGCGATGGAAGGAGAGGCGGACGCGAGCGCGATTTACGGGCGCATTCGAACGAGAGATGGCGGGCGGTATGAAGGGCGGATTCGCTGGGGCGGGAATCAGGAGGCGTTCTGGGGGGACTATTTCAACGGGTGGCGGGAGCAGACACCGTGGGTGAAGTATGCGGCCGAGGGGGTTCCGAAGAGGCGTGAGCCAGTGGAGGTCTTCGGCTTCGAGGTGTGGAGCCGGGAGGTGAAACTGGAGGCGGGGCGGTATTTCATGGCGCGGTTTGGGGACATTGCGCGCGTGGACGGCGGCAGTTCGAGCGTGAAGGTGACACTGAAGAGCGGGACGGTGTTCGAGTTGAAGAGATCCGAAGCGAGCGATTTCGACGACGGCCTGCGGGTGTGGGATAGGGGGAGAGGGATGGTGAATTTGGATAGCCTACGCGTCGAGTCCGTGGAGATGTTGCCGGGCATGGGACAGGGGGCGGCGGCGAACAGGTTGCATGGCAGGGTGCAGACGACGCGGGGCGAGTTTGCGGGCTTCATTCAATGGGACAGGCAGGACGGGTCGGGTTGGGATTACCTGGAAGGACGTGCCGGCAAGGAGCGCGTGAGGATGCGATTCGATGGCATCCGAACGATCAAGCGCCGCTCAGCGGATAGTTTGACTGCGACGTTGCGGGACGGCAGCGAGCGGGTGCTGTCGGGCACGCGGGAAACGGGGCAAGGCAATCGGGGCCTGTATGTGGACGATGAGCGATTCGGCAGGGTGCTGGTGCCGTGGGAGGCGTTTGAGCGGGTGGAGTTCGACGCTGGGGGCAGCGGTCCGGCATACGGCGATTTTCCGCCGGGGCAAAGGTTGGATGGCAGTGTGACGTCGGTGTCCGGGAAGCGGTGGGCGGGGCGGCTGATCTTCGATCTGGATGAGAGCGAGACGACGGAGACGCTGGATGCACCGACGGACGGGGTGGACTACACGATTCCCTTCGGGCTCATTGAGTCGATTGAGAGGCCGGGGAGGGACTTGGGCGGAGACGGGCGTGCGAGAGTGAGGCTGCACAGCGGTGTTGAACTGCGGATGGAGGCCCGAGGCGACCTGGGGGAGAAGAACGGCGGGATGCTGATCTTCACGGAAGCCGGACAGCAGCCGGAGTATGTGCCGTGGGCCGAAGTGCAGCGAGTGGAGTTCAGGCGCCCGGCGGCGATGTACCCGCCGTTGGGCGGCGGGGAGAAAAAGAGATAATCGCGCCTGATTGATGAACAACTCGTCTTGGAGGAGTATTATGTCCGCGGAGGCGATATGTGCTGCCATCATCCGAATCCGAATCGTAGAGAGTTTATGAGCCTGACGGCCGCGGCCGGGCTGGCGCCGATGGGCGCGCTGGGGGCTGCCGCGGCGGGGCCGAATTGGGCGGCGAAGTATTGGGATCCGGAAAGGCCGTTCGTGCAGCCGGGGAAGGCGCTGAAGGTGCAGGCGGTGCTGATGTACCGGACGCCGGTGAAGAAGGAAGCGACTTCGTGGAAGTCGTGGGGCGGGGTGCAGACGGAAGAGAGCGCGGCGGCGGAGGTGGCCCGGATTGCTGGCGAGCTGAAGGCGCTGGCGGCGCGGGCGGAGTTTCCGATGGAGGTGGTCTCCATCGACAAGGTGATGACGACGGAGCAGGCGGTGGCGGTGGGCAACAAGGGCGCCGACGTCACGATCGTGTATCCGGCGACGGGTTCGGGCGACACTCTGCGGGCTTTGATTCCGGAGAACGGGCACGCCATCGTGTTTCTGCGGAAGAGCTCGGGCCCGGTCTACTACTGGTTTGAGTCGCTGAGCGTGCGGTATTTGAAGACCGCCCGGGCGCAGCCGGCCGGAATGCCGGCGGCGCCGGCGCCGCGGATCTCGGCGAACGACGTGGTGGTGGACGATCCGGCGGAGCTGCTGTGGCGGCTGCGGGCGTTCTATGGGGTGAAGAATTTCCTGGGAGCGAAGATCGTGGCGCTGGGCGGGGCGCGCGGCAAGTACGACGGGCGGGCTCCGCAGATTGCGCGGGAGCGCTACAAGCTGAACATCGTCGAGACGGATTACGTGGACTTCGAGAAGCGCATATCGAGCGCGTTGAAGGATCCGGCTAAGATGGCGCTGGCGGAGAAATGGACGGAGCAGTACCTGAAGATTCCTGGGACGACGCTGGATACGGCGCGGCCGTTCGTGGTGAACGGATTTGCGCTGTACGGGGTCTTCAAAGACCTGATGGCGGAACACGGGGCGACGGCATTCACGATTGGAGAGTGCATGGGGACGATCATGCCGATGTCGCAGACGACGGCGTGCTTGTCGCTGGGGCTGTTGAACGATGAAGGGCTGCTGGCGTTCTGCGAGTCGGATTTTGTAATCGTGCCGGCGGGGATGCTGCTACGGCACATCTCGGGCAAGCCGGTGTTCCTGCACAATTCGACGTTTCCGCACAACGCGATGGTGACGTGCGCGCACTGCACGGGGCCGCGGCGGATGGATGGGATGAGGTATGAGCCGACGAGGCTGGTGACGCACTATGAGAGCGACTACGGAGCGGCGCCGAAGGTGGAGATGCCGGTGGGGCAGGAGGTATCGTTCATCGATCCGGAGTATGCGACGGGGCGTTGGGTGGGGATGAAGGGCAAGGTGGAGGCGAATCCGTTCTATGAGATCTGCCGGTCGCAGCAGGACGTGCGGATCGAAGGGAACTGGAAGAAGCTGCTGAGCGAGGTGCGGGATTCGCACTGGGTGATGGTGTATGGCGACTATCTGCGCGAGATCGGGGTGGCGGCGCCGCGGATTGGCGTGACCTGGGACAACATCAGCGAGACGTAGGGGCGGGCGGCTGGGCAGCGCGGCAGCGGGTGGCGAGGAGGCGCGTGGCCGGCGTGAGGTCGAGGTCTGCGATGAGGAGTCCTGGCACACCGTAGGGCTGGTGGCAGAGGGGCGTGCCGTCGGGGCGGATGATGGCGGAGGTGGTGTTGGAGCCGGGGCAGGCGGCGTTGACGGAGGCGAAGTAGATGGTGTTTTCGGCGGCGCGGCAGAGCATGGCCTTTTCGTGGAAGGTGTTCTGGCGATCGAGGAAATCGGCGGGCTGGTAGCCGCCGGGTTCGCCGATGTCGGCGTGGGGGTGGAAGACGAGGCGGGCTCCCTGGCGCGCGGCGGCGCGAACGGTTTCGGGGTAGCGCCAGCCTTCATGACAGATGACGACGCCGAAGGCGAGGGGGCCGGCATGGAAGATGTGGCGGCCGGAGCCGGGGACGAAGGTGGCGTCTTCGGAAGGGTCGAGCTGTTCCTTGTCCTGCCAGCCGGCGACGGAGCCGTCGGGGTTGAGGACGAGAGCGGAGATGAGGAGGCCGCGCTGGGTGGGGCGTTCGGTACCGAGGATGACGGTGATCCGGGCGCGGCGGGCGGCCTGGGCGAGGCGATCCCAGGCGCGCTCGAGAAAGATGGGATCAGGCGGAGGGAGTTCCACGCCGGGCCAGCGGTAGCCCGGGACGTAGCATTCGGGGAAGCAGATGACCTGGGCGGCGCGGGCGCCTGCCTCGGCGATGGCCGCTTCAGCGAGGGAGACGGATTCGGCGGGTGTTGCGGCAAGGCGGATGTTGGCGAGGGCGATGCGCGCGGTGGACATACCTCCAGTATGGATGGCGGGCTTGTGGGGGCGGGGGGAGTTGGATACAGTAGTGATTTGCTAACCATTGTTCGCTAAGTCCGGCCTGACTGGCGGGTTTGCTTGCGCAAGCCCGCGGGGGTGGTGTGTCTTCAGGGCGGAGCTGGAGCGAACAATCCATGTTTCTTTCAAGCATCGGCGCCGGTGCGGATGTCATTGGCGCATTCTCTTCCTATTCCGAGAGCGGTCTGACTTTGGCCCGGGTGGCCATGGCGCAGCGCGATCTGTATTGGCTATTGACGGAGACGGGCGGAGTGCAGGCGGAGCCTGCGGGCGGGCTGTACTACCGCACGGCGGCGAGGGCGGAACTGCCGGTGACCGGTGATTGGGTAGCGGCTCGTGTAGTGGGCGAGGGGCAGGCGATCGTAGAGGCGGTGCTGCCGAGAAGAAGCTGCCTTTCGCGGCGTGCGGCTGGCCGGCGGGAAGACGAGCAGGTGCTGGCTGCGAATGTGGACACCGTGTTTCTGGTTTGCGGGTTGGATGGGGATTTCAATCCGCGGCGGCTGGAGCGGTACCTGGCACTGGCGGAGGGGAGCGGTGCGCAGGCGGTGGTGGTGCTGAACAAGGCCGATGTGTGCGGGGCATTGGACGAGCGAGTGGCGGAGACGGCGGCGGTGGCCCGGCGGGCGGAGATCGTGACAGCGAGCACGGTGGCGGCGGGCGGGTTGGGCGGAGTGAGGCGGTTTGTTGGGGGTGGGCGGACGGTGGCGCTGCTGGGATCGTCAGGTGTGGGGAAATCGTCGATCGCGAACGGACTGTTGGGGGAGGCGAGGCTGGCGACGAATGAGGTGCGGGTGAGCGATTCACGGGGGCGGCACACGACGGTGCGAAGGGAGTTGATCGCGCTGCCGGGGGGCGGGGCTTTGATCGATACGCCGGGCATGAGAGAGCTGCAGTTGTGGGCGGGTGCGGAGAGTGTGGATGCGGTGTTTGACGAGATCACGGCGATCGCCGAGCGGTGCCGGTTCCGGGATTGCACGCATGCGGGGGAACCGGGGTGCGCGGTGGCGGAGGCCGTGGAGCGGGGGGAGGTGGATGAGGCGCGGTGGGCGAGTTTCCAGAAGTTGCGAGCGGAGGCGGCGTGGCACGAGACGCAGGTGGATCCGCTGGCGGCGCTGGAGCGGAAGCGGAAGTGGAAGGCGATCCACAAGCAGGCGCGGGCGTTTCAGAAGGGCTTCCGGTAGTCTTCCGCGTATTTTTTCCGCGGGCGTGATCGATTTGGGGCAATTGTCGCGCCCGTACAGGTGAGGGAGCTGATCCCAAGAAAATCACACAGAGGAGATAAGCGATGACGAAAGCAGGAGTTGTTCTCAAGAGTGGCGTGAAGGCCGGCGGACTCAACACCGCTAATCACAACCAGCGCGGCGTGGCGATGAAGAGCGGGATTCAGGCAGGGCGGCAGCCGGGTTGGTCCAACCACAACCAGCGCGGTGTGGCGATGAAGAGCCGCGTGAAGGCCGGCGGACTCAACACCGCAAATCACAACCAGCGCGGCGTGGCGATGAAGAGCGGCGTGAAGGCCGGGGGGCTCAACACTGCCAATCACAACCAGCGCGGTGTGGGGATGAAGAGCGGCGTGATGGCGGGCGGACTCAACACCGCCAATCACAACCAGCGTGGTGTGGCGATGAAGAGCGGCGTGAAGGCGGGCGGACTCCCCGGCGTCAACCACAGCCAGCGGGGTGTGGAAATGAAGAGTGGCGTAAAGGCCGGGGGGCTCCAAGGCCAGAACCACAGCCAGCGCGGCGTTGAACTGAAGAGCGGCGTGAAGGCTGGAGGACTTGGGACGGAAAACCACAGCCAGCGCGGGATTCAGCGCTAGTGCTCGTCAGACCGGAGAGACGGCGATGGCAACGATCGAGGAGTTGCAGCAACGGGCGTGGGCTCTCACTGAAGAGTCGCGCTGGGCGGAGGCGATTCCGGCGACGGAGGAGGCACTTCGTCTGATGGAGGTGGAGTCCGGAGCCGAGAGTGTCGACGTTGCCAACCTGTCTTCGGAGCTAGCGGTGCTGCTGGAGAAGACGAATCGCTTCGAAGAGGCGATAGTAGCGGCGGGGCGCGCAGTCTCAATTCTGAAAGAGTACGAGCCATTTGAGGAGTTCGCCAGGGAGTTGGCGACGATCCTGGTGCGGAGCCATGGAGTGGGCGCAATGGCGTTGAGGGCGGTGGGGCGATTCGCGGAGGCACGCGCAGAGATCCAGGGGAGCGTGTCGGTGGCGGAAAGATACATGGGGCCTGCCGACGAACTGACCGGAGCGGCCTACTGCGGGTTGGGGATGTTTTACAAGTACAGCGGAGAGTTCGACGAGGCGGAGCGGGCGTACAAGCGTTCGATGGAGATTCTGGTGCCGATTTGCGGGGAAGAAAGTGAGATTCTGGCGACGCTCTATCACAACCTGGGCGGGCTGGAGCATTCACGGCAGAACTATGAGGCGGGCGTTCCTTGGGCGCGAAAGGCTTACGAAGTGAGGAAGAAGTTGGCCGGCGCCGAGTGCTCGGAGACGGTTGCGGACGCGGTGGCGCTGGCAGGTCTGCTGGATGAGATGGGACCGAGCGCGGAGTCCGAGCGGATCTACCGTGAGGCGCTGGTGACGTGGGAGCGGATTTTCGGCCCGGAGCACTACGAGATTGCCAGCACTCTGCACAACCTGGCGGCGTTGCGGCGAGACATGGGCGACCGTGCGGAAGCGATCCAGTTGTACCGGCAGGCGTACGAGATGAAGAGGCGGCTGCTGGGGGCGCAGAGTCCGGACACGGGATTGACCGCGACTTGCCTGGCGCAGCTGTTGGGGCAGGAGCCGGGCGGGCGCAAGGAAGCGCTGGAGTTGGCTCAGGCAGCGCTGTCGGCGTACGAGAGGAACTGCGAGGAGAAGCACCCGGAGCGGGTAGCTTGTGCTGAGCTGGTTCAGGGTTTGAAGGGATCCAACGCGTCGTTCCAGGGATAGAGGAGCCGGGCTCGTTCGAGGAAGCAAAAGACATCCGGCTCGGAAGGCCTCAGGTGTTTCAATTGGGCGGAATGAAGTTACAATAATCCCAATGTCTTCACCTCTGGGACCTCCGGAAAAAGAGCACGTGACACGTCTGCTCTCCGATTGGAAGAGTGGGAGCAAAGAAGCGCTGGACCTACTGACACCGCTGGTCTACGACGAGCTGCGCGGGCTGGCGGCGCGATATCTGCGAAACGAGAGGAACGCCGCGACGCTGGCGCCGACGGCGCTGATCCACGAGGCGTATCTGCGGCTGGTGGCGCAGGAGTTGCCGGATTTCGAAAGCCGGAGCCACTTTTTTGGCGTGGCGGCGCAGCTGATGCGCCAGATTCTGGTGGATCACGCGAGGAAGCACCGGGCGGCGAAACGGGGCTCGGGGATGGCGAAGGTCCAACTGGACGAAGCACTATCGTTCGCTCCGGAGCGGGGCGGGGACGTGCTGGCGCTGGACGATGCGCTATCGGACCTGGCGAAGCTGGACGAGAGGAAGGCGCGCGTCATCGAGTTGCGTTTCTTCGGCGGGTTGAGCGTGGAAGAGACAGCGCAGGTTTTGGGGATTTCCGTGGCGACGGTTGGCCGGGAACAGCGGTTTGCGGAGGCCTGGCTGCACACGCAGTTAACGAGCGGCGGGCAGAGATGACACCGGAGCGGATGCGGCGGATGGAGGATTTGTTCCACGTAGCCGCGGAGCGTGAGGGCGCGGAGCGGGAGCGCTGGCTCAAGGAAGCCTGCGGCGACGACGGGGACCTGCTGGAGCAGGTGCGGCAGCTGCTGGCGAGCGATGAAGACTCGGGCGGCAGTTTTGTCAGCGAACAGGTGGGTGCGGCGCTGGAGGTTTTTGAGGAGAGCCAGAGGGCAGGGGCTCGAGAAAAGCGCGCGGGACCCTATCTGCTGGTGCGGGAGATTGGGCAGGGCGGGATGGGGACGGTGTACCTGGGGGAGAGGGCGGACGAGCAGTATCAGGGCGAAGTCGCGGTGAAGCTGCTGCGGCCGGGTTTCGATACGGATTTCTTCCTGGCGCGGTTCCGGAGAGAGCGGCAGACGCTGGCGCGGCTGCAGCATCCGAACATTGCGCGGCTGCTCGACAGCGGAACAACGGAAGAGGGGCTGCCGTACATCGTGATGGAGTACATCGCGGGGCGGACGATTCGGGAGCATTGCGATGAACAGGGGCTCTCGATTGAGGATCGGCTAAGGCTGTACTTGCCGGTATGCGCTGCGGCTGCGCACGCGCATCACCGGTTCGTGGTGCATCGGGACATCAAGCCGAGCAATATTCTGGTGGACGAATCGGGTACGCCGAAGCTGCTGGATTTCGGGATTTGCAAGTTGTTGTCGGCGGAGGCGGGGCCGGCGGTGACGATGACGGCGGCGGGTTCGATGCTGACGCCGGACTATGCGAGTCCGGAGCAGATTCTGGGAGAGCCGGTCACCGTAGCGAGCGACATCTACTCGCTGGGGGCGGTGCTGTACGAACTACTGAGCGGGCAGCGGCCGCACCGGATTGAGAAGCTGACGCCGCAGGCGATAGAAAAGGCGATCTGCGGAGACGAAACGGTGAGGCCGAGCGCAGCGGCGGTGGAGCGGGAGCTGAGCAAGAGGCTACAGGGGGATCTGGATACGATCGTTTTGAAGGCGATGCAGAAGGAGCCGAGCCGGCGGTATGCATCGGTAGAGGAGTTTGCCGCGGACATCCGGAATTACCTGGAAGACCGGCCAATCCAGGCGCGGCCAGACACCATGGTGTATCGGGCGGGGAAGTTCGCGCGGCGGAACAGGGGTCCACTGGCGGCGGCGGCAGCGCTGCTGGTGGTGCTGAGCGGGGGGCTATTTGCGACGGCGCGAGAGGCGCGGCGGAACGAGCGCCACTTTGCGATTGCGCGGAGCCTGGCGAACTCGTTCGTGTTCGAAGTGCATGACTCGATCCGGAACCTGCCGGCGGCAATGAAAGCGCGGGAGACGATTGTGCGGCTGGGGTTGAGGTATCTGGACGCGCTGGCGGAGGATGCGGACGGGGATCCGAAGCTACAGGTAGAGTTAGCCGCCGCGTATAAGCGAATTGGGGAAGTGCAAGGAAACGTGCTGGGGTCGAATCTGGGGAATTCGGCGGCGGCGATGGCGAGTTATAGAAAGGCGTTGGCTCTGCTGAGCCCGCTGAGGCCGGAAAAGGACGTGCTGCTGCAGTACGTGGTATTGAGCCGGCGCGTGGCCGATCTGGAAATGTACACCAAGAAACCGGCCGAGGCGCTGAAGACCCTGGAGCCTGGAAGCGCGGCGGGGGATAGGCTGCTGAAGGTAGCGGGGCGGGACAAGGAAGTGCGGACTGAAGTGGCGGGGCTGCACCTGGCGGCGGCGCGGGCGAAGCGGATGCTGGAGGACCGGCAGGGCGTGGTTGAGTCGGCGAAGGTTTCGCGGCAGATTCTCATGGGGTGCGAGAGCAAGGATCTGCAGGATGACGAAGTGAGGGCGATGCTGGCCGAGTCGTTTTCGACGATGGGGATGGGGCAGATGTTTCTGAACCAACAGAAAGAGGCATTGGAGAATTTCGAGTTGTCGGCGAAGGAGTGGGATGGGCTGGTGCAGCGGAAGCCGGAGGACGTGGAACGGCAGCGGCAGCGGATGATGGCGTACAGCCATCTGGGAGATCTGCTGGGGAATCCGAACTACGTAACGGTGACGAACGGAGAGGCGGCCCGGTCGGCCTACCGGACAATGCTGGTGGCGGCGCGCGGACTTTACGAGCACGATTCCGAAGACCAGAGATCGGTGTTGGACTACGGCATAGCGTCAATGCGAGCTTCGGATGTGGAGGAGGAGCCGGGGGAGAAGGTGAGGCTGCTGGAGGAGTCCAGCGGGCTGCTGCGGGAGGTGGTGCGGCGGGACGGGAAGAACAACATTGCGAAGCTCAATCTGGCGGCGGCGCTTTCGCGGCTGGGGAATACGCTGCAGGAGAAGTCGCCGGCGGGGGCGAGGGAGGCGTATGGGGAGGGCGTAGAGGTGATTGAAAGGACCGGGATTGCGGACCCGTCGGCGGAGCGGGTGGCGACGGATCTGTATAGCAAGCTGGCGGTACTGGAGGCGCGGAGCGGGCGGAAGGCAGAGGCGGAGCAGTGGCTGGCGAAGGGCATGAAGATCGCGGAGAAGGTGGCGGCGGTGCAGAGTCCTACATTGTTGCGCTACATCGCGGTGCCGAGAATGTACTCGGCGAAAGCGGAAGTGGAGCGTCTACTCGGGCGGAAAGAGACGGCGCAGGAGTGGGACGCGAAGGCGATCAACGCGTGGCACGAGGCAGAGCAACTGAAGGGCTTCAACTCGAAGCATCGGGAAGAAATGCAGGAGGCCGAGCGTGCAGCGGGGAAGCCGCTGGAGCGGGCGGCGGCGAGGAGGTAGATGAGATGACGTTCGCGCAGAAGCAGATGATCCGGGACAGTTACGAGCAGATCCGGACGTTCGACGAGGCGGTGTTTCTCCTGTTCTATGGACGGATGTTCGAGCTGGATCCAACGATCCGGCCGATGTTCCGGCACGACATGAAGGAACAGGCGAAGAAGCTGATCCAGACGCTGGACCTGGTGGTTGACAGCCTGGATCGAATGGAAGCGCTGAAACCCAGGCTGGCGGAACTGGGGCGCAGCCATGCGGGGTACGGAGTGAAGCCGCACCACTATGAAACGCTGGCGGCGGCGCTGCTGTGGGCGTTTGGGCAGGCGTTGTCGGCAGGATTTCCGGCAGAGGTGCGGGCGGCGTGGCGGGCGGTGCTGGCGGAGTTGAGCGCGGAGATGATTGCGGCGGGGGAGGGGGCAGGGGCCATGGAGAAAAAAGGCGCGGAGGAGTGATCGACTTGGCAGTGGAAATCCGCCCGTATGGGAGAGCAGTACCCACACTGGAGATCCCATGAGCACATCCTTCACGCGTACGATGCGGTCTTTGACGGCGGATTCGATCCACCTTTCGGTGAGCGCGCTGGCGGCAGGGCTGGCGCTGCTGGCGGCTTGGGGCGGCTGGTTCCTGTTGGCTCGGGTGAGCCTGTTTGAAGTGACGCAGGAAGCGCGGCTGGAGGCTTCTGCGGCGGTGTATGCGGTGGAAGTGCCCGTTGCCGGGCGCGTGGTGAGCAGCAATCTGGCGATTGGGCGGGAGGTGAAGGCCGGCGAGATTCTGCTGGAACTGGACGCGCAGCCGGAGCGGCTGCAATTGCGGGAAGAGTCTGTGCGGGTGGCGGGATTGCAGGCGCAGGTTGCGGCGCTGCGGAGCCAGGCGGCGGCGGAAGAGAGGGCGAGGGGCGAGGAGCAGATGGCAGCGCGCGTGGCGGTGGAACAGGCGCGGGCGCAGGAACGGGAAGCCCAGGCGCCGGCGCAGTTCAGCGCCGAAGAAGCCCGGCGGCTGGCGGAGCTGCACAAGCAGGGATTGATCGCGGAGCGGGAGTATCAGAAGGGCCGTTCGGAGGCGGACAGGCAGCGCGCGGCGATGGAAGGCAGCCGGATAACGGCGCGGAAGATCGAGCAGGAGCAGAGGACGCGGGACAGCGAGCGGGACACGCGATTGAAGAAGCTGGCGGCGGAGATCACGGCGCTGGAAGGACAGATGGGCACGATCGGCGCAGCAGAGGCCCGGCTGCGGAACGAAGCGGAGCGGAGAGTGGTGCGGGCGGCGGCGACGGGGCGGCTGGGCGAGGTGAAGGTGTTGAAAGCGGGCGCGTATGTGGGTGAGGGCGAGCGAGTGGCGGCGATCGTGCCGGCGGGAGGGCTGAGGATCGTAGCGCAGTTCGATCCGCCAGCGGCGATCGGCCGACTGCGGGAAGGGCAGCCGGCGCGGATGCGTCTGGCCGGATTTCCGTGGACGCAATATGGATCAATGGGCGCAGTGGTGACGCATGTGGCGGATGAGATCCGGGATGGCAAGGTGCGCGTGGAGCTGGCGCTCGGCGATGGGGGCGGTTTGAAGGTGAAGCCGCAGCACGGGATGCCGGGCAGCGTGGAAGTGGAAGTGGAGAAGGTATCGCCGGCGGGGCTGGTGCTGCGGATGGGCGGGCGTTGGCTGACCGAAGCGCAGGAGCCCAAGCTGATGGCGCGGCAGGGAGGCGGAACAGCAGTTCACCCATGAAGCGTAGTTACTTCGCGCCGGAGGTGATCCAGACGTCGGCGATGGACTGCGGTCCGGCGTCGCTGAAGACGTTGCTGGAGGGCCACGGGATCGAAGTAAGCTACGGACGCCTGCGGGAGGCGTGCCAGACGGACGTGGACGGGACGTCGATCGACACGCTGGAACAGGCGGCGGTGGATTTGGGGCTGGATGCGGCGCAGGTGATGGCGCCGGTTGACGATGTGGGGCGTCTGGAGTCTGAGCTGCTGCCGTGCCTCATTGTGACCAGGCAGCCGGGGGGCTCCACACACTTTGTGGTGGTATGGCGGCGGCATGGCGGGTACCTGCAGATCATGGATCCGGCGACCGGCCGGAAGTGGGTGCGGACGGAGGAGTTCCGGAAGGGGCTGTACGTACACACGATGCCGGTTCCGGCGGAGATGTGGCGGAACTGGGCGAGTTCCGAGGGATTCGGGCGAGGGATCGAAGCGCGGATGCGCGAACTGGGTGTGGGTGCGGAGCGGCGGAAAGCACTAAAGGCGAGGGCCGACCAGTACGAGGGTTGGGAATCTCTGAGCCAGCTGGATGGGGCGGCACGGATGGTGGCAGCGCTGGTGAAGAGCGGCGCGGTGAAGGCGGGCGGAGAGGCGGAGCGCCTACTGGAGCGGCTGGCGGAGAAGGGGGCAAAGGTCCCGGACGCATACAGGACGGCGCGGCGGAACGCGGCATCGGAGGAGAACGTGACGCTGTCCGGCGCGGTGCTGATCACGGTGGCCGGGAGGAAGGCAGAGGCGGGCGGAGAGCGGAAAATCTCGCCGGAACTGGCGGCTGCGCTGAAGCCGGAGAAGGGGCAGGCGGGCGCGCAACTGTGGCGGCTCCTCAAGGAAGACGGGCTATTTGGGCCGGCGGTGCTGCTGCCGGCGATTGCGCTTTCGGCCGGAGCGGTGGCGCTGGAGGCACTGCTGCTGCGGGGCGTGTTCGAAGTGAGCAAGGAGCTGGCAGTGGGATGGCAGCGGCTGGGGGCGACGGCGGCGCTGCTGGCGTTTGTCGTGGGATTGCTGCTGATGGAGTGGCCGCTGGCGACATCTCTGCTGCGGCTGGGGCGGAAGCTGGAAGCGCGCCTGCGGGTGGCGTTTCTGGCGAAGGTGCCCCGGCTGGGGGACCGGTATTTCCAGAGCCGGCTGGTGTCGGACATGGCGGCGCGAAGCCATTCGGTGCACATGGTCCGGGTGTTGCCTGAACTGGCGGGACAGTTGCTGCGGGCAGGGTTCGAGATGCTTTTCACGGTGGCGGCCATCGCGTGGCTCTATCCGGGAAGCCTGTGGGGCGCAGTGGGAGTGGCGGCGCTGGCGGTGGCGATCCCTCTGGCGGCGCAACCGGTGCTGGCGGCGCGGGACTTGAAATGGAGAACGCACGCGGGCGCGTTGAGCCGGTACTACCTGGACGCAATGCTGGGACTGGTGGCGGTACGGGCGCATGGCGCGGAGAGGGCGCTAAGGCGGGAACAGGAAGCGATGCTGGCGGAATGGGCGTGGTCCGGGATGGAGTCTCAGAAGGCGGCGGTGCTGCTGGATGGGATTCAGTTTCTGGTGACGCTGGGGTTGGCCGCCTGGCTGTTGTTGAGCCAGATGGCGCCGGGCAGCGAACCGGCGGGCGTATTGCTGCTGGCGTTCTGGGCGCTGAACCTGCCGATGCTGGGGCAGGAGATTGGGGCAGTGGCGCGGCAGTACCCGGGGCAACGGAATGTCACGCTGCGGTTGATGGAGCCTCTGGGTGCGCCGGAGGAAGTTGTGCCGGAAGTGGAAGCGGAGGCGCGCAGCGGAGGCGTGCAGATCGAGTTGGATGGGGTAACGGTGCGGGCGGCGGGGCACCTGATCCTGGAGCAGGTGGAATTGAGCGTAAAGCCGGGCGAGCAGATTGGGATTGTGGGCTCATCGGGGGCCGGGAAGTCGAGCCTGGTGGGGTTGTTGCTGGGTTGGCACCGCGTTGCGGAGGGGTCGCTCAGGGTAGACGGGATGGAGTTGGATGCGGCTGGGCTGGCGGCGCTTCGGCGGGTAACGGCGTGGATCGATCCGCAGGTGCATCTTTGGAATCGGCCGCTGCTCGAGAATCTGCAGTACGGTTCGCCGCTCGGGGCCGAGATGAACCTGGAGCGGGCGCTGGAGCGGGCGGATTTGCGTGGGGTGCTCCGAAAGCTGCCGGACGGACTGCAGACGGTATTAGGAGAGGGTGGTGCGCTGGTATCGGGCGGCGAAGGGCAGAGGGTAAGGATTGGCCGGGCAATGATGAAGCCGGGGGTGCGCCTGGCGATTCTGGATGAGCCGGCGCGCGGGCTGGACCGGGGGAAGCGCCGAGCGTTGATCGCCAAAGTGAGGGAGGCGTGGCCGGAAGCGACGCTGCTCTGCATCACGCATGACGTGGGGGACACGCTGGAGTTCGAGAGAGTGCTGGTAGTGGAGAAGGGCAAGATTGCCGAGGATGGGCATCCGAAGGTATTGGCGAAAGCGGAGGGTTCGAGGTACCGGGCACTGCTGGAGGCGGAAGAGGCGGTGCTGCACGGGATGTGGCAGAGCGCGACGTGGCGGCGGCTGAGGCTGGAAGGCGGAAAAGTGAAAGAAGGTGGGCAGTGAAGGAGTCTCTGTGGCCGGCCGAGGGCGCCGCCGTTCTTGTGGACGCACTGGCGCGCCGGGCAGGCATGCCGGCCCGGGCGGACGTTGTAGCCGCGGCAAGAGACGCAGAGGCAGCCTGCGCGGAGTTGGGCTTGGAAGCGGAAAGGGTGTACGTCTCGGCGGCGAATTTCGAAGATGCGCTGCGCTCTGCGCCGCCGGCGGTGGTGGCACTGCCCGTGGGGATCTTGGCGTTGGTGGGCGCCGGGCGAGGATGGGTACGGGCGCTGGGGCCGGACCTGCGAGTGCGGCGAGTGAGCCTGGATGCGTTGTGGGCCGCCATGAGCGCAAAGGCGGAAGCACCGCACGCAGCGGAGATCGACGGATTGCTGGAGGAGTGCCGGATTGGCGGCGCGCGGCGGGAGGCTGCAAGACGCATTCTGATGCGGGAGCGGCTGGGCGATGTGGTGATTGGGCGAGTGATCCAGGTGAGGGTGGCGCCGGGGGCTTCCTTTGTGGGTCAGGCGCGAGAAGCCGGGCTGGTGCGGCAGTTGATTGGGTACGCCCTGGCACACGGCTTGGAGTACCTTGCATGGCTGCTTGCGTGGTGGCTGCTGGGCGTGGGCGCGCTCTCGGGCCGGACAGACCAGGGTTGGCTGACGGGGTGGACGCTGCTGCTGATGACGATGGTGCCGCTGCGGATGTGGATGCTGTGGCTTCAAGGGCGGCTGGCGCTGGGGTTGGGGGGATTGTTGAAGCAGCGGCTCCTGGCTGGGGCGTTGAAGCTGGACCAGGACCAGATCCGGCATCAGGGCGCGGGGCAGTTGCTGGGACGGGTGATCGAATCGGAGACCGTAGAATCACTGGCGCTGGGTGGCGGGTTGAACGCGCTGGCGGCGGCGGTCGAACTGATGATGGCAGCGGCGGTGCTGGCCGTAGGCGCAGGGGGGATTCCTCAAGCCGCATTGCTGGTGGTTTGGATTGGGTTGACGGTATGGATGGGCATGGTCTTCGCGAAGCGGAGAAAGGAGTGGACCGAGGCCCGGCTGAAGCTGACGGACGATCTGGTGGAGCGGATGACGGGTCATCGGACGAGACTGGCGCAACAGCCACCGGCGGAATGGCATCGCGAAGAAGACCGGGCGGTGGATGAGTATCTGCACCGGGCGGCAGCCATGGATAAGGCGGATGCGCGACTGCTGGCATTGGCGTCGCGAGGCTGGCTGGCAGCGGGATTGGCGGGCCTGGCGCCGGGTTTGATGAACGGCGGGAGTGAAGCGGCAGCGAGCCTGGCGGTGGGACTGGGCGGTGTATTGGTGGCGCAACGGGCATTGAAAAAACTGGCCTCTTCGATGGCGCAACTGGCGGGGGCGGGCATTGCCTGGGAGGCGGTGAAGCCGCTGTTCGATGCGGCGGCGAAGGAGGATCAGCCGGCGGTGGTAACGGCGAGCGGGACGAGCGCGGCTGTCATCGACGCGCACGATTTGACGTTCCGCTACCATGAGCGCGGCGAACCGGTGCTGCGAGGCGCGAGTGTGCGGATTGAGAGGGGAGACCGGGTGCTGCTGGAAGGCGAGTCAGGAGGAGGGAAGTCGACGTTGGCGTCGGTGTTGGTGGGGTTGAGGGAGGCGGGGTCCGGCATGTTGCTGGCGGGCGGTTTGGACCGCAAGTCTCTGGGCAGCAGTGGTTGGCGGAAGAGGATTGTGGCGGCGCCGCAGTATCACGAGAATCACATCCTGAGCGGCCCGTTTGCGTTCAATCTGCTGATGGGGCGGGCATGGCCGCCGACGGAGGAGGACTTGAAAGAGGCGTGGCAGGTCTGCCAGGAATTAGGGTTAGGGCCATTGCTGGAGAGGATGCCGGGGGGATTGCAGCAGATGGTGGGAGACACGGGCTGGCAGTTGTCGCAAGGAGAACGCAGCAGAGTGTTCATGGCTCGCGCCTTGCTGCAGAAGGCGGAGTTGGTTGTGCTGGACGAGAGCTTCGCGGCGTTGGATCCGGAGAACCTGAAACAGGCGTTGGAGTGCGTGCTACGGCGGGCGCCGGCACTGGTGGTTGTGGCACACCCATAACATTTCCGTGGATACTGAGCGATTCCGGGTTGAGAATCCGCCCTGATCAGTGGAGGTCGAAAGACATGAACACTTATCAGGAACTGAGATTGAAGACAGGGATACGCGCGGGGGTGAATATCGATTACACTCCGCCGATGGGATCGAACCACACGCAGCGCGGAATGGTGGCTCTGAAGACGGGAGTGCGTGCCGGGGGTGGACCGGAATACACACCGCCGCTGGGTTCGAACCACACGCAGCGCGGGCCGATGATGGCATCGAACGGCGTCAGTCTGAAGACGGGTGTTCGAGCCGGCGGCTACGGTGGAACAAAGGACCCGCCGGCTGGCACGAACCACACGCAGCGCGGAATTGTGGGTCTGAGCACCGGAGTGCGAGCCGGGCGTGGACCGGAATGCACTCCGCCGCTTGGTTCGAACCACACGCAGCGGGGGCCGATGATGGCATCGAACGGCGTCAATCTGAAGACGGGCGTTCGAGCCGGCAGCTACGGTGGAACAAGGGACCCACCGGCCGGTCCGAACCACACGCAGCGGGGCATGGTTCGCGCGAAAACGGGGAAGTAGGAACTCTCGCAACACACGTGAGACTATGCGGCGCCGCCGGGAGGAGACTCCGGGCGGCGCTGTTTGTATTGCCGGCCGGATTGCTGGACCGGCAGTCACGGGATTCACAATCGTTCCTGGAATACGAGAAATAGTCTTCCGGACTGATCAATCCGATGAAGATTTTACGCCCCGATCAGTGGAGACGGAAGACGGCTCCTAAGCCAAGAGACAAGGAAAAGAGGAAAGATCACCATGAAGAAGACGATCAAAGCCACTGAACTGCTGAAGGCCCAGACGAGCATCCGCGCAGGCCGCAGCGAACAGAAAAACAAGGCCTAACCGGAACTGGCCGGGAAGCAGACTGCCCGGCCCGCGCTTTAGTTCGACAACGCCTCGAGAAACTGCCTTGGTTCACGGCAGTGCTCGAGGCGTTTCAATTTTGCGTCGAAGCCGAGACCGGTAGGCCATTCACGAGTGGCGAGCCAGCCAGGAACGAAGACGCGGGAGTCACTCCCGATGGGGATGAAAGGGCTTGCTGCAGGGGCTTCGATCCAGCTGAGATCCGGCTCGGAAGGGGGCTTGGCTCCGGTGACGTTTGCGAGCTGGTAGATGGCGAGCTCGCTGAGTTGGTGCTTGGCTTTGGATTTGAGGTGGAGCAGCCGGGCGAGGTGAGCGGAAGCGGACTGGGCGAGTCCTTTGTTGTCGAAGATCGGATGGGAAGCCGGGAAGCGGCCGTTGATTTCGCGCAGGACCTGACGGACGTAGAGGAAGGCTGGACGATCCGGCAGGACACCTGGGAAGCAGAGG
This sequence comes from Acidobacteriota bacterium, assembly GCA_016213725.1. Classification (GTDB taxonomy): domain Bacteria; phylum Acidobacteriota; class Terriglobia; order Bryobacterales; family Bryobacteraceae; genus Paludibaculum. Next base: position 1,244 of record JACQZS010000106.1, on the reverse strand, counting down.
TACTGGAGCTGGTGGCGGAGGCGGGCGAGGAAGAGGCGCCAATACCAGGCGAGCCATAGTTCTTCAAAGCCGATGACGGTGCGTTCGATTTCGCCGTTGCGCGCGCGGTGGCGGATGCCGACGAAGGGCGAGCCGAACAGGAGCGGAGTCTCCAGGTCAACGTAGCGGCCATCGAGAGTGAAGTTGTTCTGGAGGTAGAGCCAGAAGAGCCCATGGGCGGACCAGGAGCGGAAGGCCGAGAGAGTGCGCAGGTAGGCGGCTTCCATGGCCTCGGCGATTTCCGCCGGGTCTCCCTGAGCCGAGTTGCGGGCATCAGGTGGACGGAGGAGCCTGTCGAGTGCGAGGAAGAGGCGGCCGATGAAGCCGGGCTCAAAACAGAAGTGGTCGAGGGCCCAAACGATGTTCGACATACGGGCGAAGTTGGCCTGTTTGGCGCTGAGGACCTGAAGGAGGCCGTCGGCCGGGGCGCGTTGCAGGTTCACGGAGGTGTAGCCGGCGGAGATTTCGTGGCGCTGAGTGGCGGTGAGCGGTGCAGCGAGAACGGTTTCGCAGGGAACGATGGTGTGGGCCAGGCCGGATGAGCGGAGGTATTGGGTGATGAGCCATTCGCGGGCGGCGGAGGTGGGCGGCATGTGGCCGCTGCCGTGATAGCGTTCACCAGTATCGTTCCAATTTGCCGCCGCCAGCGTGCGTCCGACACCTTTGAGATAGTAGCCGCGGTAGACGCCGCCACGGCCGGAGCCGAGTCGACGCGGGTAGTTCTGGTCGAGTTGAGTTTGAAAGTCCAGAAGCAGCACGTTCCGTTCGCCGCGGCGGGTGAAGTGGAAGGCTCCGATGCGACCCAGGTTCACTTCCACGTTCAGGGCGGCGTATTGAGGAGCAGCAGGCTGGAACCGGGAGCGGCGAACAGGCGCCGGGGCCTGCCAGGGCAACATCTCATCAAACAAGTCGTGATCAATCGACATCCTGACATTGTCGCCCGGACGGATGCAGGATGGGAGGAAATTTCTTCGGGAAACGTGATCGACTCGCGGAGGGTTCTGCGCCCAATAGAGAGGAGACGGAAAACGCCTCAAACCAATAAGGAGAGACAACATGAAGAACAACACGATTCTCAACGCTGCCGACTTGCTCACCGCTCAAACCAGTGTCAGAGCGGGACGTGGTGGCGAACCCAGCGACAAGTAGACATTCCCGACGTCGGGCAGGACTTCAAGCCCCCAGGAAGACAGTGCTTCCGCGGG
>JACQZS010000105.1 GCA_016213725.1 Acidobacteriota bacterium | reverse complement strand
CGCGCCTCCGAGCAGGGCGCCGTACTTCATGGTGATGTGCGCGCCGCGGCCGGAAGCCTTCTTCGAGAAGACGCCGAAGAGGAAGACGGCGGTGATGGGCGGGGCGACGTAGGAGACGAGGCGGTTGAGGCCCTCGAACATGGTGCTGTAGTGGCTGAAGAGCGGGGACCAGAGGATGGAGAGGATGGTGGCGACGCCGGTGGTGATCTTGCCGGTGAGCACGAGCTGGTGATCGGTGGACTGGGGGCGCCAGCGCTTGAATATGTCGTAGGCGAAGAGGGTGGCGGTGGAGTTGAGGGCGGCCGAGCAGGTTTGCATGGCGGCGGCGAGCATGGCGGCGGTGACCAGGCCCTTTAGGCCGGTGGGGAGCAGGCGCGTGATGAGAAAGGTGTAGGTGTCGGCGGCGGTTGTGGGGGCGTCGCCGCCGAAGGCGCCCTGCTGGACGAGCGCGACGCAGATGACGCCGGGGAGCACGAAGATGAAGACGGGCAGGATCTTGATGAAGGCGCAGAAGAGGGGGCCGAGGCGGGCGTTGCGTTCGTCCTTGGCGGCGAGGACGCGCTGGACGATGGTCTGATCGGCGCACCAGTACCAGATGCCGAGGACGGGGTAGCCGAGGACGACGGAGAGCCAGGGCTGGCCGGAGAGGTCGCTCGAATCGCGGGCCATGTTGAGGAAGTTGGCGGTGGAGCGTGGGATGTCGGGTGCGGTGAGGGGATGGGGGTGGGAGGCGAGAGTGGCGGCGAGGGCTTCCCAGCCGCCGACCCTGAGCCAGGCGGCGATGGTGATGACGACGGCTCCGGCGAGCAGCAGGACGGTTTGCACGCTTTCGGTCCAGACGACTGCGAGGAGACCGCCGAGGAGGGTATAGAGGCCGGTGAGGATGCCGAGGGCGGCGATGAAGAACATGAGGGCGTCCATGCCGAGAATGGTGGCGCCGGGGGCGAGGCCGAGGATGCCGCGGAGGACGTAGGCGGCGGTATAGAGAGCGATGCCGATGTGGATGACGATGGCGGAGAAGAGGCTGACGACGGAGAGGATGTCGCGGCACTGGCGGTTGTAGCGGCGCTCCAGGAAGTCAGGCAGCGTGGGGACGCGGGAGCGGAGGTAGAGCGGCGCGAAGAAGAGGGAAAGAAGGATGAGCGTGAAGCCGGCCATCCATTCGAAGTTGCCGAAGACGAGGCCGTATTTGTAGGCGGCCTCGGCGAGCGAGACGAGGTGAACGGTGGAGATGTTGGCGGCGAACATGGCGAGGCCGATGACGGGCCAGGCGAGGGTGTTGCCGGCAAGGAAGTAGTGGCTGCCTTCTCCGCCGCCGCGGCGCCGGACAAAGCCGGCGTAGCAGCCGATGGCGACGATGACGCCCATGTAGAGGGCGATGACGGCGAGGTCGATGGGACCGACGGCGAGGTGCATGAAGGGGTGATTGTATCGAAAGCGCCGTCAGTGGAGCAGGCCGTCCATCTGCCAGCGGTTGATGCGGTTGAAGTGGTACTGGAAGTAGAGCGGCCCGAAGAAGAAGGTCATGACGGGGCCGAGCCGCAGGCCGTAGTTCTCGATGGAGTTGTAATACGCGAGCAGCGAGCGGCGCATATTGTAGGTGGCTTTGAGGTAGAGGATGGAAGAGGCGATGAGGTAAGCGATGAGCAGCAAGAGGAATGTGGCGAAGAAGATGACGCTCCTTGTAGCTGAACCGGCGATTGCGGCAACGAACATCACGACACCCATGATGGGCATCAGGATGAGGTTGATGGTGTAGAGCCGCATGGCGCGGCTGGCGGGATCGATCTGCTTTACGAAATTGGCCTGAACCATGGCCCAGGCGAGCATGAACGCGCCGGCGAAGAAGCTGAAGATCAGGAGGAGGCCCCAGTGGAGGTCGGGCGGAGTGGGGCGCGGGTAGCCGAGCAGGACCTGGCCGACGGGCGCCCAGTTGGGCATGCCGTGGGTCCAGCAGAGGTCGCTGGGGAAGGCCTCGCGGCGGGCGACCATCAGGTGGATCTCTTCGACGGAAAAGGGGCCTAGGACGGCGCCGTTACGGCCGAGATGGTAGCGCATGAAGTTCCTTTGACTGTAGGAAAGTGCGTGCGAGCCAGGCCAGGAGCAGAGGCGCGGTGCAGGTGAAGAGAGGATTGAGCGCAAACGCCTCAACGAAGCGCAGATGCAGGAGGGCGTGCAGGGCGCGGGTAGAGCCGCAGCCGGGGCAGGCGATGCCCGTGAGGGTCTTGATAGGGCAGAGGGGATAGAAGCCGTACTGGGAGGGCGGGCAGGCGTAAACGACGGCCAGCCCGCCGAGGATCAACAGTGTCCAATGCCGGCGGCGCATCTCTATTCGAAGCGGCCGGTCTTCTTCCAGTTGGCGATGCGGGCCAGGTGGTACTGGAAGTAGAGCACGGAGAAGAAGAAGGTCATGACGCCGCTGAGGCGCAGGCCGATGTTCTCCACGCTGTTGTAGTAGGTGACCAGCGACTTACGCATGCTGAATGCGCCCATCCAGAAGACCACCATGGCGGCCAGGTGGATGAGCGGCAGGATGGTGAGTGCAGCCACAGAGCCGCGCACGAAGACCCCGGCGAGCAGGACGACGGCCAGGTATCCGCAAAAGAGCGGCGTGGCTTTGCTGGCAGGGTCGATCTTCTTGACGAAGCCCGCCTGGAGAAACATCCAGACGAGTCCGAAGATGCCGCAGGTGACCAGGGCGAGAACGAAGACGAGGGCCCAATGCATGCCGGGCGGGACCAGGCCGCCGCCGGCAGGGGCCGCGGCGTAGGGCTGGCCGGTGGGCGGGCGATAGGCGCCGGGCTGGGCGTACGGCTGCTGAGGGGGCGCGTAGGGCTGTTGCGGAGGAGTGAAGCCGGGCTGGGCGGGGCGCGGCTGGGGCTGTGCCTGCGGCGGCGTGTAGGCTTGGGGCTGCGGAGCGGGAGCCGGCGCGGCTGGCGCGGCGGCGCTGAGGACCTGTTTGAGCGGCGTCCAACTGCTCATGCCTTCGGACCAGGCGAGGTCGTCAGGTAGCAATTGGCCCTGGGCCAGCATGCGCTGGAGGTCCGGGAGGGCGTAGGGTCCGTAGGTCTTTCCGTCGCGGCTGATGTGGTATTGCATGCGATTTCCTCCGTCGGGGCGTCCTGAATGTGCACAGGCGCGGCAGATCCAGTCTACGCCAACAGTGTAGATATGGTGAAACCTCTTTCCATTTCAGGTGTTCTAAAGAGAGGATCCACGTGCCAAGACTGCTATAATTTTGCCGTTCGGGGTGATTATGAGATCTTTCAAACGACTTGCGGCGACTTTCGGCCTCATGGCCGGACTGGGCGGAGGTTTGGCGGCGCAGGAGGCGGTGGAGGCATCAGGCCAGAACTGCACCTGGATCGCCTCTCCGGACGAGGTCCGCTCCAAGGCAGAGAGAATCAAGCGGGACGCCTATGAGCGCACGCTGGCTTTCAGCCGGGCGATGTCGGCGTCAAGCGTGGGGCGGCAATCTGTCTCCGCAGGCCAGGTGCCCCGGCGGAATTTCATTGACGACGAGATTTTCGGCAAGCTGCAGTCGGCGGGGATGCCATCGGCGGCGCTTTCCACCGATGAAGAGTTCCTGCGCCGGGTGACGCTGGATCTGACGGGGCGCATTCCTTCGGCGGAAGATATCCGCACCTTTGTCGCGAACCAGGACCCGGACAAGCGCGATGCCGTGATTGAGAAGCTGCTGTGGAGCCCCGAGTTCGTAGACAAATGGACGGTGTGGCTGGGCGACATCCTGCAGAACGCGCGCGCGGCGCAGAATCGCAGCCAGCAGACGGAGGGCCGGAACCGGCTGTATGAGTGGATCCGCTGGTCGATTCAGGACGGCAAGAGCTGGCGCGACGTCGCCCTCGAGATGGTCAACGGCCTGGGGAATAACTACCTGAACGAAGGGGTAGGAGCGAACTTCATCCTGCGCGGCACTGCCCCGATGGGTCCGGCGCAGGACACCTACGACCTGCTGATGGTGAAGACGGCCACGGCATTTCTTGGGATGAATCACTACGACTGCCTGATGTGCCACGACGGCAAGTATCACCTGGACCAGGTGAGCTCCTGGGGAGCTAAGGCGAAGCGCCTAGAAGCGCAGCGGATGTCGGCGCACTTCTCCCGCATTACGATTGCGGGCTACCCAGGGAACGATCCGGCCAACTTCTTCACGAATTCGACGACGATCACGAATAGGGCGGCGGGCACCTACGATTTGAACACGAACTTTGGGAACCGCCCGAACCGCGTGGCAGTGATGATCGACGGCAGGAGCACGGTGAACCTGACGCCGGTGTATCGCGATGGGAAAGCGGCCGCAGGCGATTGGCGCGAATCGCTGGTGAAATCGATGATTGCCGACCCGATGTTCGCGCGCAATTACGCCAACCGTGTGTGGAAGGCGATGTTCAATCTGGGCCTGGCCGAGCCAGTCGACCAGTTGGATCCGGACCGCCTGGACCCGGCCGCGCCCCCTTCCGGCGCGTGGACGCTCCAAGCTTCGCACCCTGAACTGCTGGAGATGCTTTCGAAGTGGTGCCGCGAGGGCGACTTCAATCTAAGGGACACGCTGCGGCTGATCGCGCAGAGCAACGCCTACCAGTTGAGCGCGCGATACGACGCGAACTGGGACATCACGAAGGCCGCGATGTTCGCGCGCCACATCCCGCGGCGGATGGAAGCCGAAGAGGTGCATGACGCGCTGGTGAAGGCGACGCAGGTTTTCCCCGCCTATGCGGTGTCGGGCTGGGGCGACAGGATGACCTGGGCGATGCAACTGCCGGAGCCGGTGGAACCGCTGAGCGACGGCACGGCGGCGGCGTTCATGAACTCGTTCAACCGCGGCAACCGCGACACGCTGCAGCGCAACCAGTCCGGCTCGATTCTGATGTGGATGAACATCATGAACTCGAGCGTGGTGAACAACCGCGTGCGGACGACGGGCGCCACGGCCTCGCCTTACCTGGTGGCGATGACGAAGGTGGCCTCGAACGATCAGGTGATCGAAGACATGTTCTTGACTTTCATCTCGCGCAAGCCCACCGAGTACGAACGCGGCGTGGCGCAGAAGTTCCTGCAGAAGGCCACCACCGCGGCACTGCGCGCCACGGCCATAGAAGACCTGGCCTGGGCGTTGGTGAACAAGACGGACTTCCTGTTCAGCTACTAGAGACGAGGACGCCGAAGCCATGAAGAAAGAAACAATGGGCACGAAATTCTGGAAGCGGCCGGCGATGGATCGCCGAGTGTTCTTCCGTCATACAGGCGCGGCCGTGGCTGGCAGTTTCTTTTTGCCCGGCCGGACGCTGGAGACGATTGCGCAGGCCGGCGCGCCGGTGAAGGGCACGGCAAAGTACGTCGTCTTTGTGAACATGACGGGCGGGCCGAGCCACACCGACACCTTCGATCTGAAGGAAGGCGCGTGGACGCTGAAGGAGATGGAACCGACCACTTACGGGGGCATCCGGTGGCCGCGCGGCCTGTTTCCCGTACTGGCGGAGCACATGGACTCCATCGCCGTCCTGCGTTCGGTGAGGACCTACGCCGTGGTGCATGGCATCATGCAGACGTGGATCCAGATCGGCCGTAATCCGCTCTCCGGGCTCTCCTCCATCGCCCCGCACATCGGCAGCGTGGTGGCCCGCGAGTTGGGCGACAAAACCAAAGTGCTGCCGGCGTTTCTCTCGCTGAATTCCGGGGGCGGCCCAAGCCAGGGTTATCTGGAGCCGAGCACGGCGCCGTTCTACGTGAATCCGGGCGGCGGCGGATTGGGCAACACCGCCTCTCCGGTGGGCGCGGCCGGGCTGGACCGGCGATACGGGCTGCTGCTGGATCTCGACGCTGAGACGCGCGCGCTGCAGGAGATCGGGCCCGTGGTGGGCGAGATGGAGCAGTTCAACCTCACGGCCCGCGCGTTGATGTACAACCCCGACGTGGACAAAGTATTCGTCTACGACGCCACCGAGCGGGCGCGTTACGGCAACACGGGCTTCGGCAACGCGTGCATCGCGGCGCGCAATCTGCTGCGCTCCAACCTGGGCACGCGCTTTGTGCAGATCAACGTGGGCGGTTGGGACATGCACACCAACATCTATACGGGTGGGGCGTTGAATCCAACCAATGCCGGCTCCGTGGGCCGCACGTTCGATCTGGCTCTGGGCCGGCTCATCGGCGACCTCAAGGCCGACGGGCTTCTGGGGCAGACGCTGATTCTCGCCATGGGCGAATTCGGCCGTACGACGGGCATGCCGAACTCCGGCGCTGGCCGCGACCATCATATGCAGCAGGCGGTGATGGTGGCTGGTGCGGGCGTCAAGGGCGGCCTGGGCATCGGCAGGACGAACGATGTCGGCAGCGTGATCATGGATCCGGGCTGGTCCAGGAACCGCGAGATCCGGCCGGAAGACATCGAGGCCACCATCTACTCCGCGCTGGGCATTGACTATACGAAGGTCTACCGCGATGATCCGCTCAACCGCGGCTTCGCGCTGGTGCCGACCAACCAGGGCGAGGAGTACGGCCCGGTGGACGAACTCTGGGGCGCCTGAGGCGCAGGGGCTTTTCGAGCAGCGCCTCCAGTGATACGCTCTTTGGCGCGGAGGCGCCATGCCAGCCAATCTTGGCCCCGATTACCTGGCGGCGGAGGAAGAGTTCCGCCACGCCGAATCTCCGTTTGAGCGCATAGACGCGCTGGAGAAGATGTACGCCGCCCTGCCCAAGCACAAGGGCACGGAGAAGCTGCAGGCGGATCTCAAGCGCAGGCTGTCGCAGGCTCGCAAAGACGGCCAGAAGAAAGGCGTGTCGCATGCGCCGCCCTTCTACCTCGTGCCGCACGAAGGCGCCGGGCAGGTGGCGCTGGTGGGGCCGGCGAACTCCGGCAAGTCCAGCCTGGTGCGGGCGCTCACACACGCCCATCCGGAGGTGGCGCCGTACCCGTTCACCACGCGCGTGCCGCAGCCGGGCATGATGGCGTTCGAGGATATCCAGATCCAACTGCTGGACCTGCCGCCGGTGGCCGCGGACTTCACTGAGCCCTGGATGCCGCAGGCCCTCTCCCGCGCCAGCGAATGCCTGCTGGTGGTGGACGTGGACGATCCCGACGACCTCAGTGAGATCGACTACGTGGAGGAGCGGCTAGCCGAATGGAAGCTGTCCGAGCCGCGCGTCATGGTGGCGAACAAGATGGACCAGGCCGGCAGCCAGGGGAATCTGGATGTGCTGCAGGAACTGTATTCGGGCCGCTATGAGTTTCTGCCCGTATCGGCGCAGTCCGGCGAAGGGCTGCCGGCGTTTGCGCGGCGCTGCTTTGAGTTGCTGGCCGTGGTGCGGGTCTACACCAAGGCTCCGGGCAAGAAGGCCGAGTCGGGCGCGCCCTACGTACTGCCGCACGGCGCCACGGTGCTCGATGCCGCGCGCCACGTGCATAAGGACTTTGCGGAGCAGCTCAAATTCGCGCGCCTCTTTCATAAGAGCGGCGGACTGGACGGGCTGATGGTGGACCGTTCTCACGAGGTTCAGGACGGCGATATCCTGGAGTTCCACATCTAAGGATTTCCATGCGCGTTTTCTTCCTGCTCTTCATGTGCGCCGCCTTCCTGGCCGCGCAGAGTTTTCAGGCCGGTACCGCTCGGCGCGAGGTGACGCCCACGGAGCCGGTGCCCATGTGGGGCTACGGCGACCGCCACGACAAATTGTCGGAAGGCGTGCTGGACCCGCTCTATGCCGATGCGCTGGTGCTGGACGCCGGCGGCAAGAAGATCGCCATCGTCGGGCTGGACCTGGGCCGCGCGCCGGCCGAGCCATCCCTGGAGAAGATCCGCGCGCGCATCCTGAAAGAGACGGGCATCGAGTCTTCGCTCATCGGCGGCTCTCACACGCATCACGGGCCGGTGCTGGAACTCAGCGACGAGCCTGGCAAGGGTAAAGGCCGCTTCGATGCCGCCATCCGCTACTACGCCCGGATGGAAGACGCCATCGCGCAGGCCGTGATTGAGGCGAACGCGAAGCTGCAGCCGGCGCGTCTGGCTGCCGGGTCAGTCCAGCTGGAGGGCTTCAATGTGAACCGCCACACGAAACTGGAGCCGAAGCCGAGTGACCGCGAACTGGCCGTGCTGCGCGTGGACACGGCGGAAGGCAAGCCGCTGGCCGTGCTGGTGAACTGGGCCGCGCATCCCACCACGCTGCCTTCCAGCCTGATGAAGTTCTCGGCGGACTACGTGGGCGTGATGAAAGCGCAGCTTACCAAGGAGACCGGCGCGGCGGCGGTGTTTATTCAGGGCGCCGCGGGCGATCAGTCGATCGACCGCTCGAAGGGCGACTATCAGGCCTATGGAGCCGCGCTGGCCGCCGAAGCCGTGAAGCTGGCGCGCTCGCTTGCGCCCCAGGCCGTGGAGAAGCCGGCGCTGGTGGTGAAGGAGGATCGCCTCCAATTCAAGCCGCGCATGGATCTGAAGCAGCCGTTCATCGCCATGATGTACGAGAAAGCGTTCTTCCCCGAGCTGGTGCCGAACTACCAGGACGAGTACGCCAATGGCGTGCGGCCGCGGTTGACCGTGGCATTGCTGAACGGCGATATCGCCATGGTGGGCGCCTCGGGAGAGTTCTTCTCCAATCACGCCATCCGGCTGAAGGAGCGGGCGCGGATGAAGCACCTGTTCTTCTTCGGCTACTGCAACGGCTACCACCAGTACTTTCCGACGATTGAAGCGGTGGCGGAGGGCGGCTACGGCGCTGATCCGGCCGTGGCGCCCGCGGCGGTGGGCGCAGGCGAGGAGATCATGAACCTGGCGTTGAAGTGGCTCTACCAGATGAGAGGAAAGATCCGGCAATGAAACGCAGATTGGCGGGACTGGTGCTGGCCGCGTGTTCCCTGCACGCGATCACGATCGTGGAGAACGGCAAGTCTGCGTACACGATTGTGACAGCGTCGAAACCGACGCCATCCGAACAGCGCGCCGCACAGGAGCTGCAGCGGTTTCTGGAAGAGATGTCGGGCGCAAGACTGCCCATCGTGCCTGATACGAAATCGGTGCCCGGCCCCAAGCTGCTGGTGGGCGATAGCGCGGCGGTGAAGCGGTTGGGTGTCGCGCTGCCGCTGGCGGAGTTGGGTCCGGAGGGCTTCGTGCTTCGGACGAAGGCGGCCAATGTGATCATCGCCGGCGGCCGGCAGCGCGGCACGATGTATGCCGCCACGGCGTTCCTGGAGCACCTGGGCTGCCGCTGGTTTTCCACCGAAGTGAGCGTAATTCCGAAGAGGCCGACCATTCGCATCGACACTCTGGATGTCACGGAGAAGCCGGCGTTCGAGTATCGCGAACCGTTCTTCACTGAGGCTTTCGACAAGGACTGGGCGGCGCGCAACCGCGCCAACGGCGCGCATTCGAAGCTCGACGCCTCCACCGGCGGCAAGCTGGAATATTACCCGTTCGTCCACAGCTTTTATGAGCTGCTGCCTCCGGAGAAGTACTTCGCCGCGCATCCCGAGTACTACTCGATGATCGACGGCAAGCGGCGCTTCGAGCGCGGGCAGCTCTGCCTGACGAACGAACACGTGCTGCGCATCGCCACCGAGCGCGTGGAGGAGTGGATCAAGCAGCACCCCGAGGCCACCATCTACTCGGTGTCGCAGAACGATTGGGAGGGCTGGTGCGAGTGCGACCGCTGCCGCCAGGCGGAAGCGGAAGAAGGCGGCAAGCACATCGGGCCGGTGCTGCGCTTTGTCAACGCCGTGGCGGAGCGGATCGAGAAGCGCCATCCGGACAAGCTGATCGACACGCTGGCCTACTGGTACACCGAGGAGCCGCCGGCGCAGGTGCGTCCCCGCAGGAACGTGCGCATCCGGCTGTGCCCCATCGGCATCTGCACCTCGCACTCATTCGGAACCTGCCCGCGCAGCGCTTACTTCCTGAAGAACCTCAAAGCATGGTCCGGCATTACCAACCAGCTCTACATCTGGCACTACAACACGAACTTTTCGCACTACCTGTTGCCGTTCCCGGACTTTGACGAGCTGGCGGCCGATATACCGCTGTACAAGGAGCGCGGGGTGGTGGGCCTTTTCATGTAGGGCGCCTACGCGGCGGGCGGCGGCGGTGAGATGGCCGGGCTGCGTTCCTACGTGCTGGCGCGGATGCTGTGGAATCCGAAGGTGGACGCCAACGCCATGATCGACGAGTATCTGCTCGGCGTCTACGGCAAGGCGGCGCCGCAGATGAAGGCGTATCTGGAGCTGCTGCACCGGGAAGTGCGGCCGGGACCGTATGGGCTGGGCGCGCATCTGTGGATTTTCACGGTGCCGGACTATTCGGATCAACTCCTGAAGGGCGGCTTCGAACTGATGCGGCAGGCGGCCGATGCCGCGGACGACCCGGCCATCCGGCGGCGCGTGGAGAAAGACCGCCTCTCGCTTGAATACTACTCGCTGCTGCGCGCGCGGGAGTACAAAACGAGCGGCGGGCAATACGCGCCCGCGGATCTGGACGGGCTGAAGCGCGACGCCGCGGCATTTCTGGCCCGCGTGCGGGAGCACGGCATCAAGAGCCTGCACGAAGGATATGAACTGAAGTTCGACGACGCCTACTACGCAAATCTGCAGGCGCAGCAGGCGGTCACGCTCGAGAACGGCGCCTGGCGCGCCGTGATTGTGCCCGCGCTGAATGGGCGCGCGGTGGAGTTGACCGACAAAGGCGAGGGGCGCGACCTGCTGCGCCGCGTGCCGCCCGGAGACCGCGCTTACCCTGACGCCGGCGGGATTGCCGTGGGCGTCTATCCGGACATGCACGGCAAAGCGCTGGACGTGAAATGGTCGGTCGAATCCTCCAATGCCACGGAGCTGCGGTTGAAAGGCGAAGCCGGCGGGCTGAAGCTGGCGCGCGTCTACCGCCTGACGCCCTTGGGGCTGGTGACGCGGACGGAGGCTCTGAACGGCTCCGCTTCAGAAACGGCCGTGGCTCTGCAGGCGCGCGCCGAGTTCGCGCCGAGAGAGATCGATCAGGAGCAGGTGACTTTCCGCAGCACGGACGGCGAGGTGGTTGGGCGACGCCTGATCATCCCGGAGAAGGAGCCCACGGGCCGCGAAACCTGGGATGGGCCCAAGCTGCCGGCAGGCGAGTGGCGCCTGAATCACGCCGGCGCGGTGAACGCGTTCAGCGGCGCGGAGCGGGCCGTGCTGACGTGGTCAGCTAAGTCCCGGCCCCAGGTTGTGCTGATGCTCTGGTCCGGCGACAAGAAGCTGAAGCCGGGCGAGAGCGTGGCGCTGGAATCCACCTACGGCCGCTAAGGGGCTCAGCGCCGTTCGTAGATCTCGGTCCACTTCATTACGCCGTCGGGTGCGGTGACTTTGAGTTGCCGGGTGAGTGTGCGGCCGTCGCGGGACTGAACGGTACGTGCGACCTCCGTATGGCTGCCGTCGTTGGAGCGGAAGACCGACTCCACGGTGAAGTTGTCGACTCGCGTCAGCGTGATCATCCCCTCGCCAAAGGAGCGCGACATAGCGTAAGGCTTGCCGTCGAATTTGCCCGAGAAGGAGAAATGGCGCTCGTCTTCATTGGGGTAGAGGACGGCTCCCTGGTAGCTGAGCGACGGTTCGCGGTGGTCGATGGTGAGGACCACGTTCACCGGCTTGTTGGCGGTGCCCCACTTGGACTTCTCCGTATTG
>JACQZS010000101.1 GCA_016213725.1 Acidobacteriota bacterium | reverse complement strand
CGCCAGCCGGCAAACATAGTTACCTTCGACGCTATCGCCCCTCTGGAGGATCTCCAGGCGAGCGGCTTTCCACTGATAGACGCCGTTCTTCTTCTGCGCGTCTGGATTGGAGTAGGCCCAGACGCCAGCCAGGGTGGGCAGAAGCAACTGGCTTCCGGATGCGCCTGCATCGCTGGCGCCAGCATCGGTTGCGGGTTGGGCCGCGCCGCGCCGGCGGATTTCGTCGCGCAACCGCGCGTAAGACGCTTTCCAGTCGGTGGGGTCGGTCCGGCCAGACGCAATGTCCATCTGCATTACATCGCTGAGGGTGGCGGTGCGGGCGCGCTCAATGCCGGCAGGGCTTTCGTCGGCGGCCAACTGGGCGGCGTGGCGGTCCACGGCGGCCCGCAGGCCCTCCAGTTGGGTCCGGCTGACCTGCAATTCCTCGCTCCGAGTGCGGTCGCTCAGCGAGAGCCGCTTGGCCTGCGCACTGAGAATTTCCAGGCCGACCCGGGCGTCTTCGATCACCTGACGCTGAATCCCTCGGATGGCCTCGGCGTTGAGACCTCCCGCCTTGAGTGCCTCCGCCTGACTCCGGTTCGTTCCCCGAAAGGCCTCCGCATACTGCGCGCGCGCCTCGTCCAGCTTGGCCCGCTTCTGCTCCGCCAAGTCTACTCGGGCGAGCGCCTCTGCCACAGGCAAGCGGTAGGCGTCGCGCACGAGATTGCTGTCGGCCTGATCCCAATCACTCAAAGCCCGTGAGAGATCAGCCCGGCGCTGGCCCAGATCCACTGGATCCTGCCCCTGAACCGGGTTCGAACCCAGGAAGGCCAGCAGAGTCAGCAGCGCCAAGACAAGCGGATTCATACGATTCAATAGTTTACCTCTCTCCATTGCCCCAGGACCGCCGGTACATTTTCCATCATCCCACGCGCGATGCGGCCGATGAGTGATACGAGCATTCACGCAGGATTTGGGCCATGATCAGGCTAACACGCATCAATCACACTTCCTTCTATCTCAACAGCGATCTGATCGAGTTCGTGGAAGCCACTCCAGACACAGTGATCTCCCTGGTTCACGGCGGCAAAGTCATGACCCTGGAGAGCGCCGAAGAGGTGGTGGAGCGGATTGTGGAGTTCCGCAAGCGGATTCTGCCGGCGCCGGCCAGTATCCGCATCACCGGGCCGCCACCCCAGGCCTAAGTCCCCACAGAGCGAACAGCATCACAGCACGGAGCATTGAGCGAGACCACGCGAAAGCCATGCAGAAACAGAAAGCGGATTTCGGCACCATCGGCGGGCTGCTACTGGCGACCGCCGGCATCCTGGGCGGCTATCTTCTGGAACACGGCAAACCGCAGGGACTGATTGGAGAATCGGCCGCACTGATCGTCCTGGGCGGTTGCCTCGGCGCGACCTTGGTGGCAAACCCGCCAAGCCTGGTGCTGCGTGCGTTAACGCGTGCCCGCGGCCTGCTGATGGAAGCGGCGGACGATAAGGAACAACTGATCGAGGCGCTAGTCGGTTTCGCCACCCGCGCGCGGAAGAATGGCATCGTCTCACTGGAACAGGAGGCCTCCGAACTGGAAGATCCATTCCTGCGCAAGAGTCTGATGCTGGCCGTGGACGGCATGGATTTGCAGGAGATTCGCAGCGTGCTCGAACTGGCGATGGACGCCGAAGAAGCGCGCGGAGAAGCGGAAGCAAAAGTCCTGGATTGCGCCGGCGGGTTCGCGCCCACCATCGGAATCATCGGCGCCGTGCTGGGGCTCATTATCGTCATGGGGGATCTCAAGGACATGGAGAAGGTGGGCACTGGTATCGCCGCAGCATTCGTTGCCACCATATACGGCGTCGGCACGGCCAACCTGGTCTTCCTGCCCATGGCGCACAAAATCAGGCTGCGCGCAGCCATGCAGCATGAAAGGCAGGAACTCATTCTGGAAGGCATCTGCGGCCTGGTGGAAGGCATGAATCCCAAGATGATCCGCCTGAAACTGCAAGCCTACCTTCCTCCGGAACCGGTGAAGCAGAAGGCGCCAGTGGCGCAGGAGCGGCAGAGGCCGGCGGCCTGAACACCATGGCCAAACGCCCCAAACCAGCACACACGAACCACGAGCGGTGGCTGGTGTCCTACGCCGATTTCATCACCTTGCTATTTGCATTCTTCGTGATGATGTACGCCCACTCGCAAACCGACAAGACGCAGGCGGCGCGCATTTCCGAGGCGTTCCGGGAAGCGATGGCGGAAGGCAGGATCACCCACGCGCTGTCGCGGTTGCTGAAGACCCCGCCACCCTCCTCGCCCAGGGCTTCCGAACTGGCACCTCTTCCTTCCGGCAAAGGCTACGAACTTCTGCCCTCGCTGCGCCAGTTGCAGGAGACCCTGAAGAAGGAGATCGATGCCGGACGCCTGGAGGTTCGCATGGAAAAGCGCGGACTGGTGATCAGCCTGCGCGAAGCAACGTTCTTCCCTTCCGGCGGAGACGTCTTCGAACCCACCGCGCTGCCTATTCTGGAAGTGATCGCCAACGAGATCAGAGGCCAGCCGCACCCGATCCGCCTGGAAGGGCACACAGACTCCATCCCAATCCACAATCCACGCTTCCGGTCGAACTGGGATCTCTCCGCCGCACGGGGCATCGCCATGCTCGAACTGTTTGAAGCTCGGTATAACATCCCGCGGAACAGGATGGCGATTGCCGGCTTTGCTGAAACAGCGCCCGTCGCTTCCAACGACACAGCCGAAGGCCGCGCCCGCAATCGCCGCGTGGATATTGTGGTGCTAAACGAGGAAGGCGCGCAGAATCAGCCCGAGCAGCGCCCCTAACCTGCGATCTCCGCCTCTTCGGCTGCGCCGGGCGCATCAGGCTTCCCCAACTGCTCACGCAATCTGTCCAGGAGAATCCGAGCAGCGTCCTGAGACGCCGTCTTCTTCGAGGTGCCGTCGGCCTGCGCGACGTGCTGCTTGCCGACGCGGGCTTCGATGGTGAACCGCTTGGCGTGCTCCGGCCCGCTCTCATTGACGATGGCGTAGCGCGGCACGGGCAATCCGTGCGCCTGTGCCAGCTCCTGCAGCGCGCTCTTGGAGTCGATTGGGATCACCGGCTGCGACAGGTCCTCGATGGCGATGGAGTTCCAAACATACCGCGTGAGAAAGGACCGGCAGGCCTCCAGCCCCAGCTCCTGCCCGCCGTCGAGATAGATGGCGGCGAGAATCGCCTCTACCGCGTCAGCCAGCAGGGCCTTCTTCTTTCGCCCTCCGCTCAACTCCTCGCCTTTGCCCAGGCGCAGATGGCTGCCCAATTCCAACTCGAGGGCGGTTTCGTGCAACCGGGCGGCATTGACCAGGTGGGCCTTCAGGCGGGACAGGTCGCCTTCTGAGGATTCAGGCGACAAGCGAAAGACGAACTCGGATGCGAGAAATCCAAGCACTGCATCTCCGACAAACTCCAGTTGCTCGTTGTCGCCCGCGGGGCTGCCGGAATTGGCGGCGGCTTGACGGTCCGCCGCCAACGATGCGTGCGTCAGTGCCCGAATGAGGAGAGACCGGTCCTGGAAGGTATAACCAAGCCGGCCCTCCAACTCCTCAAGCGGCGCAGTCATGGGACGTTCTACTTCTGGGCTGCCTTGCCTTTGTTGGCATCCAGTTTCAACTGGGTGGCGGCGGCCTTAACCTGGGGGGCGGCGTTCTGATCAGCCAGGGCCTTGTCGAGCATGGCCAGGGCATCGTCGAACTTGTTGGTCTTGATCTGGCAGCTGGCCAGACGAACCATGGTGGCAGGATCTGGTTGCATGGAGCCGGCTACGGCAACCGTCAACGCCTCGACGCAAACGTCGTACTTCTTCCGCACGATGGCGCACAGACCGATGGCTTCCTGCGCTTGCGCGGCGAAGTCTTTCTTGGCCGCTTCCCACTGATCGTCCGGAATGTCGGGACGAGGCTTGGGCGCCGTGCCGATCATACCAATCGCGTCCTTCGCCAGCTTCTCGGCCCGGCCGAGCTTCTCTTCCTTGTCGAGGTCGAACTCCTTCGTACGCAGCGCCAGGGCTTGCGCGATCATGATCTCCGCCGCGTAGAACTTCGGATCCGCTTCCAGCGCCTTTTCACCGTAGATGATCACGTTTTCGGTGTCGCCCTTCTGCTGGGCCGAGAACGCCGCCACGTAGAAGGCGGTGGCCTTGAACTCGGTGTCGGCAAACTTGGTCACCAAGCTATTGGCGGCCGCGATGCGAGCATCGGGATCTTGCGCCTGGAACAGCGCCTGAATGGCTTCCAGTTCCTTGGGGCCCTTTGGCTTCGGTTGCTTCGTGTTGGCGGTTTGCGCCGTCAGGAGGCTGGCGCCGAGTGCGGCGGCCACTAGTGTCTTCTTCAAAAACGAGCTCATCATGGTTCAAACCTCAGTGTGAGTGTACTTCAGGGATCCTGCTTGGGGGGAGCCGCCGGCAAGCCGGCCAGCTCGGATTTGGCGGCATTCAGCGCTCCATCGCTGGCGCCGGCTACTGCCAGGGCCGCGCGGTAGTACTTCGCCGCCGACTCCATTTCCTGCGCCGCCTTCGACAGCCGCGCCAGGTATACATTCGCCCACCCCCGCTCAAACGGCTCCGGATCCATCTCCAAAGTCCGCTCAAACAGTTGCTGGCTTAGCTCCGGTTTCTTCTCCAGAGCCGCGATGCGTGCCAGCCCGAACAGCGCTTTCGCGTGGACGGACTTGGGCGCGTCCTGCTGCAGGGCAGCACGATATCCTGCCGCCGCGCCCGCCAGGTCGCGCCTGGCGTACAATTCTTCCGCTTTCGCCACCGTCAGTTCCACCCCAACGGGCTCAACCGGCTTGGGCGGTGGAGCTGCCTGCACCTTCCGCACCGCACGTTCGCTGACAAACTGCACCTGGGCGATGCGCTTGTCTTCCTTGGCGATATCCATCCCCTCAATCATCGAGGGGTAGTACAGGCGGAAAGACTGCTCCTGCTTCTCGTATCCGGGCAAGGATTCGTAGAAATACGCGGTCAGGATGAACCCTTCGCGCATCATCTGTTCCACGAATTTCGCCCCTTCGCTGCGGTCCAGCCGGGCCTCCACCGCATAAACGGTGGACATGCCGGCCAGCCGGACGAAGTCATTGCGGTAGTCTTCCCCCAACAGCGACGAGGCCTGGGCCAGCTCGCCCAGCGACTTCTTCTTCTCCAGCGCCGGCGAGTTGCGGATGGCCAGCGGGTCGATGAGATAGTCGAGGTAGGCATGGCGGATGTCGCGGATGCGCGGCTCCGGAGACGGGGTTACCACCACGAAGTATTCGTCCCCCAGCGAGCGCGGCAGGACGTAGTTAGGCGCCGCCAGCAGATCGAAGAAGATCTGAAACCGGCGGCCCCTCAAACCGGAGGTGGGGTTGCGTAGGTAGGCATTCGCTTCGAGGACTGCTTCAACCACCGGGCGATGGTATCGTTCGATGACCTGCTCGAATGCCGGCTGCGCGCGCCGGAAGGCCTCATCGATCTCCGCCTCGCGGTGGAAGCGGGCCATCAGTTCTCCAAAACCCTCCAACGCGGCGGCTTCCGGCGGCGCCTGGCTTGCCTTGAACTTCGGCTTAAACCCGGGAGGCCCATCCACGCTCAGCGCGAAGGTGACATACTGGCTCAACTCCGCCCCTGAGTTGGGGGCGCGGTGAGACAGGAAGAACTCGCGGATGACAGGGAGCGAAGCGGGCTTGCGGTCCGCAACCCATCTCCTCATTTCCGCCCGCAGCGGATGAGCGTTCGGCGAAGCCAAACCGTCGTCGTAGCCGGCGGCGTTCAGTGCCGCCATCACCGAAAACAGTGCCGGCGAGGCATCCAACTCCCCAGCTCGCTGCTGCGCCACAGCCGGCTGGACGAGGGATGCACACGAGGCTACCGCGGCCAGCCAAAGTGTGGGCCAAGACGACATTCTGCTCTGATTTTAGTGTAACGGATTGGCCGGATTCCCGAACCGCACCACGGGCAGCTCTCTAGCCGCCGCACAGACATCCGACATCGTGGAGAACTCAAACTCCCGCGTCATCCGCCCCAGCTTTCGTTTCATTCCGCGCAGTCCCAGGTAGGTTCTCAACCTCGCCACTGCGGACTTGGCTAGCCGGGGCTGGCCCTCATCGATCTCCCATGGATGGAAATAGATGCAGGCCGCCGCGCCGTCTACTTCGTTGGCACGCCGGATCCCGGCCGCGGTGTAGCGGTAGGGCAGGAGCCGCAGGTACCCGCCGCCGCCCACCGGCACTACCCGCTCGGCGGAGAGCCTGGCGGTGGCCGGAGGCACTTCCAGAATCCTGCCGGCCGGGGTTTCGATCCAGTGCGGCAGCCGTTCGTGGCCGGGTATGCCATATCGGTCGTGCCGGACGGGATAGATGCTGGAATCCATGCGAAAGCCGCATTCCACCAGCACCTCCAGCGCCCACAGGGAGCGTCCGGTAATCGAGTAGCTGGGAGCCCGGTAAGCCAAGGGGCGGACCCCGCAGGCGTCGGCGATCGCAGCGGCGCCGCGCTGTGTGTCTTCCCGGAACTGATCGGGCGTCAGTTCATACACCAGCGCATGCGCGTAGCTGTGGCAGGCCACTTCATGTCCGGCCGCCGAAATGCGCCGAACCAGCGCCGGGTATCGCTCCGCCACCCAGCCCAGGATGAAAAACGTCCCGTGGGTTCCGGTCTCCGCCAGCAAGTCCAACACTTCGCCGGTGGCTTCGCACACGCGCGATGGCAGGGTGTTCCACCTGGAAGGGTCGACTGACCGCTGCACCTCGGACGGGTGGAAGTAGTCTTCAACGTCGATGCTGAGGATGTTCTTCATGCCTCTAAAGCCGGATGAGATTGGGGGCCTGGCGGTCGCGCAATGCGTTTCTGGTGTCCAGGATCAGCTGGCTGTCCCGCACCAGGTTGTCGTAGTTGAAGTCCTTATGGTCGGTGATCACTAGTACGCAATCAGCTGCGGCCGCGGATTCCGCCGGAACGGAGTGGAGTTCGCCTTGATCGAGACGAATGGTGGAAACGAACGGGTCGGTATAACTGACCTCCGCGCCGCGCTGGCGCAGCAGGTGGATCACGTCCAACGCCGGCGATTCCCGAACGTCGTCGATATCCCGCTTGTAGGCCACGCCCATGATGTGGATGCGAGAGCCTTTCAGGGCCTTGGCATGGTTGTTCAGCGCGTCCTGCGTACGCTGCACCACATAGTGCGGCATGTCGCCGTTGATGTGGCCCGCCAGCTCGATGAAACGCGCCTCGATGCCGGCCTGCTTGGATTTCCAGGAGAGATAAAACGGATCGATCGGAATGCAGTGCCCGCCCAGCCCCGGGCCGGGATAGAACGGCATAAAGCCGAAGGGTTTGGTGGCCGCCGCGTCGATCACCTCCCAGACGTTGATGTTCATGCGGTGGCACATCACGGCCAGCTCGTTCACCAGGCCGATATTGATCATGCGGAAGGTGTTTTCGAGCAGCTTCACCATCTCCGCCACCACTGTGCTGCTCACCGGCACCACGCTCTCCAGCGCCATGCCGTAAAAGGCCGCGCCAACGGCCGTGCAGGCTGGCGTGATGCCGCCCACCACCTTGGGGATGTTGCGGGTCTGGAACTTCGGGTTGCCGGGATCCACGCGCTCCGGCGAGAAGCAGAGGAAGAACTCCTCGCCCACCTTCAATCCGGAGGCGGCGAACATGGGCAGCAGCAGTTCGTCGGTGGTGCCCGGATAAGTAGTGGATTCCAGGATCACCAGCAGGCCCGGGTGGAGATTGCGGGCGATGGACTGCGCCGCATGAACCACGAACGACATATCCGGATCCTTGGTCTTGCGCAGCGGGGTAGGCACCGCGATATTGACCGTGTCGAGGTCCAGGATGGCGGCGAATTCAGTGGTGGCCTTCAGCCTGCCGGCCGCCACAAGTTCAGCCACCTCGTCGGTCGGCACGTCCTGGATGTAGCTCACCCCGGCGTTGATTTGCGCCACTTTTTCCACGCTGACGTCAATTCCCGTTACCGTGAAGCCAGCCTTGGCGAACTCCACGGCGAGCGGCAGGCCGACGTAGCCGAGACCCACAACCCCGACGCGCGCGTTCTTCGCGCGGATCTTCTCCATCAGTACTTCAGCAAGAGGGGGAAGCGGGGTCTCAGTGGTGGGCATGATACGAAATTCCGATGCGATGACTGCGCAACCTCAGTCTAGCAAACGGCCCTGAATCTCCCCGCCGTCAGGCTCTCTCGAGCGTGAACTCCACCGCCATGGGGAAATCCGGTCCCCTGCGCATTCCCTGTAGCGGGAGCGGCGTCCCCAGATCGCTCGGCCGCCACTCCCTGCACTCGGCCAGACGCAGGCCGGACCGGCGGAACGCGTCGATGTAGCCGCTGAACGTGTGGGGAAACGTGGGCATGCGTACTTCTTCGCCGCCTTCATGGAAATGGGCGGCCAATCCGTCATGCGAGAGGAAGGGATGGATCTCGATGATGGCCACCCGCCCCCCCGGCTGAAGCATCCGCGCGGCCTCCCGGAGAGGCGCTTCAAGATCCGGCACATGCTCCAGGGTGAGAGAGAAGAGAATAAAGCCGGCTGAGCTATCCCCAACAGGCACTCTCGCACACATGTCGCATTGGCTCAACCTGAGTTCTCCACCGCGCGCGCGCGCCACGGCCAGCATCCCTTCCGACAAGTCGCAGCCCGCGGCGCTTCGTGCGCCCCACTCCCGCATGGCTGCAAGATTCCGGCCTGTGCCGCAGCCGAATTCGAACACGTCCCGCCCGCGGATCTCCTCCTCGCGGCGGGCAAGCACACAACCTGCCAGAAAAACCATCGGATTCTCGTAGGCGTCGTAGAAGGCCGACCAGCGGTCATAGGCCTCCCGCACCGTCAAGTGAGTGATGCGATCGTCCACGGTGGCACTCACCCAGTGAGACGCAGGATGAACGTCTCCATCACCAGCCGGTCGTCGGGCCGCGAGGATTTCAGGTCCCGGTCGGCCTCGAACGTAAACTGAATGGCCTTCTCCAGCTTCTCTTTCGAGAAGCGCGCGCTCGCGGCGTAGATTTGCTCGGCCCGCGAACGCCACATGGGCACTCCCTGACGCTGGAAGTAGTTCTGCACGTCCTGTGAGGAGCGCAGGCTCTGCTCCCGCGCCGCCAGGGCCATACGAAAGACCCCACCCAGAAACGTCAAAGCCAGCGGCAGATACTCGCCCGCGCGGATGAGAGTATCCAGCAATTCCATCGATTGCGTGCGGTCGCGCCTTGCCAACGCGTTCACCAGGTTGAAGATGGTCGTCTCCTGCGCATCCGGCACCAGCGCCGCAAGGTCGGCCTCGGTGATCTTCGCGCCCGTGGCCGTGGAATACAGCGCCAGCTTTTCGATCTCGGAAGCGATCCGTACCGCTTCGCACGCCGTGGCTTCAACCAGAAGATCGAGTTCCGCCTGCCCCAGGGAAAGCCTGCTCTCGGCCGCCAGCGTTTGCGCCAACTGCCGGGCCTCCGGCGGTGTGAATGAGCGGAATTCCACTGTCGAGGTAATAGGAGAGTAGAACTTGAGCAGCCGCTCCAGCTTGGCTTTGTCCTCGCCCTCGAAATCCCACTTATGCGCATCAAAGACCAGCACGGTGCCAGGCGTTGGATCCTTGCAGTAGGAGGCCAACGCTTCAATCGATGCGGGCTTGGAGGAGCCGGAATCGTCGTCGTCCTCGGCCGCGGCGGCACGCCCGCGCGGCAACGCGGCTTCCGCCATGGACACCCAGATCAGGCGGTTGCTGGCGAAGAGAGACATGGCGCGCGCGTCGTCCACGACTTCCGACAATGCAGCCTCATCCAGGCTGTGGCGCGTCAGCCCTTCGTCCATCTCTCCCGGGCCCAGCACCCTGGCGGTGAGCTGGCGGCGGCACGCCGTCCGCCGGTAAGTCTCCGGGCCCACGAAAAGGTAGACCGGATCGGGTCCCTGACGTTCCAGATTGCGGAGAAACTGGTCGGGCGTCATGCGCTAAAACGCCTCGAGCACGGAACTCACCACTTGCCTGCCCACTTCGGCGCTGACGCGGCGCAGCGCTTCCGTGCTTTCGTCGAAGTACTGCGTCTGGTCCACGGCCACCTCGTACCGCCCGCGGATCTCCATGTTCTGGCGCTCATAGAGAACTTTGCCCGTAGTCCGCTCCACCAGCTTCAAATCGAGAAAGATGGAGAGCTGGATACCCGCCGCGCGCCCGGTGGCCTGGTCGAAGATGGTCGGGTAGGACATGTAGTTTCGAATGGTCCCGCGCAGGATCGCATCAGCCTCGTTCATATCGGTGACTACCCGGTAACGGGTACGTGAAAGGAACTCGCGCCCGATCGCGTTCGGTAGAGATTCCGTCAAACGATAGCGCGGCGTGTTGTTGGCGAATGCGGGTATCGCGATGATCTTGAGCGTGGCCGGCAACAGGTCCGGTTGGCCACCCACCTTGTAGCCGCATCCGCAAGTCATCCCCGCCCCCAGCAGCACGAGCGCAAGAACGATCTTCATTTGGCATTCTCCGCCCGCGAGAGCAGGCCGGCCACCAGGAGAGCCTCATCGGCCAGGGCGCGGATATTGTCGAACGCCGCCCACAGCCAAAGCCCGGATGCCGAGGAGCGGTCTTCCGCGATGTCGCTGACGGCAATCCCGGATTGTCCTGCAATCCCAACATTCGAGGCGGGCTCGCCCGCGGCGTCACGCACGTCGAAGCCGGCTTCGCTCAACACTTCGCGCACTGCTTTCACCGCGGGCCGGCGGGCGAACTCCACCCAGAGATTCACGCAGTAAGCGTGAAAGACCGGGGCATGGATCAGGCGCAGAGAAGGCAGCGGCACGCCGCCCGGCCCCAGAAGCGAAGCTAGGTGGCGCTCGATGCGCAGTTCGTTCTTTTCGAGATTCGCCGTGGCCTGCGCTCCGAACCGCGGCATCATGTTGAACGTCACCTGCGCGTCGAAGATGGTCTTCGGCAGAGGCTGGAAGTTGAAGAGGTTGACGCTCTGCTTGTGCAATTCGTCAACGCCCGCATGCCCGCGCTGGCTGGCAGGCTCAAACAGATTCGCCACAGCCGCCTTCACTGGATGCGCAGCGTGCAACGCGGAGAGCAACCGGGCCAGCGCGGCCGCGGCCGGATGAGCGGGAGCGTGCAGGGCATCGGCCGGATAGGCCGCCCGCGGAGACTCCAGCAACGGCGAACGGACAACGGACGCGGGCAGGTCTTCAAAATCGCCCGTCAGGTCAATCACGGCAGGCCGGACGGCCAGGCCATGCGCCAGGGCCAGCGCTTTGCGGTTCGTCTCCAGAGACGCGCCCAGCAGCAGGACTCGTGCGTCGTCCACCAGCTCCGCCGACAGCGGCTCCAGGACTTCCACTTCGTCATCGTTGGAGGTCAGAACCGCTTCGGAAGCTTCCGCCGAGGCGGTGCGCAATGCGATAGGGAGTTTACGCTGATCCACCAGATCGCGGATCTCTTTGCCCAGCAGGGTTTCGGCACCCAAGAGGAGCCATTGAGGTTTGACCATAACAGATCCTATGCGGGGGTCGGACTGGAAATAAAAATCCGGCGCAGGACGCCGCCAATTCGAACGGCAATCCCGCTGCCGACATAGAACAGCGCCACCACCAGCAGCACAGGCTTGGAGAAGTTCCAGATGAGGTAGATGAACATCGCCAGTACGAGGACGCTGCGGGGGCTACGGGGCGAAACCAGGCTGAAGTCCTTGAACGACCGGTAACGCCAGGTGCTCACCATAAGGAAAGACAGGGTCGCCAGCAGCACGCTCCATGCTGAAATCCAACGCCAGTCCGTCAGAGGGATGGAATCGGCGGCATAAATGATGGCTGCCACGATTCCGGCCGCGGCGGGAATCGGGAGTCCCACGAAATACTTGCGGTCTGCCCGGCCCGGGTTGCGCGGTACCGGATTCGTCGTGATATTGAAACGGGCCAGCCGCATGGAACCGCAGCAGACGAACATGAACAGGATGAAATAGCCGGCCTGCAACATGTACTTGCGCAGTTGCGGCGGCGTTGAGGGATCAAGGAACTGATAGCCGTACACGAAGGCCAGCACGGCCGGCGCGATGCCGAAGCTGATGACGTCGGCCAGCGAGTCCAATTCGCGCCCGAAGTCCGAAGTCGTGTTCGTCAGTCGCGCGATCCGGCCATCCAGCCCGTCGAAAAAGACGGAAACTCCGATCACCTGCGCGGCGAGTTCCCAGTGCGGGTTGGGCCCGAGGTGACCCTGTCCCGCCCAAAGTGCGCCTTCCACCGCCTTGATGATGGCCACAAAACCCATGAAGAGGTTGCCGGCGGTGAACAGAGTCGGCAAGGCATAGGCTGCGCGCCGCGGGCGGCGGTCCGGAGAGTTGGGATCAATCAGTCGCTCGCGGAGATTCAGGCGAGGATTCATGCTTTCTTCCTGGCGGCCAGAATGGAGGAGCCGGCCGATACGCGCTGGCCTTCCGCCACGCGGATCTCCCACTCGGGACCAAACTCAATATCGACGCGCGAACCGAACTTGATCAGCCCAACGCGTTCGCCGGCGGTCACAAATTCGCCCGGCTTTTTGTAACAGACGATGCGGCGCGCAATCAGTCCCGCAATCTGCGAGAACTTCACCACCGTTCCGTGGCCGTCGATCGTGATGGTGTTCATCTCGTTTTCCAGAGAGGCGGCTTCCTTGCTCGCCACCAGGAACTTGCCCTGCTTGTAAGTGATATCGGTGATCTTTCCGGCGATCGGCGCCCGATTCACGTGCACGTCGAAGACGTTTAGGAATACGCACACCCGAGTGAACTGCGGTGTGCGCTTGATCAGCACCACTTTGCCGTCGGCCGGTGAAACCGCCACATCTCCCGGCGGGATGACGCGGTCGGGGTCGCGAAAGAACCAGAGGCAGAAGACCGCCAGGACGTAAAATGGCACCCCCGCCCAGCCGCGGGTGAAGTAGCCGAGTACGGCGCCGGCGCCCGTAAGAAACAGGGCGTAGTAGAGGCCGGTAATGACCATAGCAGGAAGAACTTCCTTGTCTATTGTCCCAAATGGCGGGCGAGATGGGCGAGTAGGGCCGTGCGGTCCGCAATCCGGTCGATGAGAATGCTCTCGTTCACCGCGTGCGCCCCTTCTCCTACGGCCCCGATCCCATCCAGCGTCGGCACACCCAGGCCGGCCGTGAAATTCCCGTCTGAGCCACCGCCAGTGGCCGATTCTTCGATGGTCAGCCCCAGGTGCTTCTTCGCCAGCGTATAGGCTGCGCGGTACAGTGCCGCCACGCCCTTGGTTCGCTCCATCGGCGGACGGTTCAGGCCGCCCGTTACTTCGATCCGGCAGCGTGGGTCCACCGGCTTCAAGCCGAGGAACCGCTTGTGCAGCGGCGCGAAGTCCCTGATCCGCGCGATGCGGATATCCACTTCGACCTCCGCCTGGGCCGCCACCACATTCGTCCGCGACCCGCCGCGAATCACGCCCGGATTCACCGTCAACCCCTTGTCCAGATCCGTGAAGCTGGCGATCCGCTCAATCTGCCGCGCCAGTTCGACGATGGCGCTGGCGCCAGACAGGAAATCAACTCCGGCGTGCGAGGCCTTTCCGTGCACCTGGACGACGTAGTCGCCCACGCCTTTGCGCGCCGTTTTCAGCTTGCCCGTCAATCCAGTGCCCGGTTCGGCCACCAGCACGGCGGCGCTGTCCAGCGCCATCTTCTCCGTCAGGGGGCGCGACGCCTCGCTGCCCACCTCCTCGTCGGAAACCACCCACAACGCCACCGGCCGTTTCACCGGCAAGTCCAGGTCACGCAGGATGCGCATTGCCGCCACGAAGAACGCCAGCCCGGCCTTCATGTCCAGAACGCCCGGTCCCCACAGCCGTCCTCCCTCTTCCCGCCATGGCATGCTCTTCAGCGTGCCTACCGGCCACACCGTATCGCCGTGTCCCACCCCCAGAATCCGGGGCCCGCTCTTCCGTTTCGGTCCCGGCAGTTGAAACGTGAGCAGCATGTTCTTGCCGAATCGCCCGCCGGGAAAGATCTTCACCGTGGCAACATCCGCCGCCTGGGCGGCCAGCAAGTCCATGAAACGAGAGACCGCAGCGGCGTCGTCGCTGGGCGATTCGCACTCCACCATCTGGCGGAGCGCGCTGAGGATGGCAGGCTGGGCAGCCTGCGCACGGGTGAGGATGGCGTCCATCGAATGTTAGAATATCGTTTCTGCGATGCCAGTCCTCGAAAATATCGACATTCGCGACATTCTGCCGCACCGTTATCCCATGCTTCTGGTGGACCGCATCCTCGAAATCGAAGAGGATCGTATCGTCGGCCAGAAGAACGTCACCGCCAACGAACCCTTCTTCATGGGCCATTTCCCCGATTACCCGGTGATGCCCGGGGTGCTCATTGTCGAAGCCATGGCACAGGTGGGCGGCGTGCTCGTCTTGCTCAGCGTGCCCGACCGCAAGAACAAGCTCGTGCTGTTCGCCTCCATCGAAGAGGCTAAGTTCCGCCGGCCCGTGTTGCCGGGGGACGTGCTCATGATCGAGTGCAAGACATTGAAACGAAAGGCCAGCATTGTCAAAATGCAGGGCACGGCCACGGTCAATGGCCAGATTGTGGCCGAGGGCATCGTCATGTGCAAGCTGGCCGACAAGCCGGCGCTGGGAGTCCCGCCGCAAGCAGAGTAAGTATGGCGATTCACCCGAGCGCGATTGTCGATCCCGCAGCTCGGATCCACCCCGAGGCTGAGATCGGGCCCTTCTGCGTAATCGGACCGGAGGTCGAAATCGGCGCCCGCACGCGCCTCATGGCCCACATCTACATGGAGGGCCCCACGTGGATTGCAGAGGACAATCTCTTCTACCCTTACGCCAGTGTCGGCGTGGCCTCTCAGGACCTCAAGTACCATGGTGAGCGCGCCGAAACCCGCATCGGCAGCCGCAACCGCATCCGCGAATTCGTCACCATCCACCGCGGCACCGAAGGCGGCGGCGCCCTCACTTCCATCGGCGACGACAACCTCCTGATGGCATACGCCCACATCGCCCACGACGCCCGCGTCGGCAGCCACTGCATCCTGGGCAACGCCACAACCCTGGCCGGCCACGTCACCATCGAAGACTACGCCATCGTCGAAGCCTTCTCCGGCGTCCACCAGTTCTGCCGCATCGGCCGCCACGCCGTTGTGGGCGGCTACAGCGTCCTCACCCAGGACGTGCTTCCATTCTCCATGACCGTTACGCCGCGCGAATCCAGGCTCTTTGGCGCCAACAAAGTGGGCCTGAAGCGCCGCGGCTTTGATCCCGAGATCGTAGATGCTCTCAACAAGTGCTTTCGCCTGCTCACCAGCGAGAGCCTCAACACCTCTCAGGCCATCGAAGCCATTCGCGAACAGGTGCCGGCCAGTGAAGAGGTGGATGAGCTCATCGAATTCATTCGTACAGGCAAGCGCGGGTTCATCAAGTGAGATATGGCCTCATCGCCGGGTCGAGCCGCTTTCCAGTGCTGGCACTGGAAACGGCCCGCCAACTGGGCCACGAAGTGGTGGTGATCGCCCTCAAGGACAATGCCCCGCCGGAGGTCGAACAACTCGGCGCGAGCTGCCACTGGATTTCCATCGCTGAGCTCGGCAAGCTCATCGAAATCCTGCATAGAGAAAAGATCACCGAGGTGATCATGGCCGGCCAGGTGAAACACACCTCGCTATTCAGCTCACTCAAACCGGACTGGCGCCTGTTCAAGCTGCTGATGTCCCTGCCCACCCGCAATACCGACTCCCTGATCGGCGGCGTGCGCGCCGAACTCGAAAAAGAAGGCATCCGCCTCGGTGACTCCACTGTCCTGCTGAAGCCTCTGCTCGCCCCCGAAGGAGTGATCGGGAAGCGCAAATTGGACGACGACGAGCGCAAGGACATCGACTACGGCCGCCGCGTGGCCAACGCGCTGGCCGGTTTCGACATCGGACAGAGCGTGGCCGTGAGCGAGCGCGCCTGCGTGGCCGTGGAGGCGATGGAAGGCACCGACGCGATGTTGCGCCGCGCCGCATCACTGGTGAATGGCCGCGGCCTGCGGCTGATCAAGGTCTCCAAACGCAGGCAGCACCTGCAGTTCGACGTGCCCGTCGCCGGCCCCGACACCATCCGCACCATGGCGGAGACGGGAACCACCGCGCTGGCAGTTGATGCCGGCCGCACGCTCCTGCTGGACAAGGAAGAAATGCTGGAACTGGCCGCGCGCCACGGCATCGCCGTCGCCGGCTACGCGCCGGAGGAAGAATGAGCGAGCAGAAGTTGGCGATGGGTGTGTGCGGCGCCGGAGTTTTCGGGCGCAACCACCTGCGCGTGATTCGCGAGAGCACCGGAGCGGAACTGATTGGGCTGTTCGATACCGACGCTGCCCGGGCGGCCGCCGCGGCCGCCGAATTCGGGTGCAAGGCTTTCGCGTCGCTGGACGACCTGGCCGCCGCTTGCCGAGCCGCCGTCGTCGCCGTCCCCACCGTGGCCCACCGCGAAGTTGCCTGCCGCCTGATGGAGTCCGGGCTCGACGTCCTGGTGGAAAAGCCCATCGCCGTCACCATCGAGGAGGCTCGCCAGATGACGGCTTGCTCTTCCCAGCACGGCCGCATTCTCCAGGTGGGTCACCTGGAGCGCTTCAATCCCGCCGTGGAGGCGGCCCGCCGGCTGGTCACCGTGCCGCTGTTCTTCGAAATCCACCGGCTCAGCGTCTTCACCCCGCGCAGCCTCGATGTCGATGTCGTGCTGGATTTGATGATTCACGACCTCGACATCCTCCTCTCCATTACCGGCGCCATGCCCACAGAAGTGCGCGCTGCCGGCATCCCGGTTCTCTCCGAAAAAGCGGATATCGCCAATGTCCGCCTTACCTTCCCCGGTGGCTGCATTGCCAATCTCACCGCCTCGCGGGTCTCCACGGAACGGGTGCGCAAGCTCCGCTACTTCCAGCCCAGGCAATACGTCTCTGTCGATTACGCCAAGCAGGAGTGCTTCTCCATCGCCGTGGACGAGAAGCGGCAGGTCAAGCTCCTGCCTCAGGGAGTCACCCGTCAGGAGCCGCTCAAGCGGCAACTGGAGTCGTTCGCCGCGGCCTCGCGCGACCGCAGCAGGCCACAGGTGGACGGCGAAGCCGCCACCCGCGCACTCGAGCTGGCGACCTGGATCGAAGCTGAAATGAAAGATCATGGCCAGGTGGTAGCAAAGACGCTGGCAGACGCGTCTATCCATTTGGGGCCCCCGCCGGCCTTGTGATTTCATGCTCGAGGACTTTCAGCGCTACTGGAACGGCAACCACAGCGAACCCCGGCTGCTGATTCTCCGGCATGAGCCGGAGCGGTCTCGCCGCCAGCGCTTCGCCGCCGTTGGCACGGCCGTCTATCACGTCGCGATCATCCTCTTCGCCCTGAATGCCCCCGCCGGCGGGGGCTGGAGCTTTGAAGGCACCGACGTCCGCGTAGACCTGCGGCGCGCCACTCCACTGGTTGCCCCGCGCAATCTCCCACCCTTCAAAGTCACTCAGAAGGAAGCGCAGCGCGGCAAACCCGCCGCGGAAGTGGATTTGGCCGCTTTGATGCCGCAACCGGAGATCCGGCAATCGCAACAGACGCCGGCTGGCAGGCCCTTCACTCCTCCCCCCGGCGTGAACTCCCCATCTCCCCGGCCGGCCGTGATCGAGGCCCCGCCCGTGGAGCTGGCCCAGCAGGGCCTCCCGAATCTGCCCAATGGCCCGTCCACTCGCCTGCCCGGCGCCCCTCCTGCCGATGCGCCGAAGCTGGCTAACCCGTTTGAACGGGTCGGCGGCACCCAACCCGGCGCCGCGCCAGCCGGACAGGCCCGCATCGCGCCGCCCAAGCAGAGCGTGGATGAAGCGGTCAGGAGCGTGGTGAAAAGCGGCGGCCGCGGCCTGGTTGTCGGCGACACCGGAGCCATGGGCTCGGGTGGCATTAGCGAAGCCATCAGCCAGGATCCTTCCGCACGTCGCAATGCCAGCACGCTGGAGTTGCTCAGCGATCCTCAGGGCGTGGACTTCCGGCCCTATCTCATCCAGGTGCTGGCCGCAGTCAAACGGAACTGGCAGGCGGTCACCCCGGAAAGCGCCCGGCTAGGGCTGCAGGGCCGCACCGCCATCATGTTTTCCATCAGCAAGTCGGGCGGCGTCCCCAAGCTCGTCATTTCCATGCCTTCCGGCCGTGAGGCCTTGGACCGCGCCGCCGTCGCAGGCATCAGCGCCAGCAATCCGTTCCCGCCTCTGCCCGCCGAGTTCAAGGGCATGGAGATCCGCCTGCAGCTCGTTTTCTCCTACAACATGCCGCGCTGAGCCAAGCCCGTGCATTGCTCCAGGAGTGTGGACGGCCCTTTCATGCGCTAAGGCGGAGGCCCGACCTCGGCGCCCGGGCCGTTCTGAGGGACACTCACCTCGGGCATTTCTCAGTAAGTGGTTTTATCATGGGGATCACATGGAATTAAAGAGCAAGCTGAAGTGGGCGCTGGCCGGATACGCGCTGCTCGGAGTGGCCGCCTGGTTCACCCTGGACGGCCGCTTCCGCTGGATAGTGCTGGTGATACTTGCCGCGTTCGCGGTCAAGAGTTGGGTGGCGACCAAGAAGGAACAGTTGGGGTAAGGTCTGACAGGTGAACCACAAATTGGGGTTTAGCCTTAGCTTTTCATAGGGATATCGACCCTAAGAACTAAGGCGATTCGTCTAGCGGAAAATCCTCAGTTATTAGCTACGATTGGCCCAGGAGAGTGAGGGGATGTTGTCTCTACTCGCTCACCCGTGCGTAATTTGTACCGGAATGGAACTCGGTGTTCCAGACTGAGGAGACCTGAGATGAAGGCCCGCGGACAATTCGTGGCAAAACGGGAATTAGAGCTGGAAGTGCCCTTGGGCCGCTCTACCCATGCCTCGAGCGCCGAGCCTGAGGAGTTTCAGGAAAGCCTAAAGAATCTTGGATTTGCCGTCGATAGAGTTGATGCAGCAGGCAAGAACCCGAAGCCTCGCCAAAGTGGCCCGCCGATTGCCTTACCTAGATTGTCGGGCGAATTCCTCAAAGAATTGACAGACCCGGCGGCCCCGGAAACAGGCGCAGAGTTCCCCGTTAGAGGGAACGGCGCAGGGCCGATTTCTGGCAAGAAGAAGGACACTCCGATGGCTGCGAGAGCGACTGCAGTAGCAATGGCGATGGAACAGGCGAAGCGGGCCCCGAAAAGAACATCCAGGCAGGCTGTGGAGCCCCAGGCACAAGCGCCCAGAGCGTGCGCGCCGAAAAAGGAAACGAAGCTCGAGCGACGGGACCGGGTGGTGATGGAGAACCTCCCCCTGGTTAAGGTGATCGCCTTGCGGGTTCATGAGAGCCTGCCGGTTCACGTTGAATTGGACGACCTGGTCCACGCCGGCATCCTGGGCCTCTTCGACGCCGCTACCAAGTACAATCCCAACAAGCAGGTGGCGTTTTCCAGCTACGCCAAGCACCGCATCAAGGGCGCCATCCTCGACAGCCTGCGGCAGTTGGACTGGGCTTCCCGCGACCTTCGCCGGCGCCACAAGCAGGTGGAACAGGTCACCCGGGATCTCTTTGCCACGTTGCAGCGTCAACCCACTGAAGAGGAACTCGCCGCGAAACTCGGCGTCGATATCACGCGCTGGCGCCAGATGGCCCTCGACCTCCGCAATGTCGGCCTCATCTCCGCCTCCACGCGCTCTCAGGAAAATGAAGACTTGCCGGCGCCTGAGTTCCCCAGCCGCCCCGAAAGCCAGCCGGACTCCATGTGCGCCCGCGAGCAAATGAAGGAAAAGCTCGATATCGCCATGGCCGTCCTGCCGGAACGGTACAAGAAGGTCGTCGTGCTCTATTACACCAACGAGATGACGATGAAGGAAATCGGCGGGATTCTCGGGATCAACGAAAGCCGCGTTTCGCAGATCCACAAATCCGCTCTTGAGAAGATGGCCGTCGCCCTCCAGTCCAACGGCATCTGCTCCAGCCACGCGTTCTAGCAGGCTGCTGAAACACTCGCATAGGCCGCGTTGCGCGCGCCGTCCGTCCGCCGGCTGGAAGCAGCGACGAGGGCGATGCGGGACATCGGGGAGGAGCTGGGACGAAGCCGGAGGCCGGACGCCGCAGCAGTCCTATGGGCCACTCGGTTTTGCGCTCCCCAGCTTCGTCGGTCGTCGCTCGCGATGAATGACATCGCTACTCTTCCCTTCTCGCTGATGGAGACGAAACCGCTGATGGAGACAAAACCGCTGATGGCGACAAAACCAATGTGGCGCGGCCTGCGTGAGTATTTCAGTAGCCTTCTATAGCCAGCCGCCGGGCAAGCCTCGCCCGCTAACGGAACGACAGCTGATAAGGCATCACCCGCAGAATGCCTCCTGCCAGCCAGGGCGCTACACCCGGAGGCAGTTGCCGCACCAGCATGGAAACTTCCGTGGAAACCGAGCCGGATTCCGTCTCGGGGACCGGACGGAAAATCTCGTCGAGCAAGGTCCTCTGCCCCGGGAAGAGAACGAGCCGGACCTGGTCTTCGGGCCCGAGTCCCGCCTTGGGACGCAACAACTCGACGGCCTTGTCCAGACCGCCTACTTCGTCCACTAACCCATTCTGGCGCGCATGCGCTCCGATCCAGACTCGCCCTTGAGCAAGCGGTTCGATGTCGGAGGCCTTGCGGCGGCGGCCCGCCGCCACCTTCCGGATGAATCCGTCGTAGATGAACTGCAGGGACTCTCTCAACTTCGCCCGCCCCTCCGGACTCAGCTTGCGAAAATCGGAATCGATATCGGCGAAACGGCCGCGCTGCAGAACCTCTTTGCTGATCCCTACCTTCTCGTAGAGCCCCGCCAGATTCGCCTTGCCGTAGATCACCCCAATCGATCCCGTTACCGTCTGCGGATATGCGATCAACGGATCGCCCGTCATGGCAATGTAGTATCCGCCCGACGCCGCCACATCGGACATCGAGATGACGAGCGGCTTTTTCCGGGCCAGCTTACGCAGTTCAGAGAGGATCTCATCGGATGCAATCGCGTCACCGCCCGGGGAATCGATGCGGAGAATCACGCCTTTGATCGAAGGGTCATCACCAATGAGCTTGGCCTGCCGCTCGATCAAGCGCGGAGTGATACTGCGATCCTCGCCAAACAGGCCGGCAGCAGCTCCTCGCAGGATGTCCCCTTGCGCCACAAGATAAGCGATGCTGCGCGTCTTCTTCGATTCCAGGGCTCCGGACCCTTGCAGGAACTGTCGTGCGGAAACGGACTTCGTCGCATCCAGGCCCACTTTTTCGGCCAGCATCTTTTCGACGTCGCGTTCATATTCCAACCCGTCGACCAGGCCGGCGTCTTTGGCCTTCGGAGCTAGGAAAGGCCCCTCGTCCAGCAGCGCCCGCACCTTTTCGGGAGCCAGGCGCCGGCCGGAGCCGATGCCGGCGCAGAGCCGTCCGTACAACTCGTCCAAGATGGCATTTAGCGCTTCTTTGGACTCCGGACTCATTCCAGTCCGCGTGAAAGCATCACCGGCATCTTTGTATTTGCCGATGTGCTCCACCTCCGCCTCCACGCCCAGCTTGTCCAACGTACCCTTCAGGTAGGTGGCCTCGATGCGCAGCCCCTTCACATCCACAATGTCTTCCGGCGTCACAAAGACTTTGTCGGCCGCCGACGCCAGATAGTACTCACGCATCCCGGGCGAAGCCAGCCAGGCATACACCGGCTTGCCGGCCTTCCGCACGGTTTCAATGCCGGCCCGAATCTCCTCGATCTTGCCCCAGCCGGCGGCGAGGCCGCGCGGCTTCAGCACAACGCCTTGAATATGGGGATCGCGGGCCGCGCGCCGTAAGACGCTCCACATCTCCGCAACCGTCAATGGCGAGCGCGCTTCCAAAGCGGGCAGCGGGAATGACACCGGCGGCGCTTCAGGCAGCTCTCCTTCCACCCGGAGAGCCAGCCACGCTTTGGCCGGCAAGTCAGGTGGCCTGTTGGCGAACTTCACCGCCCCAAAGAATATGACCACGCTGGACACCACCGCAATGATGAGTCCGGCAAGAATGCCGAGCAGGAATTTCTTCATAACGCCTACCGAAACTGCGTACACCCATTGTGTCTCGCATCTGCGGGCGCCGTCTATCGAAAACTGCCGGCCGGCGGCTTACCCTCAAGCCCCTTCGAGGATCAGGTCTACGCGATGGCTCACATCCTTCAGGTACTCGGCGTTGCCGCTGGTCAATTCCACCGTTGCGTCGCCCTTGTATCCAATATCGGCCAGAGCTTTATGAACCGCCTTCCAGTCGATGTCGCCCTCCCGCAGGTTGACGAATTCAGGCACTCGCTTCCGCACCGGTTTGGCTTGCCCCTCTACGGGCAGGTTGTAGAACTTCCACCCGAAGTCTTTGAAGTGCAGTTTCACGATCCGCTTGCCCAACGTTCGGATCCAGTCCTGCGGATAGCCGAACAGCACCATGTTGCCCACGTCCAGATAGGCCTGCACCCAGGGACTTTGGAACTGATCGACGTAACGTGCAAACTCGATCGGACTCAACAGGAATTTGTTCCAGACCTCTTCCACGGCGATGATCACCTTCGACTCGCGCGCCAGCGGAATCATCTTGCGGATCTGTTCCACCGAACGGTCCCACGCCTGCTGATAGGAGACCTCCGGATTCACCACGGCGGGCACCAGAAGAACCGTCTCCGCCCCCCATTGCTTCGCATTGCGGATGCTCGTTTCCATGCCCTGGACACATCGCGCCACGATGGCCGGATCGGGACTGGACAGCGGAAATTTCCAGTGATCCCGGTTCATCACTGAGTGGATCGGCAGCCCCGACTTTCGGCTGGCGGCCAGGATCTCTTCCGCCACCTTGGGATCATCCTCCGTGCCGCATTCCATCGATTGGAACCCACACTCCTTCGCCAATGAGAAGCGGTCTGCAATGGAAAGAGCTGTCGGCAACATGCCCAGCAGGATGCCTTTGCGGATCGGTAGCCGCCCCGGTGTCTGTGCCTCTGTCACCCTGCCCAGGCCCGGAATGAGAAGCGATGAGGAAAGAAGAGATCGTCGATTCATAGTAGAAACCCCGCGCCAGCTTCACTGGCGTCGAAGTCGATTGTACACCGGCTTCGTGGTTCGTCAGTGAACTTGGCGCGGGGCTTGCCGACCCGCCAACAGGTTTGTCACTTGCCGGCGGCTCTCCTCGTTCGGCAACTCATGCATTAGGCCAGGTTAGGGATTTTGATGATCTTCTTCTGAATGGCGTACTGCACCAACTGCGCCTTGTTGTGGATGTCCAGCTTGCGCATCAGGTTGAACTTGTGCGCTTCCACCGTCTTCACGCTCAGGTTGAGATCGCACGCGATCTCTTTTACGGAGTTTCCTTCCGCCAGAAGCTTCAGAACCTCCCTCTCGCGCGTGGTCAGGGTAGCGAAGCGGGGCAACCGGTTGGCGCTCTTGATCCTCGAACGGAAGTCGTCCACCAGTTGAGAGAGCATTCGCGGGCTCAGGTAGCTGCCACCGCGGCAGACGTCGCGGATGGCGGCGGTAAGCTGATGCGCCGGGCTGTCTTTCAGGACGTAGCCGTTCGCCCCCACTTCCATGCCTTCAACGAGGTAGTCTTCGTCGTCATACATTGTGAGGACAAGGACTTTTGTCTCCGGACGATTCTTCTTGATCTGACGCGTGGCTTCAAAGCTGCTCAGTCCAGGCATGCCGATGTCCATTAACACCAGGTCGGGCCTTAGTTCCGCGGCCTTGTCTGCGGCGTCGCCACCGTTGGAAGCCTCGCCAATCACTTCCATATCGGGTTCAGAAGAGATCAATTGCCGGATGCCCTGACGAAAGAGCGTGTGGTCGTCCGCCAGGAGAATTCGGATCTTTGCCATAAAGTCAGCTCCAGTCAATATCTACAGTGTCGCCATGAGTTAAGCGGGCCTCCGTCGCCTGGGCGCAATTGCCCTGGACTGGGTCCTCTCCCCGCTTCTGGGAACACTCGGCGCGCTCCCCATGTCGCTGAGCGGCAACTCCGCCCAAATTGACGTTCCGTGGAGGTCGATACCGACCTGCCCTGTTGATCTCGCCGTCCGAGTCCTCGCCGTTGTCCCGGCTCCCGGCTTGCGCCGGCTTCTCACGGCTAATCTGCCCCCCAATAGGGCTACGCGCTCTCGCAATCCCGAAAGTCCGTAACAGTCTCTCCGGGAGAGGGCTTCCTCCACGTCAAATCCAACCCCGTTGTCTTCGACATGTAGCCTCAGGTATCCATCGGCGGATTCCACCAGAAGGTTTACATGAGAAGCAAGGGAATATTTGGCAATGTTGTTCAGTATTTCCTGAACCAGGCGGTAGACAATGATCTCCACCCTCTTCGGCAGGTCCAGTTTCCGGGGCAGCTGGATTCGTACTTCCGCATCATGAACTCCCCGAAAGCGGCCCACCAATTGCCTTAGTGCGGCTGCCAGCCCCATCTGCTCCAGAATCGCCGGACTGAGCGCCGCAATCAGCCTGCGGATCTCCAGAATCGTGTGTTCCGTCATCTGGCGCAGGTCGGACAATCTCGTCTTCACCCCGGCGGACTCCGGCGGGAGATCCTGTTCGAGCATCTCCATCTGCAGCCGGATGCACAGCAGCGATTGTCCCGCCTCGTCGTGCAACTCCCGGCTGATTCTCCTCCGCTCCGCCTCCTCCACCTCCACCATGTGCTCCGCCAGTTGCCGGATCTTCTCTTCCCGCGATGACAGGTGCTCCAGCAGCTTTGCTTTCTCAGCCGCCAGCCAGCACCGCTCCGCCGCCGCCTGCAATAAGCCCACTTCCCGCGGCAGCCAGGTGTACGGTTTACCAAACTCAAACTGCATCACGCCCTGTAGCCGTCCCGCCGACAGAAGCGGAATGGACCACACCGTCTGGCTGCCCTGCCGCCAGGATTCGCGCAGGATCAAGGACGCCGCAGCGGATTTCCGCTCTTTCTCCACCATGAGACACACGGGCCGGGAGAGACGCCGCCGGAACTGCGGGGTCAATGGGATGCGCTCCTCCTGATCCGTGGGGATTGCCGCGGCTCCCGCTAGCCAGCCGTGTTCGTCCACCAGGTGAATGCTCGCCGCGCCCGCCCCGGTATAGACCTTTAGAACCTCGAGAAACCTGGGCAGCAGGTCCTGCAGGCTCCTCGACTCCACTTCCGCCCGGAATAGCTCGTAGAACGCCTTACTTTCCGCTTCCCGCACCTGGTAAAAGGCATTGTTCAGTGTCAGGATGACCAGGAAGTGCAACTGCCCCCGCAGCCACTCCAGGTCCGGCAGTTGGCTCCGCAGTTTCTGACTCAGCGCTTGATTCAGAATTCCGTCATATTCGCGTAGCGCACGCACCACCTGCGCCGGTGTCAATTCCAGCTTCGCCAGACGCCGGCCGCGGTATCGCACCGTGTCCAGGAATCCCTGAATCACTCCACCCGCTGTCAGCGCCTTCGCCGCGGCGCCCAATGTGATCTCCTGCAGACACGCAGCCTGATCTGAGGTAAACTCCAGTTCCTTCAGCCGCCGATGAAATCTACGGTCCAGTCTGTGGAGAATCGGCTGAATCTTCTCGCTGGTCTCATGGAGAAGAGACTGCAGTTGACGGCTGAGTCCGGCCGCTGCTTCGGCGAGTACCTCGGGCTGGTGCAGTGGGTGCACGATGGTTCTATCGGTACTAAGGTGGGACCACTTTAGGATCGGTGAAATCCCCCACTCGCCGAATCCGTCGCCCAGCGCCGGATCCAGCCTCCATGTCCGGCCCCGCCACCCCTCTTCACGACCCGCGGCGGCGGCGATCCGCCTCCTCCTAATTGGCGCTTTCCGCGCTTCGGACCGCTGCCTGCCGCTGATCCGAATGTACGAATTCTGCACGGCTCAAACAACCCAAACGGTACTGGGACAACTGCACCTCTCTCCGGCCGCCAGGGCTGGCTATGCAGGATCTTGTGTGTTATATTTATTCATGAGAATGCATAATTATCCAATCGAGGTGGCGACCCCATGGCTTTGCTTGCTGGTGTAGTTGGTTTCCGCGGCTATAGCGGCGTCGAGTTGCAGAAGATCCTCGCCCGCCATCCTCAGACTGTGCAGGTGCTGCTGGAGCATCGCACCGACAGCGCCCCTGACGTCCTCCCCATTGGACACCAGGGCTATCAGGTTCTTTCCACCCACGCTGACGAGGTAGCGGCGGCCGGGGTCGGCGTCGTGTTCCTGGCCACGCCTCCGGAAGTCTCCATGGAAATCGCGCCCCCCATGCTCGAGCGCGGCATCAAGGTGATCGACCTCAGCGGCGCATTCCGGCTCCGGACAGTGGAACGCTACAAGCACTGGTACAAGGAAGACCACACCCAACCGCAGTGGCTGGCCGATGCCGTCTACGGCCTGCCTGAGTTCTATCGCAGCTCCATCGCCGGCGCAAAACTGCTGTCGAATCCCGGCTGCTATCCCACCGCCGCCAACCTGGCAATCCGGCCCCTCATCCAGGCGGGCGTCGTCGACCGCTCCGCAGGCATCGTATGTGACGCCAAAAGCGGCGTGAGCGGCGCCGGCCGCAAGCCCAGCCTCAAGACCAGCTTCTGTGAGGTCACAGAGAACTTCTCGGCCTACTCGATCCTGAACCACCGGCATGTCCCGGAAGTCCTGATGAACTCCGCACTTGAGGAGCGCGAGTTCAGCTTCACGGCCCAACTCATCCCCATTGACCGCGGCATTCTCGAGACCATCTACTTCCGCACCCAGAACATCAAGTCGGGTGCGGAACTCCTCGACGTCTACCTTTCCGCCTATGCCAACGAACCCTTCGTCCGCATCTATCCCGAAGGGCATGTCTCCGACCTGAGCCGCGTGGCACGCACCAACTTCTGCGACATCGGCCTGAAGTTCGACGCCGCCACCGGCCGCGCCGTCGTCGTCGCCTGCATCGATAATCTGGTAAAAGGTGCTGCCGGTCAGGCAGTGCAGAACATGAACCTGATGTTCGGCTACCCGGAAACGGAGGGACTGCTGTGAAGGTCCTGATCAAACTCGGGGGAACTCTACTCGACAACCCCGCCTCACGCGCGGCTCTCGCCAGCCAGATCGCCGAACTGCCCAGCCTCGGTGTGCGAGCCGTCGTCGTGCACGGCGGCGGAAAGCAGATGACTCGCTTTCTGAAGGAGCGAGGCGTGGAGAGCACCTTTGTGAACGGGCTGCGGGTCACTTCACCCGACGTCATCGACGCGGTCGTGAAGGTCTTTGCCGGCAGCGTCAATAAGGAACTGGTGAGTTCGCTCGTGGCCGCCGGAGCGCCCGCTGTCGGCATCAGCGGCATCGACGCAGCTCTCGCCGAAGCCCGCCAGATGAAGCCGGAACTCGGCGCGGTCGGACAGATCATCCGCACCAATCCCGAAGTTCTCGAAGCACTCACCGGCAGCGGCTTCATCCCGGTTGTCGCCTGCGTTGCCGGAGACCGCCAGGGCAACGTCTACAACGTGAACGCCGATCAGATGGCCGTCGCTTGCGCCGCCGGCTACGGCGCCGATAAACTGCTCTTCCTCACTGATGTCGAGGGCGTCCGCGGCGCGGAAGGAGCCACGCTCTCCACGCTGACGCCCGCAGAATGCCGCACGCTCATCTCCAGCGGCATCGCCTCCGGCGGTATGGAGGCCAAGCTCAATTCCGCCTGTGCCGCGCTCGAGCATGGTGTGGGAGAAGTCGTGATCGCGGCCGGCGCCGCTCCCGGTATCGTGAAGAAACTCGTGGCCGGCGAGGCGATTGGAACCCGGCTGAAAGAGTCCTCCGAATGACGCTGCGTAAGGCCAGAATGAGCGACATCGGCGGCATCCTGTCGCTCATCAACGACTATGCCCGGCAGGGCATCATGCTGCCCCGCAACGAGTTTGAACTCTCCGAGGGTATCCGGGACTTCACCATTCTTTGCGACGGAGAACGCATACTCGGTTGCGCCGCCCTCCACTTTTACGGCCCTACCATGGCCGAGGTCCGCTCCCTCGCCGTCCATCCGGACACCAAGGGGCAGGGCGCCGGACGGCTCCTCATGGAGGCGCTGGAGAGGGAAGGCCGCGAATACGATCTCGACGCGCTCTTCGCCTTCACCTACGTCCCTGGATTCTTCACCAAGTTGGGGTATCGCGAAGTCGACCGCGCGGAGCTCCCCCTGAAGGCCTGGAAAGACTGCCTGCGCTGCCCCAAGTTCCAAGCCTGCGATGAAATTGCGGTGCTTCTGCTGCTCAAGGAAGGTGCGTCGCTGGCCGCCGCCGGTCGCGCCCTGGCCGACGATTCACTGGTTCAGATCCCCACGTTCCGCGCTTTCAACTAAAACAGCAGCCGGAAGCCGAACTGGAATGCGCGTCCGTCGTTCAATGTGTTGGTGATCTTTCCAAACGCGGGCGAGCTCAGGTTGCGCTGCGGCTCATCGAACTGGGGCGTGTTGGATACGTTGTAGGCCTCTGCCCGCACCTGCACGGCCCACTCATTCGGCATCCGGAATTGACGCACCAGCGCGGCGTTCCAGTTCCAGATCGACGACTTCCGGAACGTGCCTCGTCCCAGCGATCCCGATCTCTGCCCCAAATTCAGGAACGCGAAACGCGAGCGCGTGAGGATCTGAGACGCCACATCCGGATTGGCGATGGTCGCGCCGAGGATCGACGGGTCCACGATGTTCGGCCGGTCGCCACCCCCGCCATCCACGTTGCCGAATCCCGGCGAGTCGCTGCCAATGTACAAGGTCAGCGGCGTCCCCTTCTTCCACATGTTCGCGCCGGAAATCTGCCAGCGCGACAATGCTGCCCGCACCACGGCCGGAGCCTGCTGCGGACCCGGGATGTCGTAGGAATAGTTGAATACCAGCGCGTGCGTCGAATCGAAGTTGGAAAGCCCCTTACGGTCACGGAACGAATCGTATTGCCACTGCGTCCGGAAACTGGTCACGTCTTTGTTCGCCGCCGTCGCGGTGAAGTCCGCGCCGCTATCGATTGCCTTGGAGAACGTATAGCCGACGTTGGCCAACAGGCCCCTGCGATTCGGCAGATCCCACGTCACTTGTCCGGCATCGAAGTATGCCTGACCGCCGTTCACAATCCACTTCACGTCGTAGTAGCGGGAATCCGGGCGCCGGTCGTTGACGGTTGCGGTCGTGAGCGGAATCCCCGGCACCGGCTCTGCGCGGTTCATCGTGTATGCATTCAATGTCTTGATCGTCCGGCTGCCGATGTAATTCAGCCGCAGCACAGACCCGGCGACCATGCGCTTCTCCACGGAAGCGTTGTACTGGTGGGAATACGGCGTCGCCAGCTCATGCGCGATCCAGGTGGGCGAGTACCGCGCTCCAGGACCGACAGACACGCCCCGCAGCGGATCAGGCAAGTACGGATCCGGGGCCATCACATACGTCACATGTGGCGGGTTCAACCGAATCTGCTGGTAAGTCACCGGCAGGATTCTGCCAAAGGTCGTCGTATAGGCGGCCCTGGCCACCCACCCGTGCCCTGCCTGCCAGGCCAGCGCGAACTGCGGCGAAAAATTGTTGCCGTCCGTCCTATAGGGCAGCGTCTCATGGTTCTGCACCTCGAACGGCCGCGAGTCCGCCATGTAGTGCACCCCATACGTCAAAATCACCCTCGAATTGACCTTGAACTTGTCGCCCGCATAGAGATTTGCCATCCAGTTGCGATAGCCGCGGTGGATTTCGCCCAGAGACACTTCGTAGGCCAGAGCCGTCCCCCAACGCAGGTTGTCGATCGAGTTCCGCCCCCAGCCGGCGCCAAACTGGAACTGGCCGCGTCCGTTGTATGTTTCCTCGCCATTGAGCTGAAACCGGCTGTAGTCGCCGCCCAACTGGATCTGGTGCCGCCCGCCGCCCGCCAGGTGCTGAAGATTCGCACCGTAACGGAACGTGTTCGTGGCCCGGTTGATGGGGAAGTAGGAATCCGGCCCCAACTCTTCAATGCTGTAGCCGTACCGCACCCGCGGCCCGACGGCGTTCGGCTCCGAAATCAGTGCCGAGCGGTTCCGCGTAAACGAACCCGCCGCTTGCAGGACTGTCGCTGGCGAAAAGGTGTGCAGCCAGGCGATGCGCGCCCGCTGGTTGTGAATGATGGTGTCCGGGTTCTGCCCTGCCACCAACTGAAACGCATCAATGTTTTGCCGGTCCAGGCCGTAGAGCAGGATCAGCTTCTCCTTGGCGCGCATGGGAGTGTCCAGACGCAGGCTGCCCGCAATGTCGTCAATCCGCTGTGGGGCGTTCGTGTTCAATGCCCGTTGATCGAAATCCGGCCGGTTGGGCGCCTCGTTCGGATACGCATTCAGGAACTGCTGAACGATTTTGCGCGTCGCCGGATCCGTCGCCAGAGGCGTCCGCTCCGACGGCAACGGCACCAGCACATTTCCATTCACCATGCCTCGGATGTCGCGCTGGGCGAATGTGGCGGTCAGGGCGCCAAGTCGCGGCAACAGCCCGGTCAGCCGCCCGGTATAGAAGTTCCTGTGCGATGGCTTCACGCCGCCCACCTGGAAAAATGTCCGCGCATTGAAGACGCTGTTCTGATGCTGGAAGCCCGCATCCCCGTGCCAGCCGGTAGTCGCTCCGGCGGGCCTCATAGTTAATGCCTCGGACGCCGGGCGGCCATGCTCCGTCGCGAAATACTGCGACTCAGTCGAGAACTCATCCACGGCCGTCGGCCGCGTCCCCAGACGCACGTTGGCTTCCTTGATCGCATTCGTG
The DNA here is from genome assembly GCA_016213725.1 of Acidobacteriota bacterium. Lineage (GTDB taxonomy): Bacteria > Acidobacteriota > Terriglobia > Bryobacterales > Bryobacteraceae > Paludibaculum. The sequence continues at coordinate 19,255 of JACQZS010000101.1, read as the reverse complement.
TCAATCAGGTAGACGACGACGTTTTCATTCCTCTGGCCGGAGTTGGTGATGCGGGGTGTCGCGCGCCCACCCGCCATCGCCACAGACTCCTTCCGCCCGTTCGGCTTGCCGCCATCGTTCGGGCCCTCTGCGCACAACAGCGCCAATGGCGCAAGCAGAATCCAGGGAAAACGCACTTCTCTCTTATTGTACTGGCATCGCAGTTCCCACCCGCGGCTAAAGTCCTAAAGCTATCTTCACCTTCAGCGCTCTTGCTTGGGCGCCATCATCGCTTTCAGCGCCAACCACGCGGACTCGTTGTATTCCGTCTTCACCCGTTCCAGCCCCTCCGTCTTCAGGTCTCCGGCGCGATACGGCTGCTGCTTCAGGCAGCGGCCCAGCATCAACGTCGCGGATTCGTCCTCCGGGTGGCGCTGCAGGGAGGCGCGGAACTCCTCCACTGCGTCCGCGAACGCGCTTTGCCGCCACAGGGCATAGCCCGCATTGAAATGCAGGTCCGGATCGCTCGGATTGCTCTCAATCGCCTTCCGAAACAGCTCCGCGGCGGCCGGATCATTCAGGCGAGTCCTCGCAACTCCAAGATTATTTAGAACTTCCGGCAAAGGGACCTCATCGGCGAGCTTCCGCAACACCTCGGCCGCCGCCTGGAACTCTCCGGTTCTCAAGCGCGCCACCCCCAGATAGAACAGAGCTTCCCGGTAATGGAAGTCCGTGCTTGCCACTTTCTGCAGCCACTCCGCGGCGGCAGGGTAGTTCTTCAGAGCGAATAGATTCAACCGCCCCAGCTCAAAACACGGCGCCGAAAAGCCTGGCGCCAGGCGGGCTGCCGTCGCCAGCAGCTTATGCTTCTGATCAGGCGCTGTCGCCATCAGACCTCGCACGTAACTCTCCAGAGCATCCAGCCGAACCGCCGGATTGCTCCGCCGGAACTCTTCCTCAGTCACCGCCAGCCGCGGCATCGCCACTCCCAGCGCCTTCCATGACACAAGTTGCTGTAAAGAAGAGAGTTCCTCCAGCGGTCCCGACTCCTGGAAGGCACCCAGGCGGCGCACACGCCGCACATCCACGACGTGACACGTCAGGCTCAACACCCCCTTGGACCCTGAAGTCCCCGCCGGTGCCGGCTTTACCTCGAACTCGCCATACACCACCTGCGACGCGTTCAGGTTCACCGCAATTTCCATTGCGCTCGCCCGTGTCAAAAGCGCAAACTTCGCTACCCCCATCTCCGAAAGCACCTGGTCCCGATCCTGCGGAGGCACCACCGTTGCGCCGGCCGCCGAAAACGACCGCAGCAACGCTTCCCCCAAGCTGTAACCCACCCAATCCAGGTTCCTCGACTGCCCCGCATTCGATAACGGAAGAACCGCCACCGTCTCATCTGCCCCCACGACGCACGGAGACAGCGCCAACAACAAGCTAAATACCAGCCTGAACACGAGGGAAGTATAGCAGGAGCTCAAGGCGGCCCTGACACCGAAAAGCCCCCGGGGAGAACCCCGGGGGCTGCTTCTGCGAACAGAATCTTCTTCGGCTCAGTTAGTTAAAGACTACCTTGGTGTTCGTCCCGCCCAGACGGATCTCCTGGACCTTCGACTTGCCATTCTCGTCCGCATAGCGAACGGTCGTCGTTGAGTACTTCGTATCCGCCGACTCGAGCTTGACCTGCGCTTCCACCTTATCCTTGCCCTGCGAAATGATGGCTTTGTCCTTGTCAACCGTCAGCTTGTACTCGCCCGGCTTCAGGTCCTTCCCGCCAACCTGAGAGGGCTGGAAGAGGGTAACCGAGTAGCTGGCTGCACTGGCACACACCATAGCAATCGTAAGAAACAATGCGAAGAACTTCATAGTTTTGGTCATCGTGGACTCCTGACTCTGATTATAGTCTCATGCGCGTGGCTTATAGCAAGCGCCTCCGGAAAATTTACCAACTTTTATGTGGTGTAACATAAACACATTAGTTTTCGCACACCACCTAAAAATGGTGACATCCGTGAAGCTGCTGCTACCACTCCACTAGCTAATACGTGCGTAAACTCGGTTCGTTATGTAAAATCCGCTTCCCCGCCGCACCAATCATTCACCCAACTCACAGCTGACTGCCTCGCTTCTTCTGCTTCGCCAAAGCACCGCAGCCATCTGACCTGCGGGTTCCGGCGGAACCATGTGAGTTGGCGCTTCGCATACTGGCGCGTGGCAATGGTGGTCAATTCCATCGCCTGGTCGCGCGTGATACACCCTTGCAGCATGCTCAGAGTCTCTTTATATCCAATAGATTCAAAGGCCTTTGCGGTAGCCGGAACCCCATGCGCCAGAAGCTCCTCGACCTCCCTTTCCAGGCCGGCTTCGAACATAGCGCGGGTTCTGGCGGCAATACGCTCATGGAGTTCTGCGCGAGGCGGATCGAGGCCAATCTGCAACACCCGGTAGCCTTCGAGAGCCGCCGAAGCACTGGCGGTAAACAGCAGCGACGCGGGCTGCCGCGCCAGCAGGCAGATTTCCAGTGCCCGGGTCGTCTTCTGGACGTCGTTCCGGTGGATTCGCGCCGCCGTGGCGGCGTCCAGCCGGCGCAGAATGCGGTGCAGGCTGCCAGGCCGGCGGGCTTCCCGGACAGCCATGCCTTGCCGAAGCCTGTCGTCGCGGGCCGGACCGTCCGCCAGACCTTCCAATAGTGCCCGCAGATAGAACCCCGTCCCGCCGACAACCACCGGCAGCCGAGCCCGGGCCGTGATCTCCCCGATCACTCGCCTGGCCGCGGCCGCATAATCCCCGGCGTTGAAAACTCGCTCCGGCTCCAAAATGTCAAAGAGATGATGCGGCACCGCCATGCGCTCCGCCGCCGCCGGCTTCGCTGTTCCCACGTCCATGCCACGATACACTTGCAGCGAATCGCAGTTGACGATCTCACCCCCGAACCGAAGAGCCAGGGAAAGGGCCAGGCTGCTCTTGCCGGAGGCCGTCGGCCCGCAAACCACCAACAGGGGATGCGCCGGATTTGACACTACCTTACAAGTCTACGGGGCTTCCGCCCGAAACGGATGAAACCCCGGCGGGGTCAACAGGCATCAGTTATAGTTAGGAGACAGACCTAACCTGGGCAATGCTGTCGGTTTCGGCCGGCTCTGCCGGGAGGGGTGGACGATTCATGAACACACGGTTCGCAGTTCCATGGTTGGCAGCGGGCGTCCTCCTCGCTGCAGCGGCGCTCCCTTCGGCGGCGCAGGGTCCAGGCACGCCCCAGCCCAAGAATCCCAAGGCGGCGGCCTATTACCACGCCGCGCTCGGACACCTCTATTCCGACCTGGCAGCCCAATACGGCGGCCGCGGGGAGTATGTCGGCAAGGCGATCGAAAACTACAAGCTCGCCATGCGCTACGACCCCGAAGCCGCTAGCCTCTCCCAGGAACTCGCCGACCTCTATATCCAGTCCGGCCAGATCCGCTCCGCCGTCAATGAGTTTGAAGAGGCCGTCAAGCGCAACCCTGACGACGTCAACTCCCGCCGCATCCTCGGCCGCCTCTATACCGCGCGCATCCGCGAGGGCCAGCAGAACCGCATGAACGAAGACATGCTGAAGCAGGCCATCACGCAGTACGAAAAAGTCGGCGAGAAGAGCCCCACAGACATCGACAACTGGCTCATGCTGGGCCGCCTGTACAAACTCGCCCAGAACTCCGTCGCGTCCGAAAAGGCATACAAGAAAGCCCTCGAACTCCAATCGGATAACGAAGAGGGCCTCACCGGCCTGGCCATGGTCTACTCCGACCTCGGCGACACCGCCGGCGCCAGCCAGATGCTGAAGAAGGTGGTGGATAAGAACCCCAGCACCCGCACGCTCATGGCCCTGGCTTCCGCGTATGAGCAGCTGAAGGAATACCGGCAGGCCGCGGATGCCTACAAGCGCGCGCTCGATCTGAACAAGGATAATACCGACCTCAAACGCGCCTACGCCGAATCGCTCTTCAAGGCCGACGACCTGGCCGCCGCCAAGCCCGTTTTTGAAGAACTCGGCATGGAGGATCCTACTGACCTCCTTTCCGCGCTCCGCCTCTCACAGATCTTCCGGCAGCAGCATGACTTCGCCAAAGCTCACGAGTATGCCCGCAAGGCCTCCAAACTCGACCCGAACAACCTCGAGATCCAATACAACGAAGTGAGCCTGCTCGAAGCCGAAGGAAAGACCAACGAAGCCATCGCCAAACTCAAAGAGGTTCTGGCCGGAATGGACAAGCGCCCCAGTTCCACCGGCGAGCGTTCCAACCGCGTGATCCTCCTCGAGCGGCTTGGCATCCTCTACCGCTTCTCCGAACAGACGCAGAATGCCGTCGCTACTTTCCAGGAGATCGCAGACCTCGATCCAGAGGCCGCTCCCCGCGCCATGGCCCAGGCGATTGACGCGCTCCGCGCCGGCAAGGACTTCGCCGCAGCGGAGAAACTGACGAAGTCGTCTCTCCAGAAATATCCCCAGGACCGCATCCTCAAGTCCGTCGCCGCCACGGTCTACACCGATCTCAGCCACTTCAAGGAGGCCGAGACGATTCTCAAGACGATGTTCGACGGCAAGAGCGACCGCGAGACCTGGATTGCCCTGGCTCAGGTTTACGAAAAGCAGAAGAACCATGCCGAAATGGCCAAGGCCATCGACAAGGCCGGCGAACTCTCCAAGACGCCCGAAGAGACGGAGACCATTCACTTCATGCGCGGCGCCATGTATGAGCGGCAGAAAAAGTTCGACCTCGCCGAGAACGAGTTCAAGCAGGTTCTCAAGCTCAACCCCGAAAGCGCCTCCGCCCTCAACTACCTTGGCTACATGCTGGCAGACCGCAACGTCCGCCTCCCCGAGGCGCTGGAAATGGTCCGCAAAGCCGTGGACCTGGAACCCAACAACGGCGCCTTCCTCGACAGCCTCGGTTGGGTCTATTTCCGGATGAACCGAATGGACGAGGCCGTTGAGCAACTCAAGCGCTCACTCGAACGCAGCTCGCGCGACCCCACCGTCCATGAGCACCTCGGCGATGTCTACCAGGGGATGGACAACCTCAAAGATGCCATCACGCAGTGGGAGCGTTCCCTGACGGAGTGGCAGTCCAATGCCCCCAGCGACATCGATCAGGCCGAAATCGCCAAGATCCAAAAGAAAGTGGAAGGCGCCAAAGTCCGCCTCGCCCGCGAACCGGCCGCCAAGAAGAACTAGCCGCCCGGCGAACGCCCGGAACCACCCATCCTTCGATTGAGAGAGAATGGGAGCATGAAGTTCGCGACCATTCTCTTGACCATCTCTTCGCTTTTCGCCTGGGCGGGTAGCCCCCTGGGTAAGCCTCTCACGCTCAAGCAGCAAACCTCCATCAACGACCTCAAGGCCAAGCCCGCTGACTACGTTGGCAAGACTGTCCAAGTGAAGGGCACCGTCAGCGAAGTCTGCGAGAAGATGGGCTGCTGGATGATCATCCTCGACTCCAAGACCAAAGCCGCCGTCCGCATCAAGGTCAAAGACGGCGAGATCGTCTTCCCCAAGGACTCCATCGGCAAGACCGCTGTCGCGGAAGGCAAGTTCGCCAAGATCGAAATGACGAAAGACCAGGCCATCGCCCAGGCCAAGCATGAAGCGGAAGAGAACAAGAAGCCGTTCGACGCCTCCAAGATCACCGGCCCCACCACGACCTACCAGATCCAAGGCACCGGCGCAGTCATTGAGTAGGTAAAGTCAGCAATGAAAGCACTCCTTTGCACGGCGCTCGGCGCCGCCCTCCTTCTTGCGCCCGTCGGCGCAGCTCAAACCCGTCCGGCCGGGCCTCCCGCCAAGCCAAAACTCGTCGTGCTCGTCGCCGTCGATCAGTTCCGGTTCGACTACCTCACTAAATTCGGCGGCCAGTTCAAGGGCGGCCTCAAGCGCCTGCTCGACTCCGGCGCCGTCTTCACCAACGCGCACTACGAGCACATGCCTACCGTCACCGCCGTCGGTCACTCCATCATGCTTACCGGCGCTATGCCTTCCAGCAGCGGCATTGTCGGCAATGAATGGCTCGATCGGAATACTGGCAAGCAAGTGACCAGCGTCAGCGACCCGGCGGTCAAGTCTCTCGGCGTCGAGGGCCGCGGCGGCGCTTCTCCGCATCGGCTCCTGGTCTCCACGGTCGGCGATGAACTGAAGATGCTCGGCCGGGAAAAGGCCAAGGTCATCGGCGTCTCCATCAAAGACCGCAGCGCGATCCTCCCCGCCGGCCGCATGGCCGACGGCGCCTTCTGGTTCGACAAGCCCTCCGGCAGTTTTATTTCGTCCACCTTCTACTTCCAGCAGTTCCCCGCCTGGGCCGCTAAGTTCAACGAGAGCCGAGTCATCGACAAGTTCAAGGGCGGCCTGAACTACGACAAGGCGGCCGAATCCAACCCCGGCAACGACTTCGTCGTCGCTTTTGCCGAAGCCGCCATCGAGGGTGAAAATCTCGGCCGCAACGGAGGGATCGACGTCCTCACGATGAGCTTCTCCGCCAATGACACTGTCGGCCATGCCAAAGGCCCGGATTCGCCCGAAGCGGCTTCCATCACGCTGCATACCGACAAGGTCCTCGGCGAGTTCTTCGCTTTTCTCGACAAGCGGCTCGGCATGTCCAACGTCCTCGTCGTCCTCACGGCCGACCACGGCGTCGCGCCCATGCCGGAAGTGCAGGTCCAGCGCCGCATGCCCGGCGGCCGCATGTCCGAGAAGACCGTCCTGGCCGCCGTGCAGAGCGCCCTGGACGAGAAGTACGGTCATGCCGAGTGGATTCTCGGCAAGAGCGGTCCGGCCCCCTACTTCGACCATGCCCTGATCGCCTCCAAGAAACTCGACCTGGAAGAGGTCCAGTCCACTGCCGCCGCGGCCGTCCGCAAGCTCCCCCACATCGCCCGCGTCTTCCTGCGCGAGGAGATGCGCCGCGGCCTCGCTCCTTCCGACTTCGTTGGAACCCGCGCCCAGAACGGCTTTTTCTACCTTCGCGCCTCCGACCTCATCGTCGTCCCGGAGCCCTACTGGCTGTTCGAAGAAAAGGGCACCTCCCACGGCACGCCGTGGAACTACGACTCTCACGTACCCGTGATCTTCATGGGCCCCTGGATCAAGAGCGGCAAGTACGCCAACCGCATCATGGTGCCCGACGTCGCGCCCACTCTCTCCCAAATCCTGGAAGTCGAACCGCCCAGCGGCGCCGCTGGCCGCGTTCTGACGGAGATCCTGCGCTAATCATTCACTTCCTGACCGGCACGGGCCGCGCGGCGCCCGCCTCGCGGCCCGTTGTCTTCTTGGACATTCCGGGCCTGCCCATCAGCCCCGCCAGTCGGCCCCGCGCAAGGCGGTGCCCCGATCTGATAGCATCTTCTCGCTATGCTCCTCATCGCTGACATCCTCGGCATCCTCACCTACGGCATGATTGCCGCCATGCTCGGCACTATCCTGCCTGAGCTCTCCAAGAAGTTTGGCCTCTCGCCAAAGCAGAACGGCAACATCGGCATGATGCAAGCCATCGGTCTGATGATCGGCGGTTTCTTTGCCGGACCGCTCATGGATCTGCAGGGTAAGAAACTGGGCATGTTGCTCTCTCTCACCCTCATCGGCATCGCCCTCATCGGGCTCAAAAGCGCCAAGGGCTACGGCTCCATCTCCGGCATGATGCTGCTGCTCGGCACCGGCGGCGGCGCACTGGTCACATCCGCTTTCGCAGTCGCCGGCGACATCAATGTCCCGTGGCTCCAAGGCGCGGCCGTCTTCAACGCCGTGAATCTCTTCTTCGGTCTCGGCGGCCTGATCACTCCCCTCATCGCCGCCCACCTCTTCAAGAACAACGCCAGCCGTCTGCTGGTTTTCGCCGCCTCCATCGCCCTCATTGCCCTGGCCGTCAACGGCTTCACCGAAATGGCGCCCGCCAGCGGCAAGGTGGCCTTCCAGGCGGAATCGGTTTCCACCCTGATCGGGAGCCCGGTACTGCTGCTCCTCTCCCTTTCGCTCTTCCTCTACGTCGCCTGCGAGTGCGGCGTGTGGAACTGGCTGGCGCGGCACCTCATCGCCCAGGGCGTGCCGGAATCCAAGGCGCTCACGATCCTCTCTCTCGGCTTCGCTCTCGGCCTCCTGCTCGGCCGTATCGCCGTGGTCCCGGTGCTGGCCAGCGTCACCCCCAAGATGGTCCTCTTCGGCGCCGGCATCGCCATGGCCATTACCACCTACCTCATGCTCCAGAGCAGCAATGCCACCACTGCCTGGGTCCTCGTCTTCCTTGGCGGTCTCGCCATGGCTCCTGTCTTTCCCACGGCCCTCGGCTTGGTCGGCGGCGCCTTCAAAGCGCAGGGCCTCGACGCTACCGCAACCGGCATCGCCTCCACCTGTGGGTGGCTCGGCCTTGTGGTCAGTTCTCCTGTCATCGGCGGCATCGCCGGTGATGATCCTAAGAAACTCAAAAAGGCCCTCCTGATCCTCCCCATCGCCTCCGCAGTCATGGCGCTGGTTATCCTGGGTCTTTAGCCGATTCTGATTTTTCAAGACCGCGGCGGCTCACCCCCTTCGGTGGGCCGCCTTTTTCATCTCTCCCATGGGGCGCTTTCCCAAACTCGTTCCAGCCCGTAGCGCGCTACGCATTGCAGGCGTCTACGCGCTGGCCGCCGGCGCGTGGATTATCCTCTCCGATGAGCTCGCTTTCCGCCTCTTTGGAAGCGCCCCTCAATTCGCCCTGATCAGCCAATACAAGGGCCTTTTCTTCGTCGCCGTCACCAGCCTCCTGCTCTACGCCGTCTTGTCCGCCCGCCTCGCTTCCATTGCCGCCTCCCAGCGCGCCCTCTCCGAATCTGAAAGCCGCTTCGCCGCTTTCATGGATCACCTGCCGGTCGCCGCCTTCCTGCGCGACCCGGAAGGACGCTACGTCTACACCAATGCCTGCTGGCAGGAGCACTTTGCCGGCGGCCTCGATTGGCGCGGCGCCGCTCCCAGCCGGTTCTTCCCTTCGGCCCTGGTTCAGGAAGCAGACGAGGACCACGCCCGCGTTCTCGCCGGAGAAGCAGTCGACGAACGGCCGCTCCGCCTCAAAGGCAGCAGCGGCGAACGCGACTGGCTGGTCCGCCGCTTCCCTGTCCAACTCGACGGACGCATCTTCGTCGGAGGCATTGCGGTGGATGTCACTGACCAGCGCTGCATCGAGGATCAGATCGCCCGCCTCGCCAAAATGGAAGCCATCGGCCTCCTCGCCGGCGGCATCGCCCACGACTTCAACAACCTCCTCACCGTCATCAGCGGCTACGCCCAGCTTCTTGATCTTACGCACCCCGCCCACGCCGTTGCTGAGATCTGCAAGGCTACTGAGCGCGCCACACTGCTCACCGGGCAGTTGCTCGCCTTCAGCCGCAGACAGGTGGCTCAGCCCGAGCCTCTTGACCTTAACGAGCTGGTCACTTCCACCCTCTCGCTGCTTCAGCGGCTGGTAGGGGAGCGGATCCGGCTCGAACCGGACCTCAGCCCCGGCGCCGCCGGCATCCTGGCTGACGAGGGGCAGATTCAGCAGGTGCTTCTGAACCTAATCATCAACGGCCGGGACGCCATGCCGAACGGCGGCGCCATTCACATCTCCACCCGCCGCATCGCCTTTAAAGACGGCTCCGAAAGCAAGGGCCTCGGACTCGCTCCGGGCCTCTACACCCTTCTCACAGTCTCCGACGAGGGCCACGGCATGGACGCAGCCACCCTCAGCCGAGTCTTTGAACCCTTCTTCACAACAAAGGAGCGGGGCCGGGGCACCGGCCTGGGCCTTTCCACCGTGTACGGCATTGTGACCCACGGCGGAGGCGCCATTACCGCTGAAAGCTCTCCCGGTGCCGGCGCCACTTTCCACGTCTACCTGCCTGCAGCGGACGAACCGGACCTAACGGCCCAGAGCGGCGCCCCTTCACAGCAGGGCCAGGAGTGCATCCTCCTCGTCGAGGACGACGACGCTGTGCGCAACGTCGCCGCCCGCATGCTGGAAGCGCTCGGGTACCGCGTCCTCGAGGCGGCCGGCGGTCCGCAGGCCCTCGCTGCCCATTCCGCTGCGGCCGGGGTCCAACTCGTCGTCACCGACGTCTCCATGCCTGAGCTCCAGGGTCCTGAACTCCTCAACCTGCTCCGAGAGCGAGATCCCGGCATCCGCGCTATCTTCATGACCGGCTACTCCGAGGAGATGGCCAATCTCGAGCCCGGCCAACGCGGCGCAGCCGTGCTCCCCAAGCCCTTCACGCTCCAAAGCCTCGGCGCCGCCGTCCGCGCCGCCCTCGACGCCCCGCCATGTGGCGCCTGAGCGGGGCTTAGCGCTTTGCTCCGCGCTCCCACTCCAGCATGAGCCCCGCGGCCGGCACAATCGGGAACAACTTCAGAAACGTGGGGTAAGCTTGCCCCGTGCGCGAATTGAATCCATTGAATGAGTCGTAGGTGGTGTTTTCGTGGCTGGTCAGGTTCATCACCTCCACATACAACACCCCGCGCCAGCTCCACCCCCGCGCCGTTTCGTGGTGAAAGCTCTTGTTCAACCGCAGGTCCGCTCGATGGTACGCCGGCAGTCGCAGCACGTTGCGCTGATCGGACAGGTAGTAGAGCGAATCCTGCTGCCGGAGGAAGCCCGGAATCGGAAAATTGCTGCCATAGCTGTACCGGCCGCTCAGGTTGATGGTCGGCGTAATTCGATAGCTCGCGTAGCCATTCACCGTGTGCCGTTGCTCGTAGTCCGCCGCATATGTCGCTCCCGTCACACCGTCGTGCATCGAGGTTTTCGTGTACCCGTAGGAGATCCACCCAGACACACGGTTCGCCGTACGCCGCTGCAGGAACACTTCAAACCCGCGCGCCCTGCCGTGCACGGAATTCAGATACTTCGGCGCCGCCGGAGGGACGAAAATCGTTCCGTTGCTCAACATCCTCGGCTCTCTCAGGGGTTGGGCGATCAGGTCGCGGTCATCTCGCTGAAACCACTCCGCACGCAACCTGGTTCGGTCTCCCAGGCTTTGCTCCACAGCGCCCACCAAGTGGTTCGCGCGCTCCGGCAGCAGGTAGGGGTTCCCCGTGTTCTCGATCGTCAGCAGCATCGGCGGCGCGTATTGGATGGCCTGGCTCCACGCAGCCTGTACTTGCGTTCCGCGCGCAACGCGCAACGTCGCCGACACATGCGGCGACACCGCCACCGGACCGGACTCGCTGTATCCGTCGAAACGCGCACCCGCGCCCAATCGCAGCGGCCCATTGCTCCAGCTCTGCTCCAGGTATCCCCCGCCGCGCAACCCAGTCGCACGCCAGTTGTCCCGCCGCCGCACCGCCAGTGGATTGAAGTTGTACTGCGCGGAAAACCCGTCGTCGTGCAGCCGGCGAAATGAGGTTCCCGCCTGCAGTGGAGTTTTGGAACTCCAATTCCAAACCAGCGAGGAGTTCGCCACCCACTCTCCATAGCTCGCTTCTCCGAGTGGCAGATCCCGGTTGTTCCGGTTTCCTGCCCTTTCCCGGATCCACGCCATCCGATTCGTCAGCATCAGAGAGGACGAAGGCGCATACCGCCACCCCAGATTCGCCAGAGTCGTGTGGTAGTCGGCGTTCATGATCGAGTTTATGCCCAGCGTGTTCTTCTTCTCGCTGCGGTCCAGGTCCGACGATCCGTCCATGAAACTCAGCGTCAGTTGGTTCCGGCTGTCCAGGTCGTAGGTCAGCCGCCCTTCCGCGTCGAAGAATCCAAATGCCAGCGTGTCTCCGGCTGAACTCTTTTTCAGCAGGTATTGCAAATAGCTCTTTCGGACCGCAGCCAGCCACGATCCGCGCCCGGACTTCGTCAGTGGCCCTTCCGCCACCAGTCCCGAAGCCGCCACACCCACGTTCAGCCTCACGACCGGCGCCATACGGCTGCCGTCCCGCAGCCGCAGATCCAGCGCCCCGGCGGTGCGGTCCGCATAAGCCGTCGGCACCGCGCCCGCATGCACTACGAGTTCATCCACCAGGTCCGCGTGCACGATCGACAGTGAACCCGTCTCCTCCTGGCTCTGCACCGTGTGGAATGGACTGTGCATCAATACCCCGTCCAGGTAGATGCCCGTGCGCTGGAACGCGGCGCCGCGCACGGCAAACTGCGCCGCATAATCGTTCGACGATGCAATACCCGGCAGCGCCTGTGCCGCCCGCAGCGGGTCGTCGATGAGCACTGCCGCCAGGTTCTTGATCTCGGCCCCCGTCAACACGCGCTCCGAAGCGCTCGACTGCTCAATCGCTTCAAACGGACCGGCGGCCACGCTCACTTGCTCCCGCCGGGTGAAAGTGTCCGGAGTCAGCGCCAGTTCCAGTTCCGCATCGCCCTTCACCTCTACCCGCAAAGCCCGGTACCCCACTGATGCCGCCTGCAGTACGCAACCGGCGCCAACTTCGTGTTCGAAAACAAACCGCCCTTCCGCGTCGCTCCGCGCTTCCTTCTCGTGTCCCCCACAGGAAAGAGTCAGCTTCACCCGCGCCAGCCGCTCTCCGCCCGCCGCATCCCGCACTGTTCCAGTCAGCCCCGGCACCCCGCTCGCCGGAAGTACACAAGACAGGATGACCAACCCCACTCGAAAGAACATGAGGACATCATATCTGGCGCTACCACCGACCGCAGGCCGGCAAGGAAAAGGGCGGCTATTCATGCCGCCCTTTCGCTACCAATTGGATGAATGTGCGCCTAGCAGGCTGCTGAAATACTCGAGCAGGCCGCGTTGCGCGCGCCGTGCAGCCGCCGGCGAGAAGCAGCGACGAAGGCGATGCGGGACATCGGTGAGGAGCTGGGACGAAGCCGGCGGCCGGACGCCGCCGCAACCCTTTGGGCCACTTGGTTTTGCGCTCCCCAGCTTCGTCGGTCGTCGCTCGCGATGGATGCGCGATGGATGAATGACATCGCCACTCTCCTCCCTTCTCGCTGATGGAGGCAAAACCAATGTGGCGCGGCCTACGCGAGTATTTCAGCAGCCTGCTAGCGCTTCGCCCTGCGCCGCAACCTTGACAGGCTCACTACGGTCAGCCCAAGCGCCATTGCCACAAACGTGGAGGGCTCTGGCACCGGTGCACTTTCTGACGGCGTGAAGGCGATATTGTCAACGCCCACCCAGTCATCGAAGGATCCCGGCGTAACCTTCACCGAGGTAATCAGCCCAACGCCGCTAACACTGATGACTTGCTGACCCGTTCCGGCCACCGCCGCCGCCGTATCCAGCAGCGTCGATCCGTTATAGGAGAATACCCTGACTGCGGATGCCGTGCTGATTCCGGCGAACGTCGCACTGAAATCGGTCACGGGTGTGGCGAATGAGATCTGAAAACTCGGATCTCCATCTTCGGACAGCCATCCGGAGAAGCTGCGCAAAATGTTCCCGCTCACGAGCGCCGGAAGGCCCAAGCCGCCTACGTCGCCTCCAGTGGATGAGACGATCGTCATGTCGGTGTTCGTAGCCCAATCTCCCGTCGGCCCTCCAGGACCCGAGAAGGCGTTCGGCGAGAATGTGGCGCCGGTGGACGCGGCGTACTGTGAGCCCAACACGGCCCCCACAGCGAGCCCTCCAATCGGATCGCCGGCATCGAATGTGATTGTAATGGTGGCTGCGCTCAGAGTCGCGCTCAGGAGCAGGGCGCCCGCCGCCAGCCCAGGAATTCTAATTAGCCTCATAGCTCCTCCCTCACTGCCCAGATTAGACTCAATTCTTAAATTGTAGACGGTTTCCACTGGCGATGGAAGAACAAGCGGCGCACCTGGGCAACGAACAAACAGCGTATTTCGGGGACGGTGCACTCAATCCCCAAACTCCACACACCGCAACATCCTTGGAATCAGCATCTGAGCGCCCAATACGGGCTTCGACCGGCGTGGAATTTGGGGATTGAGTGCACCGTCCCCGAAATTGGCCCGAAATTCCAGACCTGGCCCAAAAACCAACGGCCCCGCTACTCACAGGGAGCAGCGGGGCCGTCATTACTGCAAATGCTGCCTACGACTTCAACGTGTAGCTCGAAAGCACCTTCATGTAATTCGCACGTTCGAACGCCGCCGGTTCGGCCACCGACTGCGCGCTCATCGAACCGCGCATCTGCCGGATCGACTCATATTCGTGCTCTTCCATCCAGTCGATGAGATCCTCCTCGATCTTCTCCAGGTACGGAATCCCATGCCGCAGCAGCGCCGACGTCATCATCGTGCAGCGCGCGCCGCTCATGACGCCCTTCACCACGTCCTCCGCGGTGTGCACTCCGCCCGTGATTGCCAGGTCCGGACGGATCCGGTTGTACAACAGCGCCGCCCAGTGCAACCGCAGCCTGAGTTCGTGAGAATCGCTCAGCACCAGGTTCGGCACCACTTCCAGCGCATCCAGGTCGAAGTCCGGCTGGTAGAACCGGTTGAACAGCACCAGTCCGTCTGCCCCGGCCGCATCCATCCGAGTGGCGAAGTGGGCGAAGGCCGTGAAGTGCGAACCCAGCTTGATGGAAACCGGAATCCGCACGCTCGCCTTCACGTGGCTCACCAGGTCGAAGTACATCTCCTCGACCTTCTGTGCCGTCATTTCCAGGTCCGTGGGCATGTAGTAGATGTTCAGTTCCAGCGCGTCGGCGCCGGCCTGCTCCATCAACTGCGCGTAGCGGATCCAGCCACCCGTCGAGACGCCGTTGAGGCTCCCGATCACGGGCACGTCCACACTCTCCTTCGCCTTGCGGATGTGGTTCAGATAGGGCTCAGGCCCGAAGTTGTATGAGCCCATCTCGGGGAAATAGCTACTGGCTTCGCCGTAACTATCCGACGTCTCCGTCAGAAAGCGATCCAATTCGCCGCTCTCCACCTGGATCTGCTCCTCAAACAGCGAGTGCAGAACGATGGCCGACGCCCCCGCATCTTCCAGTCTCAGAATGTTGCCGATGTCCTTGCAAAAGGGCGAGGACGAGGCAACCAGCGGGGTGCGGAGCTTGAGTCCGAGGTATCCGGTTGTGAGATCGACGGCCATGGTTACTTGCCTCCTTCAGTCGTCTTGGCTTCTGCGCCCGGCATCGCGGCCATCTGTTCGTACAGCCGCCACCGGTTCATCACGTCAGCCTGCGCTTCAGCCAGCAGCCGCCGCGCGTCTTCGGGTTTGGAATGGACCAGCATCGTGTAGCGGGTCTCATTGTAGATGTACTTGTCGAGCGGTAGCGAGGGCGCCTTGCAATCCAGCACGAACGGATTCTTGCCCTCGGCCACCAGCGCCGGGTTGTAGCGGAACATCGGCCAGTGGCCCGTCTGCACCGCCAGCTTCTGCTGTTCCAGGCCGAACTTCAGATCGTAGCCGTGGGCGATGCAGTGCGAGTAAGCGATGATGATCGAGGGGCCATCCCACTTCTCCGCTTCCTGGAACGCCTTCACCGTCTGCATGTCACTGGAACCCATGGCCACGCGCGCCACGTAGCAGTTGCCGTAAGCCACCGCCATCATGGCCAGGTCCTTCTTGCCTGACGGCTTGCCGCCGGCTGCGAACTTCGCCACCGCGCCGCGCGGCGTCGACTTCGAGCACTGGCCGCCCGTGTTCGAGTAAACCTCGGTGTCCAGCACCAGGATGTTCACGTTCTTGCCGGATGCCAGCACATGGTCCAGGCCGCCGTAGCCGATGTCGTACGCCCAGCCGTCGCCGCCCAGAATCCACACGCTCTTCTTCACCAGCGCATCGGCTAATGCCGCCAGGTCGCGCAACTGATTCGTCGAGCCGTTGGCCGTGGGCAGCAGCTCCTGGATCTTGCCCTTCAGCGCCAGCACGCGCTCACGCTGCGCGAAGATCCCGGCTTCCGTCGCCTGGTCGGCTTCCATCAACTCCTTTACCAGGTTCTCACCCAGCTTGGGAGCCAATGCCGCCAGCAGTTCCCTGGCGTAGACCCCTTGCTGATCCACCGCCAGCCGCAGGCCCATCCCGAACTCGGCGTTGTCTTCGAACAGCGAGTTCGACCACGCCGGCCCGCGCCCTTCCGGATTCACCGCATACGGCGTCGTCGGCAGGTTGCCGCCGTAGATCGAAGAGCAGCCCGTCGCATTCGCGATCAGCGCGCGGTCGCCGAACATCTGCGTCAGCAGCTTCACGTACGGCGTCTCGCCGCAGCCGGAACACGCGCCCGAAAACTCGAACAGCGGCTGCAGGATCTGCAGGTCCTTCACTTGGCCTTGGCTCAGCTTCGTGCGGTCGAACTCAGGCAGCTTGAAGAAGAAGTCCCAATTCGCCGCCTCGCTCTCGCGCAGCGGAGGCTGGGCTTCCATGTTGATCGCGCGGCGCTTCGGCTGCGTCTTGTCCTTCACCGGACAGGCTTCCACGCAAAGCGCGCAACCGGTGCAATCTTCCGGGGCGATCTGCAGCGTGTAGCCCATCTCCTTGTAGTCTTTCCAACGCGCCGCCGTCGTCTTGAACGTCTCCGGCGCGCCTTCCAGACAGGACTTGTCGTACATCTTCGCCCGGATCGTCGCGTGCGGGCACACCAGCACGCACTTGCCGCACTGGATGCACAGGTCCTTGTCCCACACCGGGATCTCCAACGCGATGTTGAGCTTCTCCCACATCGCCGTCGCGGTCGGGAAGGTGCCGTCCACCGGGAACGCCGACACCGGCAGGCTGTCGCCGTTGCCTTCGATGATCTTGCCCAGTACATCCTTCACGAACGCCGGCGCCTCGGCCGGAACCGCCGGCCGCATGTCCAGCGCGGAATTCACTTCGCCCGGCACTTCCACCTGATGCAGATTCACCAGCGTCTGGTCCACGGCCGCGAAGTTCTTCTGCACCACGCTCTCGCCGCGCTTGCCGTAGGTCTTCACGATCGACTTCTTGATCTGTTCGATCGCTTCTTCGCGCGGCAGCACGCCCGAAATCGCAAAGAAGCACGTCTGCATCACGGTGTTGATGCGCGTGCCCATCCCCGTCGCCTTCGCCACTTCGTAGGCGTCGATGACGTAGAACTTCAACTTCTTGTCGATGATCTGCTTCTGCACCGTCCGCGGCAGCTGCTCCCACACATCCTTCGGCCCGGCCAGCGAGTTCAGCAGGAAGATGCCGCCCGGCATGATCCACTTCAGCATGTCGATCCGTTCCAGGAACGAGAACTGGTGGCACGCCACGAAGTTCGCCTGCGAAATCAGATACGAACTCTTGATCGGCTTCGGCCCGAACCGCAGGTGCGAAACAGTGATCGAGCCCGACTTCTTCGAGTCGTAAACGAAGTAGCCCTGCGCGTAGTTGTCCGTTTCCTCGGCAATAATCTTCACGCTGTTCTTGTTCGCGCCCACCGTGCCGTCCGCACCCAGGCCGTAGAACAGGCAGCGCTTCGTCTTCTCGTCTTCTGTCGAGAAATCCGGATCGTAGTCCAGCGACGTGTTCGTCACGTCGTCCACGATGCCCACCGTGAAGTGGTTCTTCGGAGTACCCTTCTTCAGCTCGTCCAGCACCGCCTTCACCATCGACGGCGTGAACTCCTTCGAAGACAGGCCATAACGCCCGCCGATCACCTTCGGCATCGCCGCGAACGGCAGCTTGCCGCTGCCGGCGCTCTCGGCCAGAGCCGTCAGCACGTCCTGGTACAACGGCTCGCCCGCCGAGCCCGGTTCCTTCGTGCGGTCCAGCACCGCCAGACCCTTCACCGTCTTCGGCAGCGCGCCCAGGAAATGCTCGATCGAGAACGGCCGGTACAGGCGGACCTTCAACAGGCCAACCTTTTCTCCCTTTGCCGTCAGGTTCTCAATCAACTCCTCAGCCGCATCCGCACCCGAGCCCATCAGAATCACAACACGCTCGGCGTCCGGCGCGCCCACGTAGTCGAACAGCTTGTACTGACGGCCCACGATCGAGGCGAACTTGTCCATCGCCTTCTGCATGATCGCCGGCACCGCGTCGTAGTACTTGTTCACCGTCTCGCGCGCCTGGAAGTACACGTCCGGGTTCTGCGCCGTTCCGCGCAACACCGGAGCGTCCGGCGTCAATGCCCGCGCACGATGCGCCCGGATCAGATCCGGCGGCAGCATCGCCTTCATGTCATCCATGGTGAGTTGCTCGGCTTTGTTCACTTCATGCGACGTCCGGAACCCGTCGAAGAAGTGCAGCACCGGCACGCGCGATTCCAATGTCGCCGCTTGCGTGATCAGCGCCATGTCCATCACTTCTTGCACCGAGTTGGACGCTACCATCGCCCAGCCCGTCGCCCTGACGCTCATCACGTCCTGGTGATCGCCAAAGATCGACAACGCATGCGCCGCCAGGCTGCGCGCCGCCACATGAAAGACCGTGGACGTCAGTTCGCCCGAGATCTTGTACATGTTCGGGATCATCAGCAGCAGGCCCTGTGCCGCCGTGAAGGTCGTCGTCAGAGCTCCGGCCTGCAACGCCCCGTGCACCGCACCGGCCGCGCCACCTTCGCTCTGCATCTCCACCACCGATGGGATCGAGCCCCAAATGTTGGGCTTTCCTTCCGCCGACCACTGGTCCGCCCACTCGCCCATGTTCGACGAGGGGGTGATCGGATAGATCGCTATGACTTCATTCGTTTTGTGCGCTACGTAAGCTGCCGCTTCGTTGCCGTCCAGGGTAACTAGGTTTCTGGGCATGGTTCGCTCACTATTTAGAGTGCATTCAGCGTGCCATCGGGCAGATTCGGACAAGGCGTTCCGTAAATGCTGATATAGCTAGACTTGTGAAAATGAATGTACAGATTAGGATTGCTTATAGTGGGGCAGATCACCCACCACAAAACCATTTCTTCCCGTCACGTTTTCTGCCATGCTGAATTTCACCCACCTGGGCCCCTCCCCTTCGCCTCTTCGGTCGAAACGGGATGCTCCTGGGCGGCGTTTATTCTACAGATGAAATACTTGTTCTCCGTGGCCTTCTCCCTCTTGCTGGGGTTGCCCTCCTCCGCTCAACCCTCGGTTGGGACCATCGAAATTTTCGGCCTACGCAAGATCTCTCCCGACAAGGTCCGCAAGGTCCTTGCCGTCAACGCCGGAGAGCCACTCCCCAAGTCGAAAGGCGACGTCGAAGAGCGGCTCGAGACGATTGAAGGTGTGGTTCGTGCCCGCCTCGAGGCCTATTGCTGCGATCAGGGCAAAGTCATCCTCTACGTCGGCATTGAAGAACGCGGCACCCTGGGTTCCAGCCTCAAGCCCTACCCCCAGGACGAAACCCTTGAACTCCCTCCGGAAATCATCTCCGCCTACTCCGACTTCTCCTCCGCCCTCAGCCTCGCCTCGTCCGGCGGCGACCTTCAGGAGGACCTCTCCGAAGG
>JACQZS010000102.1 GCA_016213725.1 Acidobacteriota bacterium | reverse complement strand
GCGAGCTGCGTCACCTTGCCGCTGGCCGTGATGATGCCGACCACCGTGCCGGTGGCCAGGTTCTGGCCGGAGACGACCACCACTTCATCGCGGCTGTAAAGGCTCTCGTCTTCGTACTTGAGCCAGTCGCCGAGATAGTTCTGTTCCGATTGAACGGGCATTTCAGTTCACTCCTTTCCCGGCGAGGCGTTCGACGGCCTTCAGGACCGGATTGTTCTCGGGATTCGCCTTCACGCTGGTCCCGGTGTCGGGCATGACGTGAGAGCGAATCTCGACCTGACCGGCCTCGGCCCGCATGGCGAGCAATTCCTTGCGGACGTCGGCCACAGCGAGGCGGCGTTCGATGAAGCCGGCGGCAAGAGCGGGCCGCCCGGCGATGGCGCACAGCACGACGATCTCGGCCGCTTCGGCGTAGCCTTGCTCACGGGCATTGGCCTCGATCGCGGCGAGATCGGGAACGGGCGGACTCGTTGCCGCCTGGGTAGTTTCGGACACGGTGGTTTCTCCTTTGCTGAAGTTGGGTTTTGACAACGACTCGGTCATTGCGGCGAGGGCTTCACGGAACGTACCGATGCGGTCGGCAAAGCCACGGCTGAGTGCGTCTTCGCCGTACAAGATTCCCGCCTCAGTGCCGCGCACGGTCGTGGCGCTCACACTCCGGCGCCGAGCGACGGCATCGACGAACATGCCGTAAAGCCGGTCGACCTCGGTCACCAGCACATCGCGGGCGCCTTCCGAGAGCGGTTCGTGCGGGTTGAAGTCATTCTTACGGTCGCCGGCGAAGAGGGTGGTGTAGCGCAGGCCGTTCGCGGCATCCCAGCCGCTCTGGTCCAGGTGCATGGCGATGATGCCAACGGAACCGACCCCGCCAGTCCGGGTGACCCAGATGCGGTCCGTCGCGGATGCCAGCAGGTAGCCAGCACTGAGGGCCCAGTCGTCCACCGACGCCCAGACGGGTTTGATGCGCGCGGCCTCCTCAATAAGGCTGGCAACGTCCCAGGCACCGTTCGCTTCGCCTCCGTAGCTGTCGAAACGCAGCAGGATGCCTTTGACGAGCGGGTCCGTGGCAGCGTCGAGGATCTCACTGCCGAGTTGCTCATACGAGGTGAGCCCGGACTGCGCGACCATGCCGGAGGCGCGGTTCACCAGGCTGCCTGCCACTTCGATGATGGCAACGCCCGCATCGGTACCGGCGTAAGGCTTCCGTGATCGCTGCTCTGCCAACAGCGCGGCTTCCACTGCCGGCGGATCGACGCCCAGGCGCGGGGCGAGCACGGCCAGGATCGCCGCCAGCTTTTTCGAATCGATCATCAGCGGCGTGTTGAAGACGCGCGATGCGATGTGGGTGAGATTGGTCATTGCGTTTCCGTTGGTGGCGCTTGCTCGACGACTCTTTGCCCATTCGAGGTCGTCCGCCGGGGGTCAGAGTCGAACGTCAGACCGAGAGAATCAGAGCGCGCGTTGTCTGCGGCGACTTGCCGGTCGACGTCTTCCTCGTCGTAGCCCATCTCGTTGATGACAGCGCTACGCGGCTTGAAGCCCGCACGAACAGCAGCGACCTCGGCGTTCATGTCTTTCAATGGGTCGACCCAGTCCCAGGACGGCGGCCGCCATTCGACGTCGAGGTAAGCGTCTCGGTTGCGGGCGTAGTCGCGAGCTTCGATCGCGCCAGCCACCGCCGCCGCCTCGATCCAGGCCTGCCACACCGGGCGACAGAACTGGAACACCATTACCTGGTGCTGGAACTGTTCGCAGCGTCGGCGGAATTCGAGCAGGCCCGCGCGGATCGACGAGTAGTTCACGCGCTCCAGGTCGCCGGTGAGTTGCTCGTAGGTGATCCCAAGGCCGGCGGCCACCGCGCGGAGTTGGACTCGCATGAACTCCGTGTACATGCCGCCCACATCGCCCGGCTCGGTGAACTTCACATCCTCGCCGGGCAGCAACTTCACCATCGAACCCGGCTCGATTCCCGCCAGCGGCACGCCGCTCGCATCTGTCTCGCCCTCGCCGGGTTTGCCCCCGATCACCGGATCCTCAGGGTTGTTCTCGGTGATGAACGCCGCGAACATCGCCGCCAGCTTCTTACGGACCAGTTCGGCGTCGTCGTACTGGTCGAGCTCGTGGAGCTTCACCAGCACCTGCGTGAGCCACGGCTGCCCGCGATGCTGACCCGGGCGGAGCGGCTTGTAGATGTGCAGGACGGAGTCCGCCGGCACGCGGATGGTCTCGCCCGCGTTGGCGAACATCAGCCGCTCACCCGGATGTTCGCGATAAAGATGATAGGCGACGCGGCGGCCGATCTTGTCGAACTCGATCCCGGCGCGGATCATGTTCCCGTTGGGCCTGTTCTCGTTCTTCGTGGTCGGCAGATGCTCCGCCTCGAGCAACTGCAACTGGAGCGGAACGCTCAAGCCGTCCCCTGGCAGCCGCGGCCGGATGCGCACCAGACATTCGCCGCCTTCGATCGTGGACCGGCAGATAAGAGCCTGGAGACCGTAGAAATCGGTGAGTCCCGCGGCATCCGCCTCGTCCGTCCAGCGCAGCCAGAGTTCCTGAAGCGCCCGCTTTACTGCCGCGTCCGGGTGCTTCGCCTGCGGCTTGATGCCCGTGCCAACCGCGTTACCTACGAAGCTCTCGACCGCATTGCAGGCCCAGGCGTTGCGGCGCACCATGTCACGCGAGCGGGAGCGCAGCGCGTCGCCACCGCCCGTGACGAGGGCGTTGATGCCTTCCGCCGACGGGTTCCACCCTTGGGTCCGGCGCGTCGCAGCAGCGGCTTCGTAGCCCGCGGCCGCGCCAATCACCGGAGCGAATGCGGCCCGCATCAGATTCCGCCAGTAGCCCATCGTCAGAAGCCCTTGCTGGTGTACGTCCGGATGACACGCGCCGGCGTAGTTGCAGCTGAATCTGCGGCCTTCATCCTCGCGATCTCCGCATCCACCTGCTGCAGCGCCGTGCGGATCTGTTCCGGGCTGCGGTGGCGCATGGACCGGTCGCCGAAGGTGACCGAGTCCGGCGCACTCAGCGCGGCCAGCAGTGCCTCCCGCTGCGCTTCGAGTTCAGCGAGTGTCATCGCTTCATCCAGTTCGATCCGACCGTGACGCGGCGCGCCGGGCGTGTTGGAGGCACAACCGTCATTTCCTGTGGCGCAGCCGTAGCGGGCAGTAGGGCTTCGAGCTCGCGCCAGTGCTTCTCAGCGAAGCGATCGATGCCGTAGATCGACGCCGCCGCGCGCGCATAGACTCGACAATCGAGCGCCTCATTGCGCTGATTCGGCCCTACGACCCAGTGGCCCTTGACCAGGCTCTCCGCCGTCAACTGCCGGAAGTACTCTTCTTCGTATCGCGGGAAGTGGCAGTAACCCACGGGGAACGGATCGCCGCTCTCTTCGGTCGGCGGTGCCAGACGCAGGCGGCTGTAAAGTTCGGACTTCGCCACCGGCGTGCCGAGCGTCCACAGGCGCGTGCCGCGCCGCTTACTTGCGTCCACGGGCGAAGCGCCCAGAATCAGGCGGTCCGTCCGCGCGGTTCCTTTCACAGCCACGGCTGTCTTTGGACTCGCGGCCCGTGCGCCGGCGGGACCCCAGGAGGCCTGCGGATGGCCGCGCACCCAGTCGTAGGTGATTCGCGGGTTGAAACCTGAGTCAACGCACAGCACGCGAATCGGTAGCCGCATGCCGCTGGCGTGCGGAAACTCTTCGTCCAGAACAGCGTCCAGTTGCTGCCAGACATCCGCCCGAGCCGTGTCGCCTACGAGCACGCGGTAATCAACGGACCACGATTCCTTGCCACGCCCCCAGGCCACGACTTCAACTTCAATGCGGTCCCGCTGGACGTCCGCGCCGGCGGTGAGGAACAGGCCTCCGGGCGGGACGGTGCCGATCTGGTAATCCTCGCGCCGGTCATACAGCGGCTGCCACTCAGGAGCGTCGCCACGCTCCTGCCAGGATTCACCCAACACCAGGTTGACGAACGACTTCAGCCGCTCGACGTCCTTCTGCGCCTTCTCCCAGTCGTCCGCCGCGCGCTCCCAGGAGTACCAACCCACCGGGCTGTAGAGGCTCGACAGGTGATACCCACGCGTCCGGCCGTCGCCTTCCGTCGCGGGCCGCCATTCGCCGAGGGCGAGCATCGCGTTCTTCTGGTGATTGAAAATCGCCTGCTCACATGCTGTGCAGTGGTAGCCGGCCTTCTGCGGCTCTCCCTTGGGCCACCGGAGGCGGTCGAACCTCAACACCTGGAACTCCCCGCAGTGCGGGCACGGCACCCAGAAGCGCCGCTGGTCACTCTCGGCGAATGCCGCCTCGATCCGGCTCAGGCCGGTGACGAGCGGCGTCGACACCATGAAGACCTTGCGCCGAGAGAAGGTGCGCGTGCGCGCGAAGGCCAGGTTGATCGGGTCGCCCTCGCCATCGACATCGCCGGGGTAGGCGTCGATCTCATCCAGGAACAAATACCGGACGGCCATCGACCGCAGGCCGACGGCGCTGTTCGCTCCCGTCATCACCAGGACGCCACCGGGGAATTCCTTCGACAGGACCGTGTTGCCGGAGTCGCGCGATCGCGGACTCTTAACCAGCTCGCGCAGCACATCGCTCTCTTCAATCAATGGATCGATGCGTTGCTTCGAGTTGCGCTTGGCGAGTTCGACGGTGGGTTGGACCACCATCATGGGCCCCGGTGACTTGTGAATCACGTAGCCCACCCAGTTGTTGCCGCACTCGGTGCCGCCGATCTGTGAGCCTTTCATGAAGACCACGCGCTCGACGGGGGCCGATGGCGAAAGGGAATCCATGATCTCGCGCAGGTAGGGCGTCCGGTCCGTGCGCCATGGGCCCGGCTCGGCCGCCGCCTTGCCGGAGAGCCGCCGATAGCGGTCAGCCCACTCCGAGATTGTCAGCAGCGGGTCCGGCCTCAGACCCGCGCGGAACGCCTCGTCGTAGACCTCAGTTGCTGTTTGCGCCGGCAAGCTCATCGAGCGCCTTTCGAATCTCCCCAGTCAGCATCTGGTGGACCTTGTCCACATCCGCCTCGGCCGCCAGCGTCGCCGCCAGGCGGTCCGGAATGTTCAGCAGGTTGTCGCGCACCGTGCGCGCCTTGGTGAACGCCGCCACCTGCACTTCGTCGCGGCTGATCAGCTTTGCTGTCTTCTCCTCGAACTCGATCTTGGCCAGCCGCGCCAGGTAGTTCTCCCGGATGGCCCGCGCGCGGAAGTAATCGAGTCCGGCAGCGACCGGCGCCTCGGCCGGTTCTCGTGGTGCGGGAACCGCCGGCTTCTCCCGGCGTTGGCCAGGCCGCGTCTTCGCATTCCATTCGGCATCGGCGCGATCACTGTCGATCAGGCCGTCCGCATTGGTGGCAATCCGCCCGGAACGGATCGCTTTTTGCACAGCCGCCAGGCTTACACCGCGATGTTTGGCGTACGCGCGCAGGCTCAGCAGAGGCATCGAACTTTCTCGCGATTCACTCGCCGATTCCGCTTGCTTCTAATCGCCACCGAAGTGATGAATGGGTTCGCGATGAGGAACACCAAGACCACCAAACAGACCGCCGCAGGCTGCTACGCCGAACGGCACGCTGAAGCCCAGGACCTGCTGAAGCGCATCGCCAGCCGCCTGGCCGACCACCAGAACCGCCAGGTCGCCGAGCCCGCCGATTGGGGCTACGCCGGCGACCTCGGCCGGATCACCGAGCAACTCGCCTACGTCCTGGCCGACTTGGGCGACCGGACCGCGGTCGACGCCAAGGGACTGGAGTACTGAGCATGACCCGCGACGAACTGATCGCCTGGGCCACACGGAACGGCTGGACCCTTGACCGCTGGGGTCACCTCAAGAAGGAGTTCGACAACGGCACGCACCGGATCAAGCTGAGCCGCATCGCCGCGCGCCACGAAATCTCGACGCCGTTTGGCTGGGCGCGTCTGGCCAGCGGCTATCTCAAGAACTTGCAGCTAACCGCCGGCGACAAGCTCGCCGGCATGAACCGATAGGAAAGGAACACTACCATGACGACATTTGCCATCGACACCGACCACACCATCACCGCCTACACCGCCGGGGACGCAATCCCTGCGGAGCATGCGCGATTCACCAGCGAGAAGGAGCTTGTCAAACTCGCCGCCAACTGGCCCATCGACCGCCTGGTCGAGATTTGGAACAGCTTCGCCGGCGCACCGCCGTTTGGCGATCTCAAGCCGGTCAAGAAGTTCACCGACCGCAAGACGGCAGCCGCCCGCATCTGGAAGGCGGTCCAAGCCCTGACGCCCACCGCCGCGCCACAGGCGGCCCCTGCTGCGCCGAAGAAGGCCAAGGCGACCAAGGAGGCCAAGCCGAAGGGTGACGCCACGGAGACCAAAGGGGCGCGCGAAGGCAGCAAGAAGGCCATCGTGCTGGATATGCTGCGCCGCCCCGAGGGCGCGACGCTCGCCGACATCCAGTCCGCCACCGGCTGGCAGGCGCACAGCGTCCGCGGCTTCATCTCCGGCGGCGTCTGCAAGAAGATGGGCCTCACCGTCGAATCTCTCAAGACCTCCGAAGGCGCCCGCGCGTACCGCGTCACCCAGTAGCCAGGTCCCGCCTCCCACTGCCGCCGGCCTCACAATCCGGCGGCGTTTCTGTTCCGGACCTCTTCCACCAGAGCTTCCAGCCGCGCGTGCATGTTGTCCTCGCGCAAGCGGCACTCGCCCGCGCGCACGTAGGTGCCGTTGATGCGAGTGATAATCCGGTTCTCTAACTCCGCCAGTTCCCGACGCACCTCCGCCAGCAGGGCGCGGTTTTGTAGCCCGACAAAGGCGCCGATCAATCCAGAGACCAGGCCGGAGGCGGGGATCAGGATCTGAAGAAGTACGTGGTGTTCCATGGAAGGTTTCTAAGGATTCGCAACTCGGCCGACCAGTCCGACAACGCAAGGCACAGGCCTTGGACGTCGGGATTCCCTGCGCGGATCTCGGCTTCGATCTGCGCCAACTCCCGGTGGCAGCGTTCGATTCATGCCGCCACGCCCAATCGCTCCGCCGCAACTTCTGCAAACGCGCGCCCATCGGACTCGAGCGTCGCCGGCTTGCCAGCAAACTCCTGGAAGCGGCGGACGATTACGTCGCAGTACTTCGGCTCCAATTCGATCAGGCGCGCATGGCGACCGGTCTTCTCGCAGGCGATCAGCGTGGAGCCCGAGCCGCCGAACGGATCAAGCACCGTATCTCGACTCTTGCTGCTGTTCCGGACGGCGCGCTCCACGAGTTCGACCGGCTTCATGGTCGGATGGAGATCGTTCGCGACAGGCTTCTTCACCAGCCACACGTCTCCTTGGTCACGGGCGCCGCACCAGAAGTGGTCGGTGCCCTCTTTCCATCCGTAGAGGATCGGCTCGTACTGGCGTTGATAATCCGAACGTCCTATCGTGAAAGTGTTCTTGGCCCATATGACGAAGGTGGACCAGTGCCCGCCGCTCTCGGTGAAGGCCCGATGGAGTGTGTGGAGTTCGGACGAGGACATGCAGACGTAGATCGCGCCCTTGGTCACGGCCAGCAGGTTGGCGCAGACATCGCGGAGGAACTGCTCGAAGCCATCGCCGAGATTGTCGTTGGCGATCTTGCGCTTCTTTCCGCGCAGTTTGTCCTTCATCGTCGCGCCATAGTTCACGTTGTACGGAGGGTCCGTGAAGACCATGTCCGCCAGGCCGCCGGCCAGCACCTTCTGCACAGCCTCGAGGTTTGTGGCGTCGCCGCATAGGAGGCGGTGGTCGCCGAGCAGCCAGACGTCCCCGAGAAGCGTAACCGCGGTCTCCGGCGTCTCCGGAACCGCGTCGTCATCCGTGTTGCCGGTGACCTCGCTATCAGGTTCCGAGAGCAGCGCTTCCAGTTCGTCGTCACCGAAGCCCAGCAGGTCGAGGTTGAAGTCATCCTCGCGCAGCGCATCGAGTTCAACCCGCAGCATCTCTTCATCCCAGCCCGCGTTCAAAGCCAGGCGGTTATCCGCGATCACCAGGGCTCGGCGCTGCGACTCGCTCAGGTGGTCAAGGATGACGACGGGGACCTCGGTGATCCCCAGCTTGCGTGCTGCCAGCAGGCGGGCGTGGCCGGCTATGACGACCCCGTCTCCTCCGGCGAGGATTGGGTTGGTCCAGCCGAACTCGGCGATCGACGCCGCGATCTGGGCCACTTGTTCGTCACTATGCGTGCGCGCATTCCGGGCGTAGGGGAGCAAACGCTCCACCGGCCAGCGCACCACCTGCAGATCCGTCATGCTTTGCTCGGTTGCGTCTTCTGGAACAGCCCGAGGTCGTTGTGCAGGTCCACGATGCGGGCGATCATCGGAACCACGATGGTGACCAGCTTCTCCCAGCTGAACTCGCGCGCGACGTCCAGCCCGCCGTCATAGGCAGTCCGAAGAATGTCGAGCACCAAGTCCAGCTTCTTTTTGCCCTGACCAGGCAGCGGGATGGCCTCCTCTACGGCTTTCACCGCCGTCAACACGAGAGGTAGCAACTTGAGAATGGCAAACAGAGTATTCATCGTTTGATCTCCTGAAAAAAGGGGCGGCCCGAAGACCGCCCCGGCCGGAGGAAGGACTACGCTGCCGATTTCGGCTGCGCCTGGTTGACCGTGTTGGCGATCGCCGTGGTCGCGGTGGTCAGCGCCTGGACGATCTGCTGCAGAGTGGCGAGCACCGGCGTCACCGTCGCGTCCACCTGCTTGGCGACAGCGGCAGCCACGGCCTGCGCATCGACGCCCACGCCGGCGGCGCTCACGTCCGTGGCGCGGTTGGCGGGAACGGCGCCCGCAGTGAGGTTCATCCCGGCGCCGCTGGCGACCGGGTTCCAGAAGGAGTCGTGCGCCAGGTTGTTGAGTTCGAGGTTGCGCTTACCGACGATGTTGGCGGTCTCGACGGCGTTCTGCAGCGCCTGGGAGGCGATCTGGTTCAGCCGCGTCTGCTCAATCAGAGACTGGCGCGCGGCCTGGATGTCCAGGTCCTGGTAGACGTCGTAGGTGCGCTTGATGTTGGCATACGTCACGCGCTGATTCTCGTTGTGCGTGGCGCTGCCGGTCGCGTTGGCGTTCTTGAATGCTTCGTCCGTCCCGGTCTCGAACTCGCGTTCGGCCTGGTTGGGCGTGGCTACTTCGGGCATGCTGGTTTTCTCCTTGTTCGATCGAATGGAATGAACTGCAGATGGTCAGGAAGCCTTGCGGCTCCCGTAAAAGGGCGCCGGACCATGATGCTGAATCCGGCGTGAATCGCGAAGCCTTGGATTGTCGACCTGCTCTTGCGGCACACCGCGCTCGGCGGCAACGGCCGCGATCCGCTGTTTGGTCTCGGCGAGGACGGGCGCCTCGCCCGTGAGTTCGCCGATGCGACGCAGGATCACGTCGCAGTAGGCCGGGCTGATTTCCAGGCCGTAGCCGGCGCGGTCGAGTCCATGCGCGGCGGCGATGGTTGTGCCGCTGCCGAGAAACGGATCGACGATGATGTCGCCTTTGTCAGAGAAGGCCTTGACGAAGAACTCCGGAAGGGCGCGCGGGAACGGAGCCGAGTGCGCGCCTTGGCCGGATTCTGATTTTGCTTCGATCACGTTCGAGGGGCGGGCGATGCCGTCGAACCGCCCGTCTTCATCCCGGCTGCCCGGCTTGCCCGCCGCCTCGCCGCGTGCGCCCGTGCCAAGAAGCCCGCTGCCCGAGGTCGACTTCGGGTTGTTGGGTGAGTAGTCGAAGCAATCCTCTGACCGGTGGCCCACTGCAAACGGATGGAACTTGATGGTCTCGCCGCGGCTGAAATGGGCGATGGGTTCCCAGGCGTTCTTGAAGCGGTTGTTCCATCCTCCGGGCACTCCGTTGTCCGTCTTGCGCCAGCAGAACTCATCCACGAAGCGCCAGCCCCACTGGCGCACGTGGGCGATGAAGAGATCCTTGACGTACAGGTGCCGCTGCCCGTCCTCGGCGTGCTCCTTGATGTTCAGGAAGTAGGAGCCGTCGCCAGCGAGCACGGAGGCGATCGACACCGCCACGTCCCGGTACCACTCCACGTAGTCGTTGGGAGCCACCGGGCGAAAGCCGCTCGAAGGATCGTACTCCCTCTGTGTCGCGTAGGGCGGCGACGTCACCACTACGTTCGCCTGGCCGCCGCCAAACAGCTTCGCCACCGCCGCCTGGTCGCGGCAATCTCCGCACAGGACCCGGTGCGGCCCGATGAGCCACAGATCCCCCGGCTGCGTTACCGCCTTGGCGGGCGGAAGAGGCACTTCCTCTTCTCCGGGCTCCGCGGGGCCCTCGTCCGTCTCCGCCATCAGGGCCGCGAGTTCCTGCTCGTTGAAACCGATCAGCCCCAGGTCGAAGCCATCACCATCGAGATCCGCGAGCTCTGCCGCCAGCATCTCGTCATCCCATCCGGCGTTCAGCGCCAGTCGGTTGTCGGCCAGGACGTAAGCTCGCCGTTGCGTCTCGCTGAGATGGTCGAGCACGATCACCGGCACTTCGGCGAGGCTGAGCTTGCGTGCCGCCAGCAGCCGCCCATGCCCGGCAACGATGCCGTCGCGGGAGTCGACGAGGATCGGATTCACGAAACCGAACTCCGCGATGGACGCCGCGATCTGCGCTACCTGGTCCGCCGAGTGCGTCCTTGCATTCCGCGCGTAGGGTACCAGGCGCTCCAGGGGCCAGAGCTCGATGCGCTGCGCCATGGCCGGCGTCACGCGCTCAGCTATTGAAGCTCGGGATCCAGACCCAGTAGGCAATGATCAACCCCTCGCCAGCGGTGTTGGCATCCACGTAGTAGTCCGACGGCCGCAACTCGCCGGCAGCCGATTCGAGCACCAGCTCGTCGGCCACCCCGCCGCCGGCCCCGGTCGGCCAGAACTCCTTAACCACGCCGGCGCCGCTCGCCTTGTTCATCCCCGCCACGCCGAGGAACACCCGCCCCGTCTCGCCGATGGCGACGGCGAACCGGATCTGGTGGGCCCGGATCGTGGTGTCGGAGGTCACCCGGACGGGTGATCCTGGTGTGGGGATCGCAGTCTTTCCAAGTGAGCGCGGTTGGAGGGAAGGAGAATCAGCCATGGTTTGCTGGAGGCCTCAACGGAGGGAGTGACAACCGACTACCGACAACCTTTCATCGCGCGTGACGCTGGCGAAATCGTGCAACCATTCCACCCGCCGCCGAGCCGCCCAGGAAGGACCCAGGATTGCATCGCATCCTGGATGAGATCGGCCGCATCGCCCGTCGCACTGCAAGCCCGGCATCGAAATCGCACGCCGGCGTCGTGGTAGCCGGTCTGCGGGCAGATGCCGAAGTCGAACTCGCTGACCTCGATATCGTCACTCAAACACTCGGGGCACATGCTCTCATCACCGACCGATCCTGCCGGGGTTCTCGCAGCACGACGGCCGCCGCCGCGCGTCGCGCATGCCGATGGTCTTCGCCGGAATGTATACCTCGACCAACTCATCGCAGGGAGTGCCGTCCTTCACCAGGACGTGCACCACGGACCGCTGTCGCGGGATGCGAATCCTGGCCGGGAATCCGTGGCTGGTGGACGGCTTGATCGGCATCAGTTCTCAAAGCCCCCGGTTTGCGAGGAACGTGTGCCGGCTGGCGCCCTTCCTCTTGCCCAGGCCCAAGAGCACGCCGGGCGTGACCATCGGGAGGTTGGCCAGTTCCGAGAGTTGTGCCAGTCCGGCGTGGGCGGCCCGCTCGTACCCAAAGCGCGTGGTATCCACCGACACCTGCGCGGCGCGATGCCGGTGGTCTGACTGGATAAACCGGATGGAGACGCCGAGCTCGACCCAGACAGCCCGTCCCTGCGCGACAAAGCGTTTGGCCCGGTTCTTGTTGGTGAACCGGCAATCGGAAACCGGATTCTCGATCCGGATGCTCTTGAGCATAGTTCTGGTGTCTGCCCGGGTGGGATTGCGGGTATGCCCGCAAGAGAGCCGAAGGCTCGTTGGGAGGGATGCGGGATTTGCGAGAGGCCCCGCGCGCCTCTGGGAAACGCCTTGCGAGCGTTCAAGTCTTGAATATCATCCGCGACATTCAGTCGTCAACAGACAATTGAAGCGCGCACGGGCGGCCCTGGTGGTGGCCCCGACTCGGGTGGCCTCGTACTGCCAGTCCAAAGCCGAGGGCGCGACGTGGCGGACCCGGGCGCGAACGCGGGCGCCATGGGCGGCGTGGGCGCTCTGTATAAGAGAGGAAAAATCTGTCAGGTTTGGGGAAAGTGCAACGCTGCCCATCGTGCCCATTCCTCGCAAACCGTTGGGAACAGACCACGAGCCGTGGGTGGCATTTTGGGACGGATCATCGCACGCTACCCAAAGGGCAACGAATCGAGTTTGGACGCCAATTGGACTCCACATGGACTCCAGAGAGGGTTTGGGGAGGAGGGAAGGTCTGTAAGTCTTTGAGAAGTTTGGTCGGGCCGCCGGGATTTGAACCCGGGACCTCTTGCACCCCAAGCAAGCGCGCTAGCCAGGCTGCGCCACGGCCCGATACCAATTGCGAACTCCTTCATTCTCGCACATCTGCCGCTGCAGCGGCACCTCTGGGCGAGCGAGGCTCTACTTCTTCACCACTTCAAACGTATCCAGCACTCGCCCATCCAGCGCCACCGCTTCCATTTTGATCTTCCCCGGTTCGCCGATCATCCGCACGTAATGCTCGGTCGACTCCACTTTCACCGTCAATCCCTCGATCGGCCCGTCCACCGGATACAGCGGCGCCCCGCCCCCGCCAGTCACTATGTAGTGGATGCCGTTCTTCACATGGTGCTGGTAATTGTGGTCGTGACCGCTGAATACCGCCGTCACCTTGTATTTCTCCAGCACCGGCGTCATCGCCGTCACCCGGGGATTGTCGTTCTGCCGCCGCTTCACCGCCGTGAACGGAGGATGGTGCGTGATCAGGAACCGGAACTCCGCCTTCTGCGCCTTCGCCAGGTCGTCTTCCATCCAGCGGTCCTGCTCCGCCCAGAACTCCTCCCGCGCCTTCGCGCTCAAAGCCACATTCCCCAGATCCGTGTTCAGCACCGTGAAGTGCGCCCCACCCCAGTCAAACGAATAGTACGGCGTCTCGACGTCGAAGAAATCGTAGAAGTACCGGCAGTTCCGCTCGTGGTTGCCCAATGCCGGAAAGAACACCGTCTTCCTCAGCACTTCACCCTCGATGTCGAAAAACCGCGGCCACTGCTCTACGTCCTTCCCGTCCGTCACCAGGTCCCCCGTGTGCACCAGGAAATCCGGGTTCAGCTTCCCTATCGCCTCCATGATCTTCCGGTGCAAATCGTGCCGCGAGCGCGTGTCGCCAAACACCACCGCATTGAAAGCCTCAGGCGCGGCCGGCGCCACTTTGAACGAGCCTTTCAGTCCGTTCGGCGTCGTGTACTCCACCACCTCGCCGCTCTTCAATCCCGTCATCGACACCTTCTCCGCCCGGAGCACCGGAATCGAACGCGTCGTCCCCACCTTCACTTCACCCGTCTGCAAAATCCAACCGATGGTCGCCGTCCTCGCCGACTGCGTCACCACATACGGCCCGCCCACAACCTTGTCTTCAGCCCGCATCGCCCCGCCGCACGCCACGGCCATCATGCACACAATCAGCTTCTTCATACGCAATATCCTCAACTCGATTCTCGCCGGCGCGCCGTCTACAGCGTCAGCGTCACCTTCGACAGCCCGCGCGGTTGATCCGGATTCAGACCCTTCACCTCCGCCAGCTTGGCGGCGAACAGTTGCGCCGGAATGATGTACGGAACCGGCGTGTACAGGTCGGCCGGCATCGCCGCCTTCCCTTTCTTCGGCCGGAACGCCAGGGCCGCAGGCACGCGCACCGCAGACTTCGGCGCCTCCGGGTTCGAACGGTCGGTCAACACCATCGTCTCCGCCTTCAGCCCCTGCAGCTTCGTGATCAACTCGTTCATCACCGGCCACGTCGCGCCGGCGGGCGCCAATAGGAACGCCGGGAACGCCTGGTCCACCATAGCGATCGGCCCGTGCAGGATGTCGGCCTGCGAAAACCGCTCCGCCACGATGTAGCACGTCTCCATCATCTTCAATGCCCATTCGAACGCATTCGAATAGTTCAGCCCACGCCCCACGACCACCGCGTGGTTCATAAACCGGTAGCGCTCGGCCCGTGCCCCAATCTCGCCTTCCAACTTCAGCGCCGCCGCCGCCAGCTCGGGCAGTCTCCGCAGATCCTCGATCTCCAGATCCGCCCCCAGTGCCCACGCCAGCAGGTAGAAGCTCAGCAGCTGGCCTGTATAGGTCTTCGTCGCCGCTACGCTCTTCTCCCGCCCGGCCCGCACCAGAATCGCGTGGTCCGCGATCTTGGCCAGCGTGCTCGAGGCCTCGTTCGTGATGCCCAGCGTGAAGGCGCCCTGCGCCTTCGCCTCTTCCAGCACCACGTTCGTATCCGTGGATTCGCCCGATTGCGACACCGCCGCCAGCAGCGCTCCGTCCATCCGCAGCTTCGAATGGTACAGCGTCGACACCGACGGCGCCGCCAGCGACACCGGAATCCCCGTTGTTATTTCAATCAGGTACCGGCCGAATTGCGCCGCGTTGTCCGAAGTTCCGCGCGCCGCCAGGACCACTAGCCGGGGCTTCTCTTTCTCAAACTTCGCCCGCAGGCGCTCAACTCCGCGCAACTCGGCCTTCAGGGTCCGCTCCAGAGCCGCAGGCTGCTCGCGGATCTCCTCTAACATCTTCGACATGCTTTGTTCGCCTACTCCCGGACCTTTAGCTTTTCCGCGTTGTCCGCTATGAAACCCTTCAGTTGGTCCGATGCGGCCATCAGCCGCTCCCACTGTTCCTTGTACAAGGTCACCGGAAAGCGCCCCAGCCCGTAAACGGAAACCGCGCCCTTCTCGCTCACCTTGAACGTGATGCCCGCGTTCCGGGCACGCTTCAACGATGCGTTCTCCGCCTTCAGCTTCTCCAGCTCGGCGGCTAGATCCTGTGCCGACTTATTCGTCTCTTCGCTCATTGAATTCTCTCCCCGGCCAGCCTCCTGTTCTGAGCCAGCCATCCTCCATCCCACAGCATCCACCGGCCTTCTGTCAATCCAATACTCTGTCTAAAGCAAGGATTTGGCCTAAGTTAGTTCAGGGGAGTCAAGGGCCGGGTCTCGCTGCCCGTCCGCACCGCCACGGTCGGAATCTCGCTCGGCGGCAGGCTCACCAGCCTCGGCTTCAGCGTCAGCAGCAGCTCCGAATGTTCGCCCGACTTGCTGTTCGCCCGCAGCCACGGGATGTTCTGCAACCCCGGCAGCGAACTCCAACTCTGGCTGATCGTGTCCTGTACCAACCCCGCAATGATCGTCGTCTGCTCAAAGCTCGTCCGCACCCGCGTCGAGAACTTCCGGTTGGCGATCACCGGAATCCCGTTCGTCGCCTGCCCGGTCAGCGTCTTGAACTCCGCCTCCACCTCCATCGAAAGCTCGCTCATGTTGTGCACCCGCGGCGTCACCTTCAGCACAATCCCCAAGTCCTCGAAATTCACCGTCGGCGCCCCGACATACGCCTTCCCCGTCCCGGTGGACTGCCCGCCGCGCCCGTAATAGCCCGCCGTCATCACCGGATACTTGTCCCCCAGGTGCAACTGGGCCGCCTGCCCGTCCACCCCCAGAATCTGGCTCTTCACCGCACTTTGCACCTGCCCCTGAGTCAGGCTGGCAAAGAAGGAATTGCCCGTCAGCACGACCCCGAAAGCCGAACTCCCTCCGCCAAATACCGCCAGCGGCAGCGAGGGCAGCGGCGACACGATGTTCAATGGATTCACCACCGGCCCGCCCACCCAGTAAAACGGGAACGTCGATTGGAATCTCGCCCCATAACTCAGCGTCGAATCCCGGTTCACCACCAGCAACTCCACCTCCGTCATCACCTGCGCCCGGTGCACCATCAGCTGCTGGAACAGGTCCAGCGCCGGCTTCAATCTCGACACCCGGTCCCGGAACAGCACCACCTTCCGCGCATTGTCGATGCCCATCTTCGTCATATCGAACGACGACTGCACCGCCCTCGCCGCCTCCTGCATCTCCTGCGGCGACAGCGGCTCGGCAAACGGCACCAGCACCGTCATCACCCGCTCCAGCTCCGTCCGCTTCTGCGCCGTGTCCTTGGCCACCAGCGCCACCCGGTCGCTCAACGCCACCAGAAATGAACTCGTAACGCTCTCCGCCGCCCGCACCGCCTCCTGCCAATCCGCATTCTCCAGGTTGAAGGTCAATGGCTGCCCAGCCTGGTAGTCCGCATCGAAGACCACGTCCAACCCATACGCCTTCGCCACTTCTTCGAATAGCTTCTTCGCGTCCCCCCGGAAATGAAAGCTTTTCCGACCCCCGCCCCCGTGCAACATCGGAGGCGGCATCGTCCTACGCGCCTCTTCCAAATCCTCTTTCGAAATCCCTGGCGCCCCGCTCCCGCCGCTCTCCGCCTCCACGACGGCCGTTTCCACCTTCACTCCCGCCAGGCCCCGCGTCCGCACGGCCTGCGAAAACTGCCAGTACTCCGGCGTCTTTGGATCCAGCGCAACCGCTTGCGCTGAAAGGAGATACGCCTGTGTGTAATCACCCTTTTCCAGCGCCTTCCGGGCATCCTTGTACAGCTTCCCCGCCGTCTCGCCCTCCGCCGCCCACGCGACGGAGGCCGCCAGCAGAAACAGGATGGTCCGCAGTGACATTACGCCTTACCAGCTTGGACGATGCCCGGCGCCAGATCGTGCAGGGCGTCCCTAAACTTCCCCCCTGGGTCGGGCCGATAGATACTCGTCATGACCTCACCTGCAGGCTTGCGCTCCAGCTTTTCTCCCCCGGTGCCCCAAACCCTGGCGGACCTGAACATCTCGCAGTCGCTCGTCATCGACCTCGTCGTCCGCCGCACACTGCTCGAAGGCTTCAGTTCGCTCGAAAGCCTCTGCCGCTCCCTCCGCCTCTCCCTGCCCATCATTGACCAGGCCTTCCGCATCCTGCGCCAGCAGCAGGTCATCGAGGTCAAGGGCATGCTCGGCAACGACTACCAGTTCGTGCTCACCCAGGCCGGCAAGCAGCTCGCCTCAGACCGCTTCCAGATCTCCCAGTACGCCGGCGCCTGCCCCGTCGCCCTCAAGGAATACCACGCCGCCATCAAACGCCAGGCCGCCCGCGTCAACATCGACCGCCGCGCCCTCCGCGCCGCCTTCTCTGACCTCGTCGTCCCGGATCGCCTGCTCGATCAACTCGGCCCCGCCCTCATCTCCCAGAACTCCATCTTCCTGTACGGCCCCTCCGGCAACGGCAAAACCTCCATCGCCGAACGCATGCTCCGCGTCTACCAGGACGGCATCCTCATCCCCTACGCCGTCGAAGTCGACAACCAGATCATCTCCCTCTACGACCCCGTCGTTCACCATCGCATCGAGATCGAAGACCCCGATGTCGATCCCCGCTGGGTCTTTTGCAAACGCCCCTGCATCGTCGTCGGCGGCGAACTCATCCCCTCCATGCTCGAACTCCGCCTCGACGAGTCGTCCGGTATCTACGCCGCGCCCCTCCAGATGAAGGCCAATAACGGCATCTTCATCATCGACGACTTCGGCCGCCAGCTCATGAGCCCCCGCGACCTCCTCAACCGCTGGATCGTCCCCCTCGACCGCCACGTCGACTACCTCACCCTCCGCTACGGCGTGAAGTTCCAGATCCCCTTCGAGCTCATGGTCGTCTTCTCCACCAACCTCGATCCCTCTGACCTCGCCGACGAAGCCTTCCTCCGCCGTATTCAAAACAAAATCGAGGTCGAGCCCGTCCAGGCCCAGGTCTTCGACATGATCTTCCAGCGCGTCGTCACCACCCGTAATGTCCCCGTCGATTACGACAGCGCCGAGTACCTCCGCAAGCTCTGCCTCTCCAACGGCCGCACCCAGCTCCGCGCCTGCTACCCGCAGGACATCCTCGACATCATCGCCTCTATCAGCCAGTACGAGAACCGCCCCATTCAAATCACCAAGCCCGACCTGGAGCGCGCCGTCTACCTCTACTTCGCCCGCAGTTGATTCGCTCCGGGCCTATTCCACCAGCAGCCAGGTCCACCCCTTCGCGGGTATCTGGACGGTCACCTCGATTGAGTAATCCCGTCCCAGCTTCACTGGGCGGGCCGCGGCGCCATTCACGCTCAACTTCGCCGTCGCCGTCAGGCCGGTATAGTAAAGCGGCAGGCGGATTGTCCGGCGAATCGCCTCAGGCAGCGGGTTGAACAGGAAGGCCAGTGCCCGCTCGCTGCTCTCCGGATTGACGTGCAGGAGGCCGTCCCAGTCGCGCCCGTCGGGCCGCCGCAGGTGGATCACGTCTGAGTCCAGAATCGTCCGGTGGGCCTTGTAGAAATCCACCCAGCGCTTGACCACTGCCTTCGTTTCAGGAGAATCGAACAGCCGCGGACCCCGGTAGCAGGCCTGCACGCCGGAGCTGAAGTTCTGCACCAGGTGCTGCTCGTAGGCGTCCAGGTGGTCCTTTAGCGGCTCCAGCGTGGCC
Source organism: Acidobacteriota bacterium (assembly GCA_016213725.1). Taxonomy (GTDB): domain Bacteria; phylum Acidobacteriota; class Terriglobia; order Bryobacterales; family Bryobacteraceae; genus Paludibaculum. The sequence continues at coordinate 1,481 of JACQZS010000102.1, read as the reverse complement.
TCTGCGCCGCCGCCATGGTACTGCGTGAGCGGCACGAACATCCAGCCCATGGAAGGCGTCTTGTACCAGGTGCCGTCGTAGATGTTCTGCCGGCCCAGGATGAACTGGCGCTCCCGCGGCAGGCTCCAGTTCGTTTCCCGGTACCCCATCGCCACCTTGGTTGACCCGTTGAGGAAATACCAGTCCGGCACGTTCAGGTAGATGCCGCGGGCCCGGCACCACCGGTAGAGGTCCCGGATGCGCTCCCATTGCCGCCACTGCGAGTCTTCCAGCCCCTCGTGCCCCGGATGGCTCTGCGAGGCGCACACGTCGCCCGGGTAGGATCCATCGTGCTCCAGCACACTGAGGCCGGTCGACTCGAAGAGCGAGTAAATCTTGCGGAAGTAGCCGTCCGCCCACTTGCTCATCAGGCACGGCGAGTTGCCGAAGATGGCCCCGCCCGTCTTGCCCGTTTCCGGATTGATCACGTCGTCCTCGAGGCTGATCTTGCGGCTCGCCAGCAGCGAATAGCCGCCCAGCTCCACGCCCTTCGCCTTGCCGTATTCCACCAGCTCTCGAAGCCCCGCCCGGTACCCCGGATCTTCGTTCTCGGCGTCGAAACGGCTGCCGAAGCTCAGAATCACCATCTCGAAGCCCGTCTCCGCGCACTGGTCGATGGCGCTCCGCACCGTGGCCGGGTCAGACTGCCTCACGTGCATCAGAATCGGGTTCTCAGTCGCCCAGGGCGAAATCGTTCGATACAGCCGCCGCAGCGCCAGGCCGCGCCGCTCGCGGTCCGTGCTGTCAAATGCCAGTTCGTAGGTTCGGAACGACTCCAGCTTTCCGCCCGGCGCTATCTGCACGTTGGGGCCGATCGGCGGGCGGGATTCGATCAGAAGCGGCGAATTCCGCTGGTAGTTCACCTGGGTTTCATACTGCGGGTCCGGCAGAAAGACGGTGGTTCGGTTGCCTGTTTGGGCATCCATACCGCGAAAGGAATAGTCGCTTTCCACATGCAGCTGCGAGGGCGGCGGAGTGGCCGCGTCCACGGCCGAGTCCTGCTCCACGATGGCCAGGATTTCCGAGGCGAACTTGTTCAACCTGACCGTTCGCGCGCCGCCATTGCGCACAACGAACCATTTCGCCAGCGCCGGAATGCCTTCGTACATCTCGTAGTGGATGTCCACTTGAAGCCCCCCCGGCTTGCCGTAGTGGAAGACCACGCCGGCGCCCTTCGGCGGCCAGGGAGCGTTGGCGGCCGGCCGCACGCGCTTCCATTCGAACGGCGCCGTCATCTGGGCCGCTTCGTAGCCCGTGCAGTGCAGCGCGCCGGGGTCCGCCGTGAGTCTTCCAATCCAGTCGGCGCGCAGGTAGGCGTAGTCGGCACCCACTTGCAAAACTCCGTTCAAAACGGCTTGACTCGGCCCCTGCTGATGTGTGCGGGCGCGTTGCCCCGTCCCCGGAATCCTTGGACGGTCACTTCCTGGCCGTGAGGCCCTCCT
>JACQZS010000103.1 GCA_016213725.1 Acidobacteriota bacterium | reverse complement strand
GTCGTCAGCACCAGCTCGCCCTCGGCCCCAGGCTCGAGCGTGTGCCCCGTGTCCGGGTCGATGATCTCCGGATAGAAGTGGTCTTCAAACAGATGCAGCCCCTCCTGGCACGGGCACTCGATCGCCACGCCCGGCCCGATGATCTCGCTCAGGCCATAGATGTCGAACGCGCGAATCCCCGCCGCCGTCTCGGCGTGCTTCCGCATCCCGTCCGTCCAAGGCTCCGCGCCGAAGATCCCCGCCCGCAGCGGCAGAGACTTCAAGTCCACGCCCAGCTCCCCGGCCCTTTCCACCAAATGCACGAAATACGACGGCGTGCAGCAGATCGCCGTCACCCCGAAGTCCTTCATCACCTGAATCTGCCGGTCCGTGTTCCCGCCCGAAATCGGAATCACCGTCGCGCCCAGGCCCTCCGCCCCGTAGTGCGCCCCCAGTCCGCCCGTAAACAGCCCGTACCCGTAGGCGTTTTGAATGATATCGCCCGCGTGCAGCCCGCAGGCTGCGAACGAACGCACCATCACCGACGTCCACACCGCCACGTCTTCCTTCGTATACGCCACCACGATCGGCTTGCCCGTCGTGCCCGAAGAGGCGTGCAGCCGGACCACCTCCTCCAGCGGGCTGGCAAACAGCCCGAAAGGATAGGTGTCGCGCAGATCGCCCTTCGTCGTGAAGGGAAGCGCCGCCAGATCTTCCAGAGACCGCAGATCCTCCGGCGTCAGCCCGCGCTCTTCCATCCGCTGCCGGAACAGCATAACATTGTCGAAGGCGCGCTTCACGATCTTCCTCAGCCTGTCCAGTTGCAGCGCCCGCAACTGCTCCGCCGGCAGGTAATCCGGAGTGCTGGCCGGATGAAATCCGTTCGTCCCGTTTCGCTTCATGAATCTTTCAAACCCGAAGCGAACAGACTATCAGACCTTTTGTTCTGAAAGGAAATCGGCCGCGAAACCGCATTCGCCGGCGCGCCTAGCGCCCCATCCAGCCGCCGTCCACCACCAGGATTTCGCCGTTTACGTACGCCGACGCCTTCGACGCCAGAAATACCACGGCGCCCTTGAAATCCTCCGGCTTGCCCCACCGCCCGGCCGGAATCCGCGCCAGAATCGCCGGGTTGCGCACCGGATCTGCCCGCAGCGCCGCCGTGTTGTCCGTCTCGATGTAGCCCGGCGCGATCGCGTTCACCTGCACGCCCTTCGACGCCCACTCGTTCGCCAGCGCCTTGGTCAACTGCCCCACCGCACCCTTGCTCGCCGCGTAGCCCGGCACCGTGATGCCGCCCTGGAACGTCAGCAGCGACGCCGTGAAGATGATCTTGCCGCTCCCGCGCTCCACCATCTTCCGCCCGATCTCCCGGCTCAGCGTCCACTGCGCCGTCAGGTTTGTCTGGATCACCTCGTCCCAGTACTCATCCGGATGCTCGGCGGCCGGCTTGCGCAGAATTGTCCCGGCGTTGTTCACCAGGATGTCCACCGGCGGCGCTTCCGCATTCAGCTTCTCGAGAAACGCCCCAATCGACGCCCGGTCGCCGAAGTCGCAAGAATAGCCCCGGAATTTCCGCCCCAGCGCCGTTACTTCTCTCTCCACGTCGGAGCCCGGCGCCCCTAGCGTCTTGCTCACCCCGATCACATCCGCGCCCGCCTCGGCCAGCCCCACCGCCATCGCCTTGCCGATGCCGCGGCTGGCGCCCGTCACCAGCGCCGTCTTGCCGTCCAACCGGAACAGATCCAGGACTGTCATCCAGCCGCTCCTTACAACACAGGTCCGATCCGCCACGGCACAAACTCCCTGTGGCCCCACTTCTCCGCGCACGTTCTGCGCCCCGAAGCCACTTCCAGCAGGAAGTGGAAGATCTCCGCGCCCACCTGCTCCACCGTCGCCGTGCCGTCGCTGATGCGGCCGGCGTTGATGTCCATGTTCGACGTCATGCGCCGGTAGATGTTCGAATTCGACGCGATCTTCACCACCGGGATCGAAGGAAATCCGATGGCCGACCCGCGCCCCGTCGTGAAGGCGATCAGGTTCACCCCGCCCGCGGCCAGCCCCGCCAGCGATGGCGGGTCGTAGCCCGGCGTGTTCATAAACACCAGGCCCGGCGCGTCGATCCGTTCGCCGTACTCCACCACGTCCATCAATGGCAGCGTGCCGCCCTTGGCCACCGCGCCCAGCGATTTTTCGAGGATGTTCGACAGCCCGCCCTCTTTGTTGCCGGGCGAAGGATTGTCGTCGAAGCTGCCGCCGAACGGCGCCAGGTACGCCTTGTAGCTCGCCACCACGCCCAGCAGCTTCTCCGCCACCGCGCGGTTGCGTGCGCGCTTGACCAACAAATGCTCCGCGCCGAAAATCTCCGGCGTCTCGGCCAGCGTGGCGGTCGCGCCGATCCGCGCCAGCATGTCCGAACACGCGCCCAGCGCCGGGTTGGCCGTGATGCCGCTGAAGGAATCCGATCCGCCGCAGTTCAGCCCCAAAACAATCTTCGACGCCGGTGTTTCCACGCGTCTCATCGCCGCCGCCCGCTCGATGTGCGCCTCCACCGCCCTGATCCCCGCCTCCACCGTCGCCGGCGTCCCGCCCACCTGCTGCAGCGTCATCCCCGTCAACCGCTCCGGCGCGGCGTCTTTCAAGTAATGATCGACGAGATTGATCTCGCAACCTAAGCCCACAATCACTGCCCCCGCGACGTTCGGATGATAGATCACGCCGCGGATCACCCGCTCCAGTTGCCGCGTATCGGGCCCGATCGAGTGGCCGCAGCCGTCGCCGTGCGGGAAGCCCACCACGCCATCGACGCCTTCCGGAAACTCGCGCCCGCGGAAGTGCTCCACTACCAGCTCCGCCACGTGCGCCGCGCAGTTGCTGGCCGCCGCCACCGCGATGTAGTTGCGCGTGCCCACCCGCCCGTCGGCGCGCGGATAGCCCAGAAACGTTGGCATTTCCGCCGGCGGCGCGGGCAGCGTGCGCTCCCGCTCCGGAAATTCGTAAGCCCTGCTGCCTTCATCGAACGCCAGGTTTTGCGTATGAATGTGCTCGCCCCGTGCGATGGCCCGCGTGGCCCGGCCGATCACCTGGCCGTAGCGCACCACGTTCTCGCCGGCGGCGATGGCGCGGCGCGCCACCTTGTGTCCGGCGGGCACGTTGCTGATCACCGGGAGTTCCTCGCCTTGAACGATGAGGGTCTGGTTCGCGGACAGAGGGACGCGGGCGATGACGACCGTGTCGTCGGCGTGAAGCAGGATGGCGGAGTTCTGCGGCGTAGCCGCCGGGTCGATGTCGATGATGCTCACAGTGGTCCTCGACTGCCCACCATATCAAAAGTGCGTAAAACCGATCTTAGTCTACGTTAACTTCATCGCTAACTTTGCATGATAAGCTACAGAAATGGGCATCGAATCGCCAGTTTGGGATTATCTGATCCTTACCGCCTCAAACGAACGCCAGGCCAGCGCGTACTCCTCGCTTCTGGCGCGGCGGCGGCTGGACCGGGTACGCCGGACGATGGTTGTGCCCGACCTCGAAGGCAAACGCATCGGCAGTGGAGGCAGCACTGTGGTGTGTTTGCGCGAAGTGCTGGCCACCGAGCAGCGCGCGGGCGAAAGCGCCGCAGCAACACTGGGCCGGCTGCGGATTCTGATCGTTCATGCCGGAGGCGACTCGCGGCGCCTGCCGGCCTACGGGCCCTGCGGCAAGATCTTCCTGCCGGTGCCGGCGGGCGAAGGGCAGACGCTATTCGATCTGCTGGTGCCGGAGTTTCTGGAACTGCCGGCGGGCGCGGGCGGGCAGGTGGTGGTGACGGCGGGCGATGCGCTATTGAAGCTCGACATGAGCGCGGTGCGATTCGACCGGCCGGGCATCACCGGCGTGGGCAGTTGGGAGGAGCCGGCGGATGCGGCGCGGCACGGGGTGTTCGTGGAAGGCGAGCCGAATGCGGTGCGGCTCTACCTGCAGAAGCCGGGCGTGGAAGAGCAGCAGGCCGCCGGGGCGGTGCGGGCGGGGAAGACGATTCTCGATGCGGGCGTGTTGAGTTTCGACGGCGCGGCGGCGGCGGCGCTGGTGCGGGCGTTTCCGGGTACGCAGACGATGCTTGAAAAGGGCGTGGATATCTATCGCGAAGTCTGTTGCGCGCTGGGCTCCGACGCGACGGCGGAGCATTTTGTGAAGAGCGCGCAGGGCAGCGGATCGGCGTGGACGGAAGGCGAATTGCGAGAGCTGTTTCCGGCGCTGTCGGGGATTCCTTTCTGGATCCAGGTGTCGCCGCGTTGCGAGTTTCTGCACTTCGGCTCGACGCGGCAGCTGATCGAAAGCGGCAGAGCCTTGAGCGGGCGGAGCCTGATGGTGATGAACAGCGCGGTGTCGGCGGAGATCGCCGGCGAGGAGTCGTGGGTGGAAGGCTGCCGGATCGGCGCGCCGGTGAAACTGGGCGGGCGCAACGTTCTGGTGGGTGTGGAAGTGAATGAACCGCTAGAGATGCCAGCCGGGGCGTGCGTGGATGTGTTAAGCGGCGAGGGCGGCTGGTTCATCCGCTGCTATGGAGTGGACGATGACTTCAAAAAGCCGGCCGCGAAGGGCGGGCGGTTCTGCGGGCGGCCGATGCTGGAGTGGATTGCGGCGGTGGGCGGTTCGGCGGAGGATTTCTGGAGCGGGGCAGGGGAGCGCAGCCTGTGGAATGCGCGGGTGTTTCCGGTGGAAGCGCGGCCGGAGCACGCGAAGTATTTGTGGATGTTCGACGTGGAGCGCGCCGGCGGCGGGCAGAAGCGGGCCTACCTGGCGGCGGAGAGACGGAGCGCGGAGGAGATCGCGCTGTTATCGGATCAGGATGCCTTTCACGCCCGGCGCTGGGTGGAGCCGCGGACGACGATGCTCGGTTCGACCATGAGCGAGCGGGGCCGCTGAGGGGCTTTGCTCTCGACGAGGGCGAGGGCGAGCGTGGCGGTCTTCTCGCCGATGGCGTGGCTCTGCTGGTCGATGGAGGAGAGGGGCACGCGGAGCAGTTCGTCGTAATTGAGGTTGCCGCAGCCGATGACGGCGATGTCTTCAGGGACACGGAGGCCGGCGTCGAAGATGGCCTTCATGGCGCCGAGGGCGACGGGGTCGTTGTAACAGAAGACGCCGTCGGGGCGGTGTTTGAGAGCGAGGAGCTTCTGCATCGCTTCGCGGCCGGAGACGTCGCCGGAGTCGTCGCCGGTGCGGCCCATGACGATGTGTCCGGGGGCCGGAGAGAGTCCGCGGCGGGCGAGTGCGCCGCGATAGCCTTCCAGGCGGCCGAGGGCGGTGGAGACTTCAGGGCCGCGGATGTGGGCGATGTGGGCGCAGCCCTGGTCGAGCAGGTGCTCGGTGGCCATGCGGCCCACGGCGATGTCGTCCACGCCGATGAAGTTGGCGGCGAGGCCGGGAAACTGGCGATCGATGAGGACGTAGGGGATCTGCTGCTCCTCGATGCGGCGGAAGCTCTCGACGGTCCACTGGGTGGAGGCGATGACGAGGGCGTCGACGCGGCGGGCCAGCATCTGGTCGATCTCCTGCTGTTCGAGTTCGTGGTCTTCTTCCGAGGAGGCGATGAAGAGGCTGTAGCCTTTCTTGCGCAGAACGGAAGAGAGACCTTTGGCGACCTCGGCGAAGAAGGGGTGGACAAGGTCGGGCACGATGAGGCCCATGGTGCAGGAGCGCCCGGTGACAAGGGCGCGGGCGGCGAGGTTGGGGCGGTAGTTGAGCTCCTGCATGCGCTTCAGCACGCGGGCGCGGGTCTCCTCGCTGATATCGGTATGATTTCGCAGGACCTTGGAGACGGTGACGACGCTCACGCCAAGGTCGCGAGCGATATCTTTCAGCCGCACAGGCATAACTCAAGTATTGTACTCTCCGGCAGGCTGAATCGTTAACGCGCCACGGAGCAGCGGAGGGCGGCGGGCAGGACGCGGATTTCTACGCGGGCGGCGGGCGGAAGCAGTTCGCCGTCGAGCATCAGCGGCTGGGGTACGGACGGAGAAAGGACGGCGTGGCGGAATTGGGTGATGCGCGTGGGGCAATAGATGTGGAGGCCGGACATGGCGGAGAGGTGATGGGCGAGTTGGGGGACGAAGCCGGCGGAGAGTTCCATGCAGTCGGCCAGGCCGTCGCTGCAGGAGGCGCGGGGCAGGGCGACGAAGCCGCCCACGTGGCGTGTGTTGTTGACCAGCACCCCGGTGAGACGGCGCGTGGCGGCGGGCGCGTCATCGAAAGCGATGGAGATGTCGAGGCCCGCGGGCAGAGTGAACAGGGAGGCGGCGGCATAGCTCAGGCGGCGGAGGCGGCGGAACCAGAGCGCCCGGCGGGTGACGGTGGTGGGATAGCCGAAAGAGATGGAGGATGCGCAGAGGCGGGTGTAGATTGCGCCGGAGGCAGGCTGGACGCGGGCTTCGAGCAGGTCGATGGCGACGGGGGCGGGCTCACGGGCGAGATCGCGGGCCAGGGCGTTGCCGCGGCCTTTGGGGACGATCACCACTTCCGGATAGGGCGGGCGCAACTGCTGCAGGTGCAGGAAGAGGGTGCCGTCGCCGCCGGAAACGATCAAGGGCATAGTGGTTCTTGCGCCTGAGCGCTTCGTCACATGGTAATGGATTGGCGGTGCAGCCGGGGGCGGAGAAGAAAACTGTTCTAAATTGTACGGGATTAGCGTAGACTGACTCGAATGCAATATGGCGAGACTGGGATTCAAGCCGGGCGGATTTGACGGACGGGACTTTTCCTTGGGCCGGGCGAGCATGGCGGTGGCGGCGGGCGAGGTGGAAGAGCAGTTCATTCTGGAGCACCGGTTCGCGGCGCGGGATCAGCAGAAGGTGCCGTGCTGTGTGCCGTGCGCGATTTCGGTGGCGATGGAGTGCCTGGATCAATTGACGCCGCCGGCGCGCGAGTTGTCGCCGTTGTACCTCTACTGGAAGGCCCGCGCGGCGCTGCAGAAAGAAGACGTTCTGACGGAGTTGACGCTGCGGGATGGTTTCAACGCGGCGGTGAAGCACGGGGTGGCGGAGCGGGGGCTGCACGATGTGGCTTTCGACCGGGAGGGGGCGCTGACGGAACCATCGGAAGAGGCCGACGGCAGCGCGAGGCAGCGCAGGCTGGTGGATTTCGACCCGGTGAAGAAGCTGCCGGCGTATTTCAAGGTGAAGACCGTGACGCAGTGGAAGCAGGCGCTGCGGCAGGCGATGCCGGTGGTGATGGGCTTTTTCGTGACGAGCGCGTATGAGGCGATCACGCCGGAGAGTCCGGTGCACGGGCCGGTGCCGGAAGAGGGGTCGGAAGCGGGCCACTGCGTGGCGGTGATCGGATACGACGACCAGCGCGGGGCGTTCCTGGCGAAGGACTCGCGGGGCGCGAATTGGGGCGATGAGGGGCGTTGGTGGCTGCCCTATGAAGTGCTGGATTCGGATCTGGTGAACTGCGCGTTCGCATTGGGACGGATCGAGGAGAAGGAGTGAGGGAGGAGCGGCTGAATGAGTTGCATGAAGGGTGCCGTAGTGGTGGTGGCGCTGGGTTTGGCGGGTTGCGTGAGCCGGGTGAACGTGACGCGCGTGACGTCGCCGGCCGAGCAAGGCGGCGGGTTCGCATTGACGCCGCAGGCCAAGGAGGCGATGGCGCAAGGGGGCGTCTATTACGCGCTGCCGCGGACCAGGGTGATGGCCGACATAGCGGTGGAGCGGACGTCCTTCATTCCGGGCATCCACGCCGATGAGGCGGCGGCATGCCTGGGTCTGGATCCGGGCGATGTGGAGACGAAGCCGTCGGTAACGTACGCGGTGCTGCCGGCGATGGTGACGGCGTGGAATGAGCCGGACCCGGGGCAGGTGTTCGTGATGGACATTCGCGGGCGCTATTTCGAAGACAAGGTGATCAAGGCGGCATTCAGCGGGACCGGGACGTTGAGCGCATTGACGGCGGAGTCCAACGATCAATCATTGGCGGTGGCGCTGGACGCGCTGAACTCGGCGGCGGCGCTGGCGGGCAAGGCCGGCGTATTCGGGGCGTTCGACCGGGCGCCAATGGCGGAAGGGGCGAAGAAGCCGGCGCCGTGCGAGGAGTACAACCAACTGTTGAAGAAGCGGGCGCAGGTGCTGGAGGGGTCGCTTGGCGGGGTGACGATTGAAGGTTTGAACCGGGTGCTGGCCGAGTACGACCGCGCCATCGCCGACCTGCGGGATTTCTACTTTGTGGGCAGGGAGCGGAAGACGACCTTCGTCCGCCGCTTCATGCACCTGCCGGCGGGCGAGGCGAAGGCGGAGCTGTTGCGGTTTACAAAGACGGCCGGCGTCTGCGAGGCATCCGGGTTGCTGCAGGGATCGCCGTTTCCGCCTGCGGCGCGGGCGCCAGCGCCGAAGGGCCAGTTGGAACCGTGCGCCTGCCTGAAGACGGCGGAAGCGGTGCAGCAGTGCCTGAAAGCGACCGGAGAGAGCGGTGCGGCGGAGGCGGCCCCGTGGCTGGAGTTGCGCTATGCGGTGCCCGCGAGTTCGATGGCGAAGGTGTTGAAGAACGCGGAGGAGCGCGGGCAGCGGGGGCTGTACTACCGGGTTCCGGAGCAGGTGCAGGTGACGGTGGGGTGGAAGGCGTCGCAGTTCGGTACGGGCCTGCTGGAGATTGCGCAGTTGGGCACGGTAGTGTCGATGCCGAATTCGACGGGAGGGAGGAAGACGTCTTATACGGCGGATTTCACGCCGGGCGGCGCACTGAAGAACTTCCAGGTGAACTCGACGGCGCTACTGGACAAGAGTTCGCTGGGGGCGGTTCAATCGGCGGCGGAGAAGGCGCTGGAGGCGAACAAGGCGGCGGGGGATCAGACGGCGGCGATGAACCGGGAGGCGGCGCGGATCAACGCGGAGAAGGCTCTCATCAAGGCACAGAGAGACCTGGATGAATTGAAGGGGGCGGGGAAGTCCACGCCGCCGCCGCAGTAGGCGGGGGGCGTGGGGTACACTTTGGCCATGGCCTTTTCAAAGCACTTCATGATGGCGGCGATGCTGCTGGCTCCGGCGATGATGCAGGCGGCGAGCCCGCTGGTGGGCAAATGGAATTTCTCGATGACGACGCCGGGCGGCCCGCGGGCGATGTGGCTGGGGATCGCGGAGTAGGATGGAGTGCTGGAAGTGCGCTTCCAGCCGACGGGCGGCAACGTGGCGCCGGTGAAGAACTTCAAGGCCGACGGCGCAAAGCTGACGGTGCAGCCGAACCAGCGGACGGTGATTGAGCTGGAGGCCAAGAGCGGCAAGCTGGTGGGGACGTACAAGGTGGGCAACCAGCCGGCGATGGAAGTGACGGGGCTGCCGGCGCCGGCGATGAACCGGCCGATGCCGAAGAAGTGGGGCAAGCCGGAGCCGATCTTCAATGGCAAGGATCTGACGGGTTGGGAGCCGATCGGCGATCCGGCCAAGAGCCACTGGACGGTGGAAGAGGGCTCGCTGCTGAACAAGGAGAACGGGGCGAATCTGAAGAGCACGCAGAAGTTCAACGACTTCAAGCTGCACTTTGAAGTGAACTGCCCGGAGCACGCCAACAGCGGCTTCTATCTGCGCGGGCGGTACGAGATTCAGTTGGAGCGGGGCGAGAGCCCGACCGCGCTGCCGAGCCAGTTCATGGGTTCGATCTACGGGCGGATTGCGCCGGCGGCGAAGGTGGAGTCCAAGCCGGGCGAGTGGGACAAGTTCGACGTGACGCTGGTGGGCCGGACGGTGACGGTGGTGCGGAACGGCGTGACGATCATCGACAAGCAGGAGATCGAGGGGATCACGGGCGGGGCGATCGATGCATATGAAGATCAGCCGGGGCCGTTCTATATTCAAGGCGACCACACGGGCGGATTGAAGTTCAGGAACGTGACGGTGGCGGCGCCGGGGAAGTAGACGCCGTATTCACCAGCCGACGCCCAGACAAGAGGGAGCGGCGCGGAGCCCACAGTCAACGCAGAGACAGCACAGGCGCGCACCAAGGATGGGTGATGGTGGCGCCTGTGCGTTTAGGTGCTTGGAGCGCAGCTAGTACTTCCCGAGCCCAGGCGCAACCAGTTTGTCGGACTTGAGCCTGCCGCCATACTCACCGAATTTGTCCGTCTGGATCTCTTCGATAGTGGCGTACAGTCCCCAAATTCTGACAGCCGCCCAGGGGTCAGGCCCAGCGGCGGGCGGGGGGCCGACGTAGACGATCTTGGCGAAATAGGTGTAGTGGTGATACTCGCCGTCCGAGCCAAGATAATCGCCTTCGAAGTGGTTGGTGAGCCAACCCTTCGAAGTTCCGTCGGACTTGCCGGTCTTGGGGTCGAGGCCGCGATCCAGCTTGCCATCCCCGTTGCAGTCGACATTGGCCAACCAATCGTCAGACCACTTCATCACCAGCTTCTCAGTGCCAGAGGTGACGGGTGGCGTCGGACGAGAGAAATTCTCGTACAGGCCATTGAAAATATGGGCTTGGTAATTGTACCCATACATGTCATAGCCGACGGAAATCGGGTTGCCCTTGGTATCCACCAAGTTGCCGCTCTGGATCTTGACACATCCCTGGCCCACCACCGGAATGACGGCAGTAAGGCAAAACAGAACAATCAAGGAAATGAACAGTCTCATCTTTCTTCTTCCTCCGGGCCAAAAGTGACTGGAATCCTTATCGAAATTCGCAGCCGGAAGGATATTACACCCATGAAGTCCGGAATAGAAGTTGTCCGGTCAAAATGAGAGTACTGGTATCCCCAGGGTGGGAGCGCCGGCCGAGCGATCAAACCCAATCTGGCATCGAAAGACATACCTCGCAGGAAAACGGAACTCTGGGATGGCGCTCGTGCGTACGACTGCGATTGAGACAGGAGAAGTGGCGGGAATTGAAACTGAGCGGGAGGGTGACCAGCGAGAAGGAGGCATTCCAGCCGTGAGGCTGGAATGCCATGGGGAAGGACTATCGGTTACTTGCCGGTGTTGACGTACTGGACGCAGTCGCCCTGGTTCTTGAAGGCGCTGAAGTCCGCGCGGTAGAGGGATTTCCAGCCTTCGCCCTTGCACTGATCCTTCGATGAGGGGATGTGGTTCATGGCTTCGAAGTTGACGCGGGCGACGGAACCGTCGGTCAATTCGATGCGCAGACCATCCAGTTGGCCGGTGAAGCCTGCGGACCATGCGGAGCCGGTTTGCACGGAAAACGTCAGAATGCTCAGACCGGCGTAGGGGACGCCGGAGCCAAGCGCGTTGCCTGCGGCGAAGGCCGCCCAATCGGGATCGGTGTATGAACCGAAATTGGCTCCGGGGGCGCCTGCAGTCGATTCGAAGAAGCGCAACTTATTGGAAGCCCCATCGGTGGACCATTGATTCCATGTGTTGGCGGGATCACTCACATTGGCGGAGAAGTACGGTTCGCTGCCGATGCGGACGCCGTACCATGAGGGCGTGGAAACGTCGCCGGGGTAGGGGTTGGAGTAGATGGCGAGATACCAGTCGCGGGGATCGGTGCCGTGGGTGAAGGGCGTCTTTGTCCAATAACTGATGCGGGCAATGTCTCCAAGGGTGATCGTGCGGCCACCGAACAGGGCAGCGGGGGTGATGTAGAACTCGGATTTTGTACCTCCACCGTTGTGCGCCCAACTATCGAGCGGGAAGCCAGGGGCAGAATCATTGGCGACTCCCGTCGCGGTGGGCACCGGGGGCAGAGACGACGGCGTGACGACGATGGTGGTGTTGGTGACCTGGGCCGAGGTCGAGGCGGCCAAAGCCAATGCAAGCCCGAAGACAACAGAGATCTTCATCAAATTTCCTCCGTAGGGATTGAGTGGTCGCCCATTTCCGCATAATGCCGGAAGCGGGACACTTGAGTATGGAATGGAATTAACAGAGGGTCAATACAGTATGACGAAGTAATACTTGAAAGCGGGTACTGCAGGTACCGGATGAAGCAGGCGGGGCGTGGGCCAGCAGCTAGTCGGAGCCGGCTGCGCGCAGCGCAGTCTCCAGCAGAGCGCGGGCGGTCCAGCGGCAGACCTGGATGGATTGTTCGGGGCTGAGGCCGCGGACGTCCTGGAGGGTGACCAGGGACTCGATGCCGATGCAAAGGGTGAGGGCGGAGACGAGGCGCTGATAGTCCTTCTTGCGGAGGCGGCTCTTCACGGTAGAGAGGGCGCTTTCGATCCAGTCGACGCGGCGGCGGCCGCGGACGGGCTGGTCGGGGCCTGGCTGGCGATGGCCGAGTTTGCGGTCCATGGAGAAGCGGAGCATGGCGCGGAGCAGGTCCTCGTGTTCGAAAGAGAGCTTCTGGATCTGGCCAACGGTGTATTCGAGGGCGGTGGCGGCGTCGAACTGGCTTTGGGCGGACTCAACGATCCGTTCGACGCGGGGGCGGAGGCGTTCCAGCGAGGCGTCGGCCAGGAGCTGTTCCTGGGTGGGGAAGTAGCGGTAGGCGGTGCGACGCGAGACCTCGGCCGCGTCGGCGACCGCGGTGACGGTGGGCACCTCGCCGCGGGCGATGAGGCCGGCGGCCGTCTGAAGCAGCAGGTTGCGCGTGCGCCTTTTTTGACGAACGCGTCCAGATTCCTCTTGACCGGCGGAGTTCATCGCTCTAGTATACAAGAGTGCCTTCGTGGCACAAGCGTGTCATAAAGACAATAAAGGGGCGTAAACAAATGAAGAAGATGCCGGCACTGGGACTGTTGGCGATCTGCTGCGGCACGCTGGGGCTGGCGCAGCAGACGCCCGTGTTTGCGAGCGGATTGAAGAATCCTTCGAAGGTGGTTCTTGGCGCGAATGGAAGCCTGCTGGTAACTGAGGTAGGCGAGAAGCCGAATACGGGCCGCGTCTCGGTGGTGGATGGAGGCGGGCGGGCGCAGGCGCTGCTGGAGGGGCTGCCCTCCGGCGCCGCTGCGCCGGACGGGACGCTGGACGGGCCGAACGGGCTGGCGCTGGCGGGCAACGTGCTCTACGTGGCCAACGGGGAAGGGGACTCGCATGTAGCGGGGCCGGCGCCGGGCACGATTGTGCCGAACCCGAACGGGCGCTCTTCGCCGATCTTCAGCTCGATCCTGCGGGTGACCCTGACCTCGGAGCCGGACCGCATCACGGCGCCGTTTGTGCTGTCGCGCGCGGACCACGACACGCTGGCCGACGGCAAGGAGGTGAGGCTGGATAACGGAGCCGGCGACAAAGCCGTGCTCATGCTGCTGACGAAATTCCAGGACAGCGTGCCGGATGCGCGTACGATCTACCGCAATTCACACCCCTATGGGCTGTCGCTGCACCCTTACTATCCGGACCTGCTGTTTGTGGCGGATGCAGGGATGAACGTGATCTGGAAGATCAGCCTTTCCACTGGGCGGGCGCAGGTGCACGTGCGGTTTGCGCCGATTCCCACGGGCGTGCCGGCGCGGCCGATGGCGGAGGCGGTGCCGAACAGCGTGAGGGCCTACGGCGACGGCCTGCTGGTATCGCTGCTGTCGGGCGTGCCGTTTGTTCCGCAGACGTCGAGCGTCGTGCTGGTGGACCCGGGCGGGCGGTATGAGCCGTTCATTCCATGGCTGAGCAGCGCCATCGACATGGCGTGGGAGGAGCGGCCGGGAAACATCCCGACGTTCTATTCGCTGGAATTCAGCGCGGCGTTGACGCAGGGCGCGCCAGGGCGGCTAAAGCGCTACGACGTGCCGGACGGAACAGTGCTAGTGAACACGCTGAGAACCCCGACGAGCATGGCGCTAGACCCGGCGCGGAAGGCGATGTTCATCACCGACCGATCCGGGGGAGCCGTGGTGCGGGTAGCACTGCCATGAGCGGCGCGAGTTTCGAACAGGAGATCCGCCTGCTGCTGGAGCGGCAGGCGGAGGCCTGGAACGGAGGTGACGCGGCCGGGCACGCCGCGGATCTGGAGGACGACTGCTGGTTCACCAACCTGCTGGGCCACACGCCGCAAGGCAAGGCGCCCTTTGTGGCACGGCATGAGCGGATCTTCCAGAGCATCTTCCAGGGCAGCCGGCTGCGCCTGGAGGTGCTGCGCCTGCGGCGGCTGAGCGAGGACCTGGCGATGGTGGAAGCGCGAGCGGTGTTGAGCGGCTTTCGCGCGCTGCCGCCAGGGGTGGCGGCGTGCGGGGACGGGGCGCTGCACACACGCCTGCTGCAGGTGCTGGCGAGGCGAGAGGGAGCGTGGCGCGTGGTGGCCTACCACAACGTGGACGTGAAACCGGGAGCGGAGAACCGCTGAGAGGCGGGCCGCCTAGCGGCCCACCGATTCGCAGAAGGCGGCTTCCGCGCCGCGCGGGCTGCGGAAACTGACGGTGGGGTGTCCCTTGGGCTCATGGTAGACGGCGATGAAGCCGGCGGGCATGGCTCCGTCGAGGCCGCCGCCCTGGAAGGTGATGCGGCCGGTGGCGGCGTCGTAGCGGTACTTGCCGGGTTTGTTGTCGGAGTCCAGGTAGTCGGCCGCCGACTTGATGGTGAAATTCAACAGCATGCGCGCCTGGCCGTTGGCCCAGCATTCGTAGGCGGCGCGGCGGACGGCCGCGGGGCTCTGTGCCCAGGCGCTGGGAGAGGCGGCGGCGGAGAGCAGCAGCGCGGCGGAGTAGAGTGCGAGTTTCATGATGGGGTGCCTTTCTGCCGGCCTAATTCGCGGGCGGCGGGTCTTGCTTGGGGCTCATCGGCATGAGCGCGGCATAGCCGGCAGCGCTGGTGCGCAGGGCCATGCCGGTGACCAATTTGCCGCCATCGACCACCACCACGCGCACGGTGCCCTGCTTGACGTCCTTGAACTCGTCGTTCAGAACGATGAGTCGCATGGCGCCGGGCTGTAGCGTGAGGCTGCGGGCGGCCACTTGTTTGCCGTCCGGATCCACCATCCAGATGCCCAGGGAGGAGTTGCCCTCCAGAGCGGTATTGACGAGGATCAGGGCAGTGGTGTTGTCCTCGGCAGGCAGGAAGGGGATGGAGAAGACCGGCTCAGACTCGGGCTGCATGGAGACGACAAAGTCCCGCATGGAGCCGTTGGGATAGGTGTAGCGCACGATGGCGGAGCCGGAGTAGCGCTCCGTGCGCGGCTCCGCGGCGCAGTACATCCAGACGGCGGTGAGGCTGGCGGCACTGCTGACGGTTTGGAAGGAACTGGTGGAGAGGGCGGGCAGTTTGGTGGTGGTGAAGGCGGTCGGATGGTCCGGATCGAAATCGAAGGTGAGTTCGCGGTTGCTGCCGTCGGAGGAGACCACTTCGCAGCCGACTTCAATGGGGTGGTCCTCGAGGTTGGTGATGTGAATGGTGGTGGTCCAACTGGCGCTGGAGAGCAGGTATGGGAAGACGTGGCTCCCGTCGCGCTCCACCGTCGCCTGGCGGGAATGGGCTGCACGGACGCTGGGCGTCCGGAGCCGGCTAGTGGCGGTTTGGGCGCAAGCGAACACGCCCATCATGGCGAAAGCGAACAGTCGTTTCATCCCAGGCTCCTCTGAGTTGCGCGCCGCGCGCGCGGGGCTGCTTTCGCGCCGGCAAGTGGAGGAAGTATACCAGAGGGTATTGATTCTGGCGAGGGAATTGTTGAGGTCAGCCGGCGGCCGGGCTACCGGGCCGCTACGCCCCACTGCTTGTTGGGCTGCGGTCCGAGGCTGATCTCCAGTGTGCCGCCGGCGGTGAGTTCCTGATGGGTGATCCAGAAGCGGCCGGAGAGGGGCTTGCCGTTGAGCTTCGCTGACTGGATGTAGATGTTGCCGGATTCGTTGTTGCGCGTGGTGATGGTGAACTGGCGGCCCTTGGCGTAGCGCGGGTCCAGTGTG
Organism: Acidobacteriota bacterium; assembly: GCA_016213725.1. Classification (GTDB taxonomy): domain Bacteria; phylum Acidobacteriota; class Terriglobia; order Bryobacterales; family Bryobacteraceae; genus Paludibaculum. The sequence goes on along the minus strand of JACQZS010000103.1, from coordinate 15,244 downwards.
ACGGTAATGCGATCGAAGAGCGGGCTGGTGAGTTCGTAGCGCGGTTCGGTGCCCGCGCCGCCGGTGACGTCGAACAGGCCCATGGCCATGAGCACGCCGATGCCCCCCATCTGGCCCTGGTCCTCGTCGCCGTTGTAGCCGGCGAAGGGCGTGATGGCGCCGTAGGACTCTTCCTTCACGCGGTGGACCCAGTACTGCGTGAGCCAGGGCGCGCCGGCGTAGGTGAAGAGGTGAGCCATGTGGCAGGAGGGCTGGTTTTCGTAGTCCACCCACTCTTCGGCATGCCTGCCGTGCGGGGTGACGTAGCGCTTGGGGGCGGCCAGTTCGAATTGATGGTTGAGCTTGTCGATGAACTTCTGCGGGCCGCCGATGGCCTGGACGAGGCCGGGCATGTCGTGCGGCACGAAGTAGGTGTAGATGGCGGAGTTGGACTCGACGAAGCCGGGGCAGGCCGCGCCCTGGCAGGTGGGGGTGAAGGGATCGAGCCAGGTGCCGTCGGGGTTTTTAGGGCGGATCCAGCCGACGGAGGGGTCGAAGAGGTTCTTCCAGTTTTCGGCGCGTTTGGAGAAGAGGGCGTAGTCGTCCTGCTTGCCGAGGGCTTTGGCGAACTGCGCGAGGCACCAGTCCTGGTAGGCGTATTCGAGCGTCTGGGCGGCGCCGGCGCGGTGCATGCCGCGCCTGCCGGGGGTGGCGGGGATCCAGCCGCGCTCGACGTAGGCGGGCATGCCGCCGCCACTGGGGTTGGGTCCGAACTCATAGCCGGCGCGGTCGCGGATGCCGCCGGGGAAGGCGTTCTTCTTCATGCCGGCATAGGCGGACTGGACGTCGAAATCGCGGATGCCTTTGTTATAGGCGGCGGCGATGAGGGGGGCGGACTGGTCACCGATCATGACGAAGGAATAGTTGCCGCCGGCCGGGCCGCGCGCCGTGATCCCGCCGTTGGTGTAGTAATCGACGAGGGAGGAGATCTGTTCGCTCATCATGCGCGGGTAGGCGAAGGACCACAGGACGTTGAGGTTCCAGTGGGAGCCCCAGAAGGCGTCGGAGTTGTAGGTAGCGCGGGTGGGTGTGCCCTGCGCGTCGAGCGGCACCTGGCGGACGCGCGGCTCCGCGCCGGTGTTGTCGACATAGCGGCCGTCCACGTCAGAAAATGTCCGGCGGCCGAGCAGGGCGTGCCAGAGATCGGTGTAGAACTTCACGCGCTGCTGTTCGGTGCCGCCGCTCACCTGGAGCTTGCCGAGCCATTCGTTCCACTCGCCGGCGGAGGCGCGCACCGTGGCATCGAAGTCCCAGCCGGGCAACTCCGTTTGCAGGTTCAGCCGCGCGTTCTCCTCGCTGACGTAGGAGATGGCCACCTTCATGCGGACCTGGGCGGGCTGCGCGAAGCGGAAGCGCACGTAGCCGCCGGAATCGGCGCCGGAGACGTGATCGGCGGCCTGCTTCACGGCCTTGCCGGCGGCGCTTTTCTCCCAGCCGCCGAACTCCGTGAAGGGCTGATCGAACTCGGCCACGAAGTAGACGGTGCAGGGTTTTTCGCGGCGCTGCGTGGGGGCCATCTTCGAGAAACCGGCGAGCTGTTGCGGGCCGGTGCGGCGCAGCGCGGCGTCGGCCATCTTCGTCATGGCGACGGGGGCGCCGGTGTCGAGCAGGATATAGGCGTCCTCGGTGGCGGGGAAGTGGTAGCGGTGGAAGCCGACGCGCTTGGTGGAGGTGAGTTCGGCGGTGATGCCGGAGTTGTCGAGCACCACCTTGTGGTAGCCGGCGCGCACCACCTCCTTCTCGTGCGAGAAGGGCGCTTTGTAGGCTTCGTAGCCTTCGTGGCCGTTCATGCGGCCGACGATGGGCATGACGGGGACGCCGGCCAGCTGCCAGTCGTGGATGTGCGAAAAGGCGCGGATGTACGGCTCCACGTAAATATAGCCGGCGCCCCAATCGCCTTCGAGCTTCGTGTCGGGGCTGAGCGCCACCATGCCGAAGGGGCGCGAGGCGGAGGCGAAGAAGATCCAGCGCGTCTGGTGCGTGTCGATGCGCGGATCCACGTAATCCACCGGCCGTTTCTCCGCGGCGGAGAGTGCCACTGCCGCCAAAAGCGCGAGTAGCGGGAGCTTTCGGACATCCATGGCTGGATCATATCGAATCAGGCCGCTTGCGATACGATACGACCGAATCCCATGCGCTCCCGCTGTGCCTTTCCGCTTCTCGCCGCGCTGGCCGCCAGCGCCTTTGCGGCCGATTACACGCTCGGCCCCGATTCCCAGCGCCAGCCCGGCGTTCCGCAAGGCAGGATCGAGAAGCACGCATGGAACGACAGCCGCGCCTATCCAGGCACGGTGCGCGACTACTGGGTCTACGTTCCGGCGCAGTACCAGGCCGGCACGCCGGCCGCGCTGATGGTGTTTCAGGACGGCGCGAAGTTCGTTGACGTGGACGGCGCATGGCGCGTGCCCGTGGTTCTCGACAACCTCATTCACAAAGGGCAGATGCCTGTCACCATCGGCTTGTTCATCGATCCGGGCGTCCTGCCCGCGCCGCACGAGAAGGCGCAGGCGCGGTGGAACCGCAGCTTCGAATACGACTCCACGTCGGACCTCTACTCCAAGCTGGTCCTGGACGAGATCCTGCCCGAAGTGCAGAAGAGCTACAGCATCACGAAGGACCCCGACCTGCGCGGCATCGGCGGATCTTCCTCCGGCGCCATCTGCGCGTTCACCGTGGCCTGGCACCGGCCGGACGCCTTCCATCGCGTCTTCAGCTCCATCGGCAGCTTTGCGCCGCTGCGCGGCGGCAACAATTACGTTTCGCTCATCCGCCGCACGGAGGGCAAACCGCTGCGGGTCTTTCAGCAGGACGGCGAAAAGGACCTGAACATCTACGCCGGCAACTGGTGGATCAGCAACCAGGACCTGCACTCCGCGCTGGAATACGCCGGGTACGAGACCACCTTTGTGCGCGGCACCGAGGGCCATAACAGCGTGCACGGCGGGGCCATTCTGCCCGACGCCCTGCGCTGGCTGTGGGGCGGCGCACGTCCGCAGCCCGTCTCCAAGGCACGCAACGAGAAGGTGGAGCGGCGCTGGGTGGATCTGATTCTCGACCCCGCCAGCGAGTGGGAACAGGTGGCGTCAGGGCTCGGGCTGGGCGAGGGGCCGGCGGTGAACCGTGCCGGCGAGGTGTTCTTCACCGACATCCGCAACAGCCGCATCCATCGCATTGGGCTGGACGGCAAGGTGAGCGTGTTCAAGGAAGATACCGCGCAGAGCAACGGCATGGTGTTTGGCCCCGACGGCCGGCTGTACGTCTGCCAGCATGGGCGGAAGCGCATTCTGGCCATAACGCCCGAGGGCCAGGAGAGCGTCGTTGCCGAGGGGACGGGCTCCAACGACATCGCCATCACGGCGCGCGGCGAAATCTACTACACAGACCCGCGCGAGCACCGCGTGTGGCTGGTGGATGCCAGGGGCAGCCGGCGGATGGTGCACGAGGGCATCGGCTTTCCCAACGGCCTGCGGCTTTCGCCGGACCAGTCGATTCTCTATGTGAACGACATGTGGGGCAGGGAGGTGTGGTCGTTCCAGATTCAGCCGGACGGTTCTCTGAAGTACGGCGCGCCGTTCTTCACCATGGAGGTGCCCGGCGGCTCGAACATGAGCGGAGCGGATGGGATGGCGGTGGATACGCAGGGCGATCTCTACGTGGCCACGGATGTCGGGATTCAGGTATTCGAAGGCACGGGCAAGCTGGCGGCCATCATCAACAAGCCGGGACTCATCGGGATTACGAACCTGGTCTTCGGCGGGCCGCAGTTGGACACGCTCTACGTCACCGCGCGCGACGCCGTTTACCGCCGCAAGGTGCGGCGGCAGGGCGTGGTTTCGTGGCAGCCCGTGATGCCGCCCAAACCGCGGCTGTGATCAGCCCAGCCCGGCGATGGCTTCGTGCAGGCGCTTGAGGTATTCGCTGCGCACGCGCTCAGGAGCCTTGGGATCGTCAGTGGGTAGGGCCAGGATCTGCTTCGCCCACGGCTTGGCTTTCGCGCCGAGACTGTCCACGGCGTTCAGCGCTTCCATCGCGGCATAGACGCCGCTTTCCGTGGGATCGCACAGCGGCAGCAGAACGTCCATCGCTTTCTTCAGATCCGCTTCGTTGCCGTAGCGGCCCAGGGCGGCGGCGGCGGCGATGCGCACGGCGGCATCCGAATCAGACAGGAGTTTGTCCAGCGCGGCATGTGTCGCGGTGACCTCCGCCGCACCGCGCATCTGCACGCCCAGCGCGCCCCAGTAGCGGGCGGCGCTGTCGGCGTCCGACATGAGTTTTTTCAATTGATCCGTTGCGCCGGGCCGCAGCGATGAAGCGAGTTCGGCCGCGGCCAGAGTCTTCGGCGCGTCGTAGCGCTTCGGATCGTGGCCCATCACGTAGGGCGCCAGTCCTTTGGCGCGCGAGTGGATTTCGCTTTCGGCCAGCAGGCCGACGTCCTTGATCTTGAGTTCATGCTCGCGGTGGGCTTTGCGCAGCCGCTCCAACTCGGCCTTGTGCGCGGAGGAGCCGGCCAGGTTCTTCACTTCATCGCGGTCTTCATTGAGGTCGTAGAGCTCCTCGGGCGGCTTGGTCTCCCAGAACTTCTTCTGCGCTTCGTTGAGCTTGCCCTCTTTGTAGAGCCGCTCCCAGACCTGCGTGGTGGGCGTCTCCCACATGTAGTTGAGGTGCTGGCCGTAGATCTTGTGCGGCATGTAGTGTCGCACGTACACGTAGCGCTGGTCGCGGACGGTGCGCACGCAATCGTAGCGCTCATCCATGCGGCCGCGGAAGCCGAAAGAGTAGGTGCGCGGGGCGGCTTCGTGGCGGCCGAGGAACGCCTGGCCCTGGTAGTAATCGGGTGCGCGGAGTCCCGCCAGGCTGAGCATGGTAGGGGCCAGATCGACGAAGCCGACCAGCCGGCTGTTCTTGCCGCCGGGCACATAGTCCTTGGGCGCGAGGTGGCGGAACTTCTCCGGGATGTGCACGGTGATGCTGACGTTCAGGCCGGAGTTGTACGGCCAGCGCTTGCTGCGCGGCATGCCGGAGCCGTGGTCGCCGTAGAAGAAGACGATGGTGTCGTCGGCAAGGCCGTCCTGCGCCAGTTCGGCCAGCAGCTTGCCGGCCTGGCCGTCCATGGTGGTGATGTTGTCGTAGTATTGCGCCCAGTCATGGCGGACCTCCGGGGTGTCGGGGTGGTAGGCCGGCACTCGCGCCTTGGCCGGATCGTGCACCAGCGTATGCGGCCTGGCGCGGATCTGGCTCTCATGGGTGACGGTGAAATTGAACACGGAAAAGAATTGCTGGCCTTGGGCGCGCTTGCGGAAGTGGGCGTTTCTCGACGAATCGTCCCACGTTCCGGGCGGCTTCTCCAGGTTGTAGTCTTCCTTCACGTTGTTCGAGCAGTAGTAGCCGGCCTCGCGCAGATAGGCGGGGAACATCCGCATCTCGGGCGCGAGCTTCGTCAGGGAGCGCATGTGCTCCGCACCCAGCGACGTGGGGTACAGCCCGCTGATGATCGTCGTGCGCGCCGGGGCGCACACCGGCGCATTCGACCACGCGTTCATATAGGTGGAGCTGCGTGCGCAGAGTTTGTCCAGGTTCGGCGTCACGGAGTACTCGTCGCCCGTGTAGTGCAGGTGCGGCCCCGTGTCTTCACAAGTAATCCAAAGGATGTTGGGCTTCTGCTCCTGGGCGGCGCCAGCGGTGGCTCCTGCCACGGCGGATGCGGTGAAAGCTCTGCGTGTGATCATGTCAGTTCTCCCGTGTCAATGTGATGAGATCCACAGCGCCCGGCAGGCGGTCGCCCTTCGCGAAGGGGGGCGGCGGCGTGATGGCAAGCGTGTGATAGTCCCTTGAACCGAGTTGCACTTCTAAGCCGGCGGAGCGGCCGTCCACTTGAATCGACGTGCCGGTGAGCGCCGGTTTCACCTCGATGCGGTATTTGCCTGGCTTTGCGGTGAAGTGCCACTGCAGTTTGTAGATGCTGGGCCGCTCATAGTAGCCGTGGCCATTGTAATTGTAGAATGTGTCCGCCTGCTTCGCGGAGAGTAAGACGGAGCCGTCGGCATGCGGCGCGATGGAGGGTGGAATCACTTCCAGCGCTCCGCCGTACTCTGCCACCACCACTTCAAATGGCTGCGCGTTTTGCGCCGCGCCCAGGACAACGCCGTTGCCCTCCACTTTCAGGACCTCCCGCTTTGCGCCGCCCAAAACGTAGGCTCGCGTGAGCTTCGTTTTCAAGCCCGGCAGCACCAGCCGCCCGCCGGCGGGGCGCGTCTTCACGAACAGGTACAGCCTGCCCGGTTTCACCGTCGCGTACCCGAAATCGAGCTTCCGGAACGGTTGCGCCGATGCGGCGTAGATCGCCTCTCCGTAATCCTTCAGCCACGCACCCACACCTTTCAGCACTTCCGCTTCGAACTCCACGACGCTGCCGTCGCCGCGCGGCCCGATGTTCAGCAGATAGTTGCCGCCGCGGCTCACAACTTTCACCAGTTTCTCGATGTGCTCGCTCGTCTTGGCCGCCGCGTCGCCGCGGTTCTGCCAGGACCGGTAGCCCCACGTTTCGTCGTAGATCGACGCGGGCGTCTGCCACGGTTCGTCGATCACATACTCCGGAATGCTGTTGTCGCCCATCACGGTGAAATCGCCCTGGTGATTGAACACCCGCCCGCTCACCATGCACTGCGGCTGCGCTTTGTGCACGGTGTCGGTGAAGCGCTTGCTCTGTTCCGGCGTCGGCTTGCCCATATCGAACCAGATCTCCGTCAATGGGCCGTAGCCGGCCGTCAGTTCCTGAAGCTGCGCGACGTTGAAGTCCTCGTGGGCTTTGGGGATGAGGTTGTCGTTGCGCGGCATGTCGGCGCCGGTTCCGCCGGGGTAATGCCAGTCGATGGTGGAGTAGTAGACGCCGAACTTCAGCCCCACTCGTGCGCATGCGTCGGCCAGACCCTTGACGATATCTTTGCCGTAAGGCGAGCTGTCCACCACGTTGTATTCAGACTGCCGCGTATGGAACATGCTGAAGCCGTCGTGGTGCTTGGACGTGATCACGATGAACTTCATGCCCGCCGCCCTGGCCAGTTGCGCGATCTGGTCGGGATCCCACCTGACGGGGTTGAACCGCCGCGCCACCTGCTCGTATTCGTCTTTGGGGAGGTTGCCCTGCGCCTGAATCTGCTCGCTGTAGCCGCGCGTGATGCGCTCTCCCTTCCACATGCCGCCCAGTTCGGAATAGATGCCGAAGTGGATGAACATGCCGAACTTACGCTCCTGCCAGGTGCGCACGGTTTCCGCCGAAGGGCGCAGGCTTTGCGCCTCCGCCAGGGGAATGAAGAGGGCTAGCAGCGTGGCGAGAAGTCTCATGGGTGATGCTGGCTGGCTACCACCCTATCAGAGTCCCAGCGTGGTCAGCCGCCGCCGAAGCGGCGTTTCAAAGCGTCCACTACCCGGCCCACCCAGGCTGTGGGCATGCATGCGATCAGCACGACGGCGGTGCCGAACAGCATCAGGCCGATCAGCAGCGGCATTGGTAGTTGCGCGTAGACTTCGCTCACGATCTCCAGGATGCCGGATTCGCGTCCGCCGTGACAACGCGAGGCCCTTTGGTATTCTGAAGTCAGGGCCGGCGTAGCTCAGTTGGTAGAGCGTCTGATTTGTAATCAGATGGTCGTAGGTTCGATTCCTATCGCCGGCTCCAGCGCACCCCGCGCCTACTGCTCCTTCAGAATCTCAACGCCTGTCCGTGTCCTGCTCTTGTAGAGCGAATAGATGGTGCCGTCGGCGTCCACGAAGCACCAGCTTTCGGTATGCTCAGGCACCGACATGCGGATGTTGCAGACGAAATCGCCGTTGTTGTTGTACTTCGCGATGCTCACCTTGCGTCCCGCGTTGCTCTCCACCGCACCGTTATAACCGGCCTTGGTGCGCACCGTCAGGTAGGCGTTGCCCCAGCGGTCGCCCGTCATGCTGTGGAAGTAGACCGAACCCTCCGGCGGATCCCCGTGCGCGAAGGTGAACAGGTAGCGGCCCTCGGAGTCGAACTTCTTCGTGGGCCCGTAGTAGCTGTTGACGAAGACATCGTCGTTCGGATCCAGGTACAGGCCGTGCGGCGCGTTGAATTCGTCGGCGTTCGGCCCGTCCTTGCCGAACGAGAACAGAAACTTGTCAGCGGCATCGTAGACATTCACTCGCATGTTGTCCACGTCGGTGGTGTAGAGGCGTCCCTTGGAGTCGAACCACAGGCCGTGGCCGCGCAGCATCATGCCGGGCGCCATGCCCTTCTGCGCGAAGATGCGCAGGAACTTCCCTTCGGGGCTGAAGACCTGCAGGCGAGGGCGGTCCCCCTTCACATCGGTGGTGTAGATATTGCCGCTGGCATCGACGTGCGCGTAGCGCGGCTCAGTGAACTGGCCATCCTCGCTGCCCGGGCCCAGTCCGATCTCCGACACGAACTTGCCTTCCTTGGTGTAGCGGAAGACACGGCCGCCGCGCTGGTCGGTGATGAGCAGGTAGCCTTTGTTGTCGATGCTGATGCCGTGCGGTTCAACCAGATGCGAACCCTTCGCGCCAACATCCTCGCCCCAGCCGCCCACCACCTTGTAGACCGGATCGGCCGTGCCCACGATCACCGTGCCCCACACATACTTGTTGACGGAGCCTTCCACTTCCCCGCGGACAATCACCTCGTTCGGGACCGGCGCCTTCGCGGGTGCCTGATAAAGGCCGTTCGCGCCGATGGTGCCGACCTCGGCATTGCCGCCGGGAATCCCGTTCACGGTCCACTTGACGCTCTTCGGCGCTTGCGCCCCCATCATCCGCGTGGCGAGGATGACGGCTTTGAAACGCTGCTCGGCGCCGGGAGCGAGCTTCACGATGGACGGTCTGATGACCGCGCGGTGGTAGGGCGTGGGCGCCTGCGCGAGCAGACTCGCGGCTGCGGCGGACATCGCCAGTGTCAAGAGAATGGATCGATGCATAACTTCTCGCCTTCGCGTGCCGCATCGGCACCGTCAGATTGTATCAGCAGACATCGGGCAGGATTCAACGCTCCGGGCGGCCGGCCCGGCAGCCAGGCGCCGCGCACTTTGCGGACGGTTCGCCGGCCATGTTCGTCAGCGGCGGCGCGGCTGGAGAATGCACTGCAGGCGTGCGCTTTCAAGCAATGCCAATGGCCGCCCACCGCGGGCGGCCATTGGTCTTGGATGCACTGGTTTTCAGAGGAAACAGCGGATTCGGGCTGAGCCCGGACGCTTAGACGTCGCGCTCCGGATCAACCGCAGGGAGCGGGGTTGGACTCGCCCCGCCCATTCATGTGAGTGATTGCGCGCCGAGAGAGTTTCAGGGCCGTTTACTCCCGCGGGGATCAGGCGTATCTTGAAGCCGGAGAGCTGGACATGCGCTTTGTCATGCTCCTTGTTCCATCTCTGGCTGCGCTCTGCTGGGGCCAGCCCAAAGCTGTTTCCGCCGAAATCGACTCCGTCATCCACCCGGTCACCGCTGAGATCGTCTCAGGCGCCATCGCTCAGGCGCAGCACGAGGGAGCCCAAGTCGTTCTATTGCGCCTGAATACGCCCGGCGGGCTGCTGGAAGCGACGCGCGAAATCCTCGAGCGGATTGCGGGTTCACCAGTGCCCGTGGTCACCTTCGTCGCCCCCGCCGGCGGCCGCGCCGCGTCGGCCGGCTTCTTTCTCCTGCTGGCCGGTGACGTCGCGGCGATGTCCGCCGGCACGCACGCCGGCGCCGCTTCTCCCGTCACGCTGGGTGAGCCGCTAGATCCGGTGATGAGAAAGAAGGTGGAGAGTGATGCCTCCGCCGCCATTCGCAGCCTCGCCGTCCGCCACAACCGCGATGGCGCGCTGGCCGAAAAGGCCGTGCTGGAAGCCAAGGCGTTCACCAGCGAAGAGGCGCTGGCCGCCAGGCTGGTGGACCTCGTCGTGCGCGACGAAGCCGAACTCTGGTCCCGCCTGGACGGGCGCGAGATCACGCGCGGCAACGGCGCTCGCGTCACTCTGCACACGCGCGGCATGGTGGTCGTGCCTTACCGGCTGAGCCTGCGGGAGCGCATCGTGGCGCCGCTGGCAGATCCGAACCTCGCGTTCCTCATTCTGGTCCTCGGCGGCCTGCTGCTCTATGTGGAATTCACGCAGCCGGGCATGGTGCTGCCGGGCGCGGTTGGCGCCATCCTCGCGCTGGTCGGCCTGATGGCTCTCTCCGTGCTGCCCATCAGCGCAGCGGCGGCCGCTCTGCTGGGGCTCTCTGTGGTGCTCTTCGCGCTCGAAGCCAAGCTCGCCACCCATGGCGCATTGGCCGCGGGAGGGACAGCCGCGATGGTGCTCGGCGCGGTTCTGCTGGTGGAAGGCCCGCCTGTCTTGCGCATCCGGCTCGGCGTGGCCCTGGCCGTCGCGCTGCCCTTTGCGGCCATCACCGTCGCCCTGGTCTCCCTGGTGGTGCGGGCCCGGCTGCGGCCGCCCCAAACCGGTGCAGCGGCGCTCCTCGGCCGCACCGCCGAAGTGCGCGATGCCCTGGCCCTGCGCGGCAAGGTCTACTTCGATGGCCAATTCTGGGACGCCGTCTCTGACCGGCCCCAGGCTTCCGGCACTCTCGTTCGAATTCAGTCCGTGGATGGTCTGCTGCTCAAAGTCGAAGCCGCCGGCGGCGGCGCGAAAGAGGTCTCCTCATGATCCCCCTGCCCTTCATCGTCGTTCTGATTCTCGTGCTCTACCTGCTCTCCTCCATCAAGATCCTGGCCGAGTACGAACGCGGCGTCATCTTCCGTCTCGGCCGAGTGCTGGACCGGCCCAAGGGGCCCGGCCTCATCCTCGTCTTCCAGCCGATCGACCGCATCGTGCGCGTCTCGCTACGGCTCGAAACCATGGAGGTGCCCGCCCAGGACATCGTCACGCGCGACAACGTCACCGTCAAAGTGAACGCCGTCGTCTTCTTCCGCGTGCTCGATCCGCAGCGCGCCGTGCTCGAAGTCACCAACTTCCTCTACACCACCTCGCAATTGGCCCAAACCACGCTGCGCAGCATCCTCGGCGAGGTGGAACTCGACGAGCTGCTGAGCCAGCGCGAGAAGCTCAACGTCCGTTTGCAGGGCGTCCTCGATCAGGACACCGGCCCCTGGGGCATCAAGGTGGTCAAGGTGGAAGTGAAGCAGGTGGACCTGCCCGACATGATGGTGCGCGCCATCGCCCGCCAGGCCGAAGCCGAACGCGAGCGCCGCGCCAAGATCATCCACGCCGAAGGCGAGTACCTCGCCGCCGAGAAGCTCGCCATGGCCGCGGCCACCATCCAGAAGGAGCCCGTGGCCATCCAGCTCCGCTACCTGCAGACGCTGGTGGAGATCGGCTCGGAGAAGAACACCACCGTGGTCTTCCCGCTGCCCGTGGACATCTTCACTTCGCTCACCAAGGTGCTGAACGGAATCGCCCGGGACGGGGCGGCCTGAGCCGCCCCTCCCGCGCGTCCGCGCCTCACAAGATCAAGCCGTCATTGCCCGCCGGTGCGATAGCTGGCCAGCAGCAGGTCGCCCGTTTGCGGCGTCGCCACGCTGAGGAACGTCACCGTATTTCCGCTGAGCAGGTAGTCCACCGCCGGCTTCTGCAGAATGCCGTTGCGGAAGAAGTGCAGGCTCGCCGCCGGCGCCGGCGCCTGCCCCAGCGTGAACACCGTGTTCGATCCGTTCACCGCTCCGCCCGGCGTCTCCATGTCCACGAAGCCGAAGGCCGCACCGGACGCGCCGCACGGCCCCGAAGTGCCGTCCACCTTCACGCAGTCGCTGGCCGCTCCGCTCACCGCCGCGATCTCGCCCGTGGCGTCGATGAAGGCGGCACGGTTCGGCGCGACGCCGATGCTCTTGGTGGGCCGGTCCGCCAGCGATTCCACCAGCCCCGTCACGTCCGCCATCTGCACCACGCTCGGCGGCGGCACTACGTTCGAGCCCGGCGGCGACGGGATGCGGATGTCTTTCACCACCACCGGCAGCACGCTGGGCGGAACGGCCCATAGTTCCGTGAACTGCGTGCGCCCGTCGGCATTGAACCGCACGATGTAATAGGCGCCGCCCGATGCGTTCGTCGTCGGCACCAGGCGCACGCGGAGCAGGCCGCCCACCACGTTTACGCTGATCGTGTTGGTCGGAATGTTCGAGGAATCGGCGGCCACGAACGACCGCCAACTGATAGTCGCCGAACCGCTGAACGGCGACCCGTCGGCCTTGTAAAGCACGTCTTGAATCTGCGTGAGCGGCGGTGCCGCCTGCGCCAGCGCGGCCAATAGCAGAAAGGCCGTCGCGATCTTGAATCTCTTGAGCTGCGGCGCGGACATTTGTCGATAACCTCCAGGTGTCTTCAGGCCGGAGTTCTCCCAGCCGCCCAAGACACTAGGCCCTCGGCAAAACACTCCTGCTCCCAGCCGACCCGGGGCATCTCCCGCAACCGACACGTCCGGCAGGACTTACTTCAACTCAACTTTTTTTCTGAGTGCCGTTACCGGCCTACGCCAGCTTCCCGTCCGTGCCGATCTTCTCGGCGTTCAGGTAGGGCCGCAGCGCTTCGGGAATCACCACGCTGCCATCGGCCTGCTGGTAGTTCTCGACAATCGCCACCCACGTCCGGCCCACGGCCAGGCCGCTGCCGTTCAAGGTGTGCGCGAATTCGCTCTTGCCCTTGCCGGTCTTCACGCGGATGCCCGCGCGCCGCGCCTGAAAGCTCTCGAAGTTCGAGCAGGAGCTGATCTCGCGGAACGCGTTCTGCCCCGGCATCCACACTTCCAGGTCGTAGGTCTTTGCCGAAGAGAAGCCCATGTCGCCCGTGCAAAGCGTCACGCGGCGGTAGGGCAGGCCCAGCTTTTCGAGCACCGATTCGGCGCTCTCCGTGAGGTGCTCCAGTTCGGCGTAGCTCTGGTCAGGCCGCGTGAAGTTCACCAGCTCCACCTTCTGGAACTGGTGCTGGCGGATGATGCCGCGCACGTCGCGGCCGTAGCTGCCGGCCTCGCTGCGGAAGCACGGCGTGAAGGCGCAGTAGCGGTAGGGCAGCGCGTCGGCGTCCAGCGTTTCGTCGCGATAGATGTTCGTCACGGGCACTTCCGCCGTGGGAATCAGCCAGAAATCGAACTTTTCGCACTTGAAGAGATCGTCGGAGAACTTGGGCAGCTGGCCCGTGCCGAACAGCGATGCCGAGTTCACCATGAACGGCGGCAGCACTTCGGTGTAGCCGTGCTCGCGCGTGTGCAGGTCCAGCATGAAGTTGATCAGCGCCCGCTCCAGCTTGGCGCCGGCGCCGAAATAGATGGCAAAGCGCGCGCCGGTGATCTTGGCGGCGCGTTCGAAATCCAGAATGCCCAGCTGCGGGCCCAGATCCCAGTGCGCCTTCGGCTCGAAGCCGAACTCGCGCGGCGTGCCCCAACGCTTGGCCTCCACGTTGTCGTCGGAGCTGCGCCCGGCCGGTACGCTTTCGCTGGGCACGTTGGGGATCGACGCCAGGTGCTGCTTGAACTCCTCGTCGATCGCCTTCACCTGCTCGTCCAACTCGCTGACGCGGTCGCCGATGGCCCGCACCTTGGCCTGCAGTTCCGCGGTATCCTGGCCGGCCTTCTTCAGCTTGCCGATCTCCATGCTCTCGGCGTTGCGCTGCGCCTTCAGTTGCTCGGCTTCGGTGAGCGCGGAACGGCGGCGCGAGTCCATCTCGCGGAACTCTTCTACGTTCAGCTCGAAGCCCCGGTCGGCCAGCCGTGCGGCAATGGCGTCCAGGTTGGCGCGGAAATTTGCTAAGTCGTGCATACGAAATCACATTGTACCGCCCTGGCTCTCCGGGAGCCCGCCCCGGGCGGGGTAAACTAGGAAGGAGAGAGGGAGGCAAGCAACTGATGGCGACAGCGAAGCGCGCCCATTTGTCCGCCGCCGAAACCTGGGATGGTACGCAAGGCATGGAGCGCGAGTTCCTGCAGAGAGCATTCCGCCTGATGCAAACCTCGCGGCGTCTGGACGACCGCGAAGTGATGCTCAAACGCCAGAACCGCATCTACTTCCAGGTCAGCGGCGCCGGCCATGAAGCCATCCAGACCGCCGCCGGCCTCGCTCTCCGTCCGGGCGTCGACTGGTTCCATCTCTACTACCGCGACCGCGCGCTCGCGCTCACCCTCGGCGTCACGCCTGAGATGATGCTGCTGCAGGCCGTGGGCGCCGCCACCGACACCGCGTCCGGCGGCCGCCAGATGCCCTCCCATTGGAGCTCTCCGGAGCTGCACATCTTCACCGGCTCCTCGCCCACCGGCACCCAGTTCCTGCACGCCGTCGGCTGCGCGGAAGCCAGCCGTTTTCTGAACCCGCAGGGTGGCGAGGTGACGCTGGTGACCACCGGCGAAGGCGCCACCAGCGAAGGCGAGTTCTGGGAAGCCATCAATGCCTCCTGCCTCAAGAACCTGCCCGTCGTCTTCCTCATCGAAGACAACGGCTACGCCATCTCCACGCCGGTGGAGTACCAGACGCCGGGCGGCAGCGTCTCCAGCCTTCTCTCGGGTTTCGAATCTCTGTTGCGCATCGAGTGCGACGGCAACGATTTCGGCGATTCATTCGCGGCCATGCAGCAGGCCGTCGCTTACGCCCGCGCCGGCCACGGCCCGGCGCTGGTGCACGCCCGCTGCATCCGGCCCTATTCACACTCCCTCAGCGACGACGAGCGCCTCTACAAGACAGAGGCCGAGCGCGTGGCCGAGGCCGAACGCGATCCCATCATCACCTTCCCGCGCCGCCTGATCCACGAGAACCTCATGGAAGAGGTCACCTACAAGCGCATCTGCCACGAGGTGGATCTGGAGATCGCCGAGATCACCGAGCGCGTGCTGAAAGCCGAACCCCCGGCCCGCGAGACCGCCACGCTCTACGTCTACTCGTCCGACGTCGATCCCTGCTCTCACGCCTTCGAAACCGAGCCGCACTTCAGCGGCGAGCCGCGCACCATGGTGGATGAGATCAACCTCACGCTGCGCGAGGAGCTCGAACGCAACCCCAACATCGTCGTCTACGGCGAGGATGTGGCCGACTGCAGCCGCGAGGATGCGCTGAAAGAAGTGAAGGGCAAGGGCGGCGTTTTCAAAGCCACGCACGGCCTGCAAACCCGCTTCGGTTCGCGCCGGGTCTTCAACGCGCCCATCGCCGAGGCGGCCATCGTCGGCCGCGCCATCGGCATGGCCTCGCGCGGCATGAAGCCCGGATGCGCGATCCAGT
>JACQZS010000100.1 GCA_016213725.1 Acidobacteriota bacterium | reverse complement strand
TCAAGCGGCGGCCGACGTCGAGGATCATGGGCAGGCGGCCGTCGCGGGAGGGATCGAAGGGCCGGATCTCCAGGGCGTCTTCGAGGGTGGAAAAGAGCGGGTTATGAATGGCGGGGATGCCGTCGCCGCCGGGAACGGAGATGGTGGCGCCGTAGGCTTCGGCTTCGAGGTTGTAGATATCGATGCCCAGCACGATAGGTGTGTGGCGGTATTCGAGCCAGGCGTCGCGGTGTCCGCGGAAGATCAGTTCGGGGTCGCGGGAAGTGATGAAGGGGGTCTGGCCGACGAAGCGGGCAGCGTGTTCGTAGACAGAGGGATTAAAAGGGATTTTCATCGGATGGTCTGGAGTTATTAGACCACTATTGGCAGAAAGGTAGGATGGAAGAAAGGCTAGATGAGCACACTGGTTCACAAAGTGGCGGCGCAGGTGCCGCAGGCGATCCGGACGAGGGGCAACGACCTGAGCTGGCGGGGTCAGGTGAAGATCCTGGAAGCGCGGCCGGACGAGGTCAAGGCGCTGGTGCGCGGAACGCTGGAATACAACGTGGAGCTGAAGTATTCGGGCGGTGAGCTGCGGGTGCAATGCGAGTGCCCGTATTTCGAGGGCGAGGGGCGCTGCAAGCACATTTGGGCGGCATTGGTGACGGTCGATGGGAGGAAGGGACTGGAAGAGGCAAAGGCGGCTTACCGATTGGCGATCAATGACGAGTTGGGCTGGGAGCGGGAGCCGGAGCGGCGTGAGCGGGAGCCCGCCGTGGAGACGCCGCAGGAGCCGGCTGTGAAGCAGGATCCCCGGCCGGTGTGGGAAGCGGAGCTGGAAACGCTGACGAGGCTGGGCACGGCCCCGATGGAAGGGGACACGCGGGGGCTGCCGGGCGGCGAGTTCGAGATTCTGTATGTGCTGGACGCGGGGCTGAGCGAGAGGGGCGGCAACCCGGTGATCGAGGTGATGCAGCGGGCGAGGAAGCGAGACGGCGAGTGGAGCGCGTTGAAGGAGTATGGGATTCCGGCGGAGAACGTGGCGAAGCTGCCGGAGCCGGTGGACCGGGAAGCGCTGTCGATGCTGCAGGGCAGCCTGGACACTTACGGGCATACGGGGTCGCTGCGGTTTCTAACCAGGCAGAGAGTGGTGCCGGAGGTGCTGGCGCAGAGGCTGCTGCCGATGCTGGCAGAGGCGGGGCGGCTGTGGATGGGGGTTTCCTATGAAGCCAGGAGGGCGCGGCCATTGGGTTGGGATAGGGGAGAGCCATGGCGGTTCCGGGTGGAGGTGAAGCAGGACGAGCGGGACCAATGGCGGGTGCGAGGGGTGCTGGCGAGGGGCACGGATCGGATGGGGTTGGGCGAAGTGGAAGTGCTGATGAGAGTGGGACTGCTGGTAGTGCGGGGCAAGCTGGCGCGATTCGAGCACGGGGGCGCGACGGCGTGGTTGGAAAAGCTGCGAGCGGTGCGGGAGATCACCTTTCCAGACCGGCAGCGGGACGCCGCGCTGAAGCGGATGCTGGAAGTGGCGGCGCTGCCGGAACTGGAGGTAGACGAGCCCTTGCGGTTTGAGAAGCGGGAGGTGGCGCCACGGCTGGGGCTGCGGATCCGGCAGAAGAAAGAGCACTGGGGGGAGGAGTACTTCGCGGGACGCATGCTGGTGGACTACGGACTGGGGTGGGTGGAACAGAGCGCCGGAAACCAGTGGATGGAAGCGGAGCGGGTGCTGGTGATGCGAGACGCGGCGGCGGAGGCGGCCGGCGAGTCCCGGCTGCGGCAGGCCGGGGCGAGGCCCGGGCAGGAAGCGCGGAGCTGGCGCGTGGCGGTGAAGGGGATGCCGAAGCTGGTGCGGGAACTGGTGCTGGAAGGCTGGCATGTGGAGGCGGAGGGCAAGGCGTTCCGCAAACCGGGGGCGAGCCGGCTGAGGGTGAAGAGCGGGGTGGACTGGTTCGATTTGGAAGGGGAGGTGGATTTCGGCGGGATCAGCGCATCGCTGCCGGAACTGCTGGCGGCGCTGCGGCGCGGGGATGGACTAATCCGGTTGGGCGACGGGACGTTCGGCATGCTTCCCGAGGAGTGGCTGGCGCGGCTGGGGACGATTGCCGGCATGGGACAGGAAGAGGAAGCGGCGGTGCGGTTTCAGAAGGGGCAGGCGGGGTTGCTCGACGCGCTGCTGGCGGCGGAGCCGGAGTCATCCTGCGACGAAGCGTTCGAAAAGCTGCGGGCGAGCTGGAGCAGCTTTGGGGGGATCCGGCCGGCGGAGCAGCCGCAGGGATTCAGCGGCACGCTGCGCGAGTACCAGAAAGCGGGGCTGGGTTGGATCGAGTTCCTGCGGGAGTTTGGATTCGGAGGCTGCCTGGCGGATGACATGGGTGTGGGCAAGACTGCGCAGGTGCTGGCGGCGCTGGAGCAGCGGAGAGTGGAAGGCGCGGGGCCGTCGCTGGTGGTGGCGCCGAAGTCGCTGATGTTCAACTGGCGGCAGGAGGCGGAGAAGTTCACGCCTTCGCTGCGGGTGTTGGAGCACACGGGGCTGGAACGGGACGTAGAGCAGATCGGGGAATACGATCTGGTGCTGACCACTTATGGCACCCTGCGGCGGGACGTCGTGGAGTTCAAGGACATCGAGTTCGACTACGTGATTCTGGACGAAGCGCAGGCGATCAAGAACGCGGCGACCGGTTCAGCCAAGGCGGCGCGGCTTCTGAAAGGAAGGCACCGCCTGGCCCTGAGCGGCACACCTGTGGAGAACCACCTGGGCGAGCTATGGAGCCTGTTCGAGTTCCTGAATCCTGGGATGCTGGGAGAAGCTCGGGCGTTGAAGCTGACCGGCGGGCTGGCGAGGAATCCGGATGTGGAGACACGGAAGCTGCTGGCGCATGCGCTGCGGCCGTTCATCTTGAGAAGAACGAAGAGGCAGGTGGCCTCCGAGTTGCCGGAGAAGACGGAGCAGACGGTGTACTGCGAGATGGGGGAGAAGCAGAGGAAGGCCTACGACGATCTGCGGCAGCACTACCGCCAATCGCTGCTGGCCAGGATCGACCGGAATGGGTTGTCGAAGTCGAAGGTGCATGTGCTCGAAGCGCTGCTGCGCCTGAGGCAGGCGGCGTGCCATCCGGCGCTGCTGGATCCGAAGTACTCGAAAAGCGAGAGCGCGAAGTTCGAGGAGTTGTTCGAGCGGCTGGAGGAGATTCGGGAAGAGGGGCACAAGGCGCTGGTGTTTTCGCAGTTCACGAGTCTGCTGGAGTTGGTGCGGGCGCGGCTGGACGGGGAGGGCGTGGAGTATGCCTATCTGGATGGAGCGACGCGGGACCGTCAGGCCGCGGTGGAACGGTTTCAAAACTCGGAGGAGTGCGGACTGTTCCTGATCAGTCTGAAGGCGGGCGGGCTGGGGCTGAATCTGACGGCGGCCGAGTATGTGTTCCTGCTGGACCCGTGGTGGAATCCGGCGGTGGAAGCGCAGGCGGTGGACCGCGCGCACCGGATCGGGCAGACAAAGAACGTCTTCGCCTACCGGCTGATCGCGAAGGGGACGGTGGAGGAGAAGGTTCTGGAACTGCAGAAGACGAAGCGGGAGCTGGCGGAGTCGATTATCGGAGAGGACAACAGCCTGATTCGGGATTTGAAGCGGGAGGACCTGGAGTTGCTGTTGAGCTAGCGTTGAGCGTTGAGCTAGCGTTGAGTTTGGTTGAGCCGGTGGAGCGGGGACCGCCTCAGTGAGACAGTCCCCGTTGTTGGTCAGCGCTGGACTGGAAGGACCGGCGTGATGGGAGTCTCCGTGGAGTCCAAGGAGAGCTTGACGGTGTGTTCTCCGGTGGCGAGATCCGGGACTTTCACGAGGATGCGGGTGAGGCCGGGCTGAGCGGCCTCAACTCCGAGGATGGAGGCGGTTTCGGTTCCGATGGTGACTTGGAGGCGGGCCGGATCCGTGTCGGCGGGGAGGCCTGAGGCAAGCAACGCGATGGTGGAGTTGGGTGCGGCAAGGCGGCCGAGCCAGGGTTCGGTGAACTCGGAAGCGAGTGCGATGAGCGCGCCTCCGGCGGCATAGGCGGTGGCGACGCGTTTGTCTCCGATGGTGCGGGACCAGAGGGCGGGCACGGAGTCCGCGACATCGAGGGCGGTTTCGGCGGTGTCTCCATGAGTGGCGGAGAGCTTGACGGAGGCCGAGCCAGCGGCGGCATCGAACGGCACGAGGAAGAGGACGCGAGTGGCGGAGACAGAGAGGATGCGAGTGGGGTTGCCGTTGAAGAGGACGGTGACACCGGCGAGGGAGAACGGAGGCAGCCCGTCTTCGCCGGGGGAGTCTGCCCAGTTGGCGGTGAGGGAGTCCGGGGTGAGGAGCGTTCCTCGAACTGAGGCGATGGTTCCGGGAGCCAGGGTGGTCTTGGCTGTGGCGGCGTTCAGAACTGGCTCAGCGGCAGCGAGTGTGGGCCCCGCCGGAACGGCGGGTTGGGGCGGCTGGTAGGTAAGCGTGTAGGAAGCAGTGTATACGTTGGTGTTGGAGGTGCCTTTGCAGGCTGCGCCGGCGACATAGATGGTGATGGGCGCAGTGGAGCCGGCAGGCGGAGTCCACTCGATGGTGGCAGCGGAGGTGGCGGATGACTGATTGATGTACTGTTTGCCGCCGGAAGTGATGGTGACGCCTTGGGGAGAAGCAAGCGTACCGGCGGTGGCAGTGAGTTGGAAGCCGAAGCGGCGGGTGGAGTCGGCATCTGCGATGCGGAGGGTGAAGGTCTGCTTGACACCCGGCTCGTAGGAGAGAGTATCGGGGACGGAAAGGGTGGCGGAGCCGCCGGAGGGATTGAGGGTGACGCGATGGCAGGAGGAACAGGGGGTGCCGGCGCCAGGCTCGCCGGCGTTCCCGGCCGGGATGCGGGAGCCGCTGGGGTATGCGGACGCCACGGCAGCGGCGGCGAAGAAGAGAGCCGCGCCCGAAGCAGCGAACCGGATTCTATTATCCATGATTGTTTAACGCAGACCGCCTAGAGGGGGTTGCGGGCGGCTAACAAATCTTTACATATAGTCGGGGACGGGGATACCGAGGGTGTGTTCGAGGGTGTGGTCGAGCTGCTCTTTGAAGTAGACGGCGAGCCACAGGAGGAACGTGCGTTTTTCGGGGTTCTCTTCGGCGAGGATGGGATAGTCGTGATAGAAGGCGTTGAAGGCCTGCGCGAGCTGGAAGGCGTAGCGGGCCATATGGGAGGGTTCGCCGGCGGAGAGCGCTGAATCGAGGGCGGCGCCGGACTTGGAGGCCGCGAGGAGGAGTTGCCAGAAGTCTTCGGCGGCGAGTTGGCGGCGGAGGACTTCGGGGGTGAGGGTGGAGAAGTCGGGGAGGGTTTCGCCGCGCTCGGCGAGTTTGCGGAGGATGTTGCGTGCGCGGACAGCGGCGTACTGGACGTAGGGGCCGGTTTCGCCTTCGAAGGAGAGGGCCTCCTGAAGGTCGAAGGCGATGACGGTGTTGCGGGTGAACTTGAGGAGGAAGTAGCGGAGGGAGCCGATGGCGATCTGGGTAGCGACGCGAGTGCGTTCGTCTTCGGCCTTGCCGGGATGGCGGGAGTCGACTTCGGCCTTGGCCTTTTCGATGAGTTTGTCGATGAGGTCGTCGGCCTTGACGCCGAGGCCTTTGCGGCCGCTGACTTCGACATAGGGGCGTTTCTTATCTTCCTCGGAGAGGGGGATGCCGAGCTCGACGCAGGTGCGCGGAGAGAGGGCGACCATCTCGTAGGAGAAGTGGATGGAGCGGTCGGCCTGTTGTTCGTAGTTGAGGGCGCGGAGGCCGGCGACGACGACGTCCTGGAGGTAGGACTGGCGGGAGTCGATGACGTTGTAGACTTCGGAGCCGCGGCCAAAGGCGGGGGCGGGCAGGTCACAGGCTTCGTCGGTGGCGACCCAGGCCTGGTGGCCGTTGGGGTAGGCGCGGAGGGGCTTGTAGTGGAAGTCGAGGCCGAGGAGGCCGAACTTCCACATCTGGTAGGCGATGTCCTTGCCGACGTAGGTGACGGTGCCGTTGGAGCGGACGATGACCTTGGCGTCATCGTCGCCCTCGTCGCCGGTGACGGCGTCGCGGAAGTGGGCGGCCGCCATGACCCAGCAGCCCTTGTTCTTGCCATCCTCGACGAAGTAGATCGCCTGGCGCTCCTTCAATTGATCGAAGGCCTTGGCCCAGAACTTGAGGTGGAGGATCTCGCTTTCGCGGGGCAGGACATCGTAGACGATGCCGAGGCGGAGCATGGTGTTGAGGTGGCACTCGACGATGGCGTCGGCGACCATGTGGGCGAGTTCGGCGATTTCGCCTTCGCCGTGCTCGATGGAGTGCAGGGTATCGCGGCGCCACTGAACGGCCTCGGGGTGAGAGCCGTAGTACTGAGAGGTGCGGGCGTAGAGGTCCCAGCAGTAGTAATCGAAGCGAGGCTGGCTGATGAGGGCGGCGACGTCGGCAGGGGACTTCTTTTCGAGGTAGTGGAAGCCGACGACGACATCGGCGACCTGGACTCCGGTGTTGTCGATGTAGTTCTGGACCTCCACCTGGCGGCCGGAGGCGCGCAGCATGCGGACAAAGGTGTCGCCGAGCACGGAGTTGCGGAGGTGGCCGATGTGGGCGGCCTTGTTGGGGTTGATGTTGGTGTGCTCGACGATGACCTTGCCTGGTGCCTGGGCCTGGGAAGAGGCGGCGGCGTGCAACAGGAGCGAGGCGTAGTGGCCACGATCAAGGCGGACGTTCAGGTAGCCGTTGCCGGCGGCTTCAAGGGCAGCGACACCTTCGATAGCCGGAATCTTCGAGGCGAGTTCCTCGGCGATGGCGCGAGGCGCCTTGCGGAGTTGGCGGGCGAGGGAGAAGGCGACGGGGAGTGCAAATTCGCCGAAGGAACTCTGCTTGGGCTGCTCGACGACGATGGCGGCATCGTTTGAATAGGCGGAGGAGAGAAACGCGGCAAAGTGCTGGCGGAGCTTTTGTTCGATGAGATGGAACACGACGGAGGGGACCTCGTAAATTCTTAGTTTAACGCGTAGGTTTTGATTCCCGCGCAATCTACGACCACTTTGGTCCTAGATTGCGGTATGATGGGGTTGTGGCAAAGCTGACGATATTACCGGCCAATGTAAGTTATGAGTTTGACTTGGCTTCCCTGCCCTATCACGAGCATGGGCTGCCGAAGTCGATTCTGGATGTTGGCTTGACGGAAGGGTTTCATGTGGAGCATGCGTGCGGCGGCAACTGCGCGTGTACGACGTGCCATGTGATTGTGAAGAGCGGGGCGGAGCATCTCAGCGAGATGAGCGACGACGAGGCGGACCGCCTGGACATGGCGGCGGACCTGCAGATCGGGAGCAGGCTGGGGTGCCAGGTCTTCTTTGTGGAAGACGGCGAGGTGACGGTGGAGATTCCGTCGTGGAACCGCAATTACGTCAGTGAGGGCGGGGGCTCGATGAATCTGGGGGATGCGATTCCGGCGGCGAAGAAATAGGCAGAGACCGGAAGATCCGGTCGAGAGAATCGAAGGGCGCGGAGACGGAGACGTCGACCGCGCCTTTTTCGTTGGTGATGCGGATGCCGTCGTAGAGCCTGAGCAGATCGGTGTTTTCGGTGGGGGTGCGGAGGCGGAGGATGCCGAGGAGGCCGCGGAGGGTGTCCTGGGCTTGGCGGGCGACGGCGGGGTCGGAGTAATTGGCCTGGGCGCGGAGTTCGAGGCCGGAGGTGAGATCGGCGTGGAAATACGCCAGTCCGAGGGTGGAGGCCATGCGGGTGAGGTTGGCGGCGTTGCCATCGCGCGGAAGGTTGGGAGCGAGGACGGAGCCGTTGAGGGTGACGGCGTAGGCGTGGCAGGCGGGGAGGGCGGCGACCCGATCGATTAAGGCCTGGGGAGGCGTGCGGCCGGGCTGATCGCGCTGATCGACGACGGCCTTGAGGTCGTCGAGAGCGCCGGCGACGGCGACACCGGTGTTCATGAAGAGGACACCGCGGTTTTCCTTGTAGAGGATGTAGTAGCCCTTATGGGCGGTGCGTTGGATGCCGGGGACGTTGAAACGGGGCTCGAGTCCGAATTCGCCGCCGAACTTGCCGCGGATGAAGGCCACGGAGTGAGAGGGCGAGTAGGCCCAGACGACTTCCCAGACGTCGGTGACGGGGTCGAGGCCGGTATTATCCTTGAACTCATTGAGAGCGTGGATCCGGCGGCCCTGGATGTACTTCGTAAAGAACTTCGTGTTCTTGAGGCGATCGAGGCGAAGGCCGGCGAGGGCCTGAGTTTCGCTGGGGAGGAGGGGGGCGATGGCAGCGTCGACGCGGGCGTTGGTGGGCTCACGGCGGCAGGCTGGGAGCAGGGCCGCGGCGGCGAGGAGAGCGATGGTGGAGCGGCGGTTCACTTACTTGGAGAAGGGCTCGAAGGAGACTTCCTTGAAGTAGACGGTGGAATTCCCGTCGTGATTCTGGAGGCCGATGTAGCCGGCATCCGGACGGGGGCCGCGCACGGGCTCGAACCACATTTTGCGCTCGGGGACGGGCTGATCGCCCTTGAATTCGTTGACGACGACGCCGTTGAGAGAGATGCGGGTGAGCTGGCCGCGGATTTCGATGTCCATGGTGTTCCATTCGCCGCGGGGTTTCTGCTGGCGGGAGGTGACCTTGGAGAGGGAGTAGATGGCGCCGGTGGAGTGCCAGTCGTCGCCGGCGGCGTCGATTTGGACTTCGTAGCCGTTGTGAACGCCGTACCAGGGGTCGGGAGGCGGCTCCGGCAGGCGGATGATGACGCCGGAGTTGGCATGTTCCGATGCGGACTTGAAGACGACGCGCAGGGTGCCGTTTCCGAAGGTGCGGCCGGTATAGAAGAAGAGGCCCATGCCGCCGGTGGTCTTGAGCATGCCATCTTCGACGACGAAGGCGCCGGGGCCGGTCATTTTCCAGCCGGTGGTGTCCTTGCCGTTGAAGAGCGGCTGGAAGCCGCCGGCCGCGAAGCAGAGCGACGAGGCGAAGGTGAGAGTGAGGGCGATGCGGATCATAGATTCTGCGAGCCTTCTCCGAGGGTGACGCTGACGTTGACCTTCTTGCCGTTCCGGAAGAGGGTGAGTTCCACTTTATCACCGGGGCGTTTGCGGGACAGGGCGCGGGAGAGGGAGTCGAGGCGATCGGCCTTGACGCCGTCGATGGCCATGATGAGATCGCCGCCGATGCCGATTTGATAGTTGCCGAGCACGACGAGGCGGCGGGGGCCGCGGATGCCGGCGGCTTCGGCGGCGGCGCCTTCGGCGACGCCCTGAACGAGGAGGCCGCCTTCTTCGGGGAGGCCGAGTTCGACGGCGAGGTCGCCATAGACGTACATGACGTCGACGCCGAGGCGTGGGCGGCCATAGGTCTTATTCGCCTGATAGTCCTCAATCATGGTCTTGGCGCGGTTGATGGGCATGGCGAAACCGATGCCGATGTTGCCGCCGGGGCCGTAGATGGCGGTATTGATGCCGATGACGTTTCCGTTGGAGTCCAGCAGGGGGCCGCCGGAATTGCCGGGGTTGATGGCGGCGTCGGTCTGGATCATGCCCTGGAGTTCGCGGCCGTTCTCATCGGCGATAGTGCGGCCGACGGAGGAGACGATGCCGGTGGTGAGGGTGCCTTGGAGGCCGAAAGGATTGCCGATGGCGAGGACTTTCTGGCCGACCTGGAGGGAGTCTGAGTCGCCGAGGGGGAGGTATTTGACTTCGCCGCGGGGGTCGATCTTGATGAGGGCGAGGTCGTTGGCGGGGTCCTTGTAGAGGATGGTGGCCTTGTATTTCTGGCCGTTGGCGAGGGTGACCTGGAGTTCGGGGGCGCGGCCGGAGACGACGTGGTTGTTGGTGAGGATGCGGCCGCTCTTATCGATGATGAATCCGGAGCCGGATTCGCGCTGGGGGTAGATTTCGAGGAAGAAGTTCTGGCGGTAGACGGTGGAGGTGATGTTGACGGTGGCGTCTTTGTCGCGCTTATAGATATCGATATTGTTCTGTTCGTCGTTTGAGAGGCCGGCGGCGCTGGCGTTGCCGGGACCGGACCAGAGGGGGCCGCCCGAGGTGGAGGGGAAGCGGGGAGACCACTTGGACTTGAAGTAAGTGGTTCCGAGGATAAAACCGCCGGCGATCAAAGCGGCGAGGAGCCAGATTCTGGATTTCATGCAGTAAGTCTCCGTAGTTCGGCGTAGAGAGCGCGGACCTGAGCGAGGGTATCCTCTTTAGGGCCCGAAGTATCTATGACGTAGTCGGCGTAAGTCCGTTTCTCCGCGAGAGGCATCTGGCGGGCAAGCCGGGCAATGACCTCGTCGCGGGAGAGGCCGTCGCGTTTGATGGCACGTTCGATCTGCTGTTCGGTGGTGCAAAGGGCAAGCACGAGTTTGTCGAAGCGGCGATAGGAGCCGGTTTCTACCAGGATAGCGGCCTCGACGACGGCGATGGCGGCGGGGTCGTGGGCGGCAACGGCGTGGATCCAGGACTCTTCCAGGGCGATGACGGCGGGATGGACGAGGGAGTTGAGGAGGTTGAGTTCCTCGGGCTGATGGAAGACGATCTGGCCGAGGCGGCGGCGGTCGATTTGACCGTCGGGGGAGAGGATGCCGGGGCCGAAGGCATCGATGGCCTTCTGGAAGGCGGGCTGGCCGGGTTCGAGAACCTGGCGGCCGAGGTCATCGGCTTTGAGGAGGTGGCAGCCGAGGTCCTGGAGGGCCTGTCCGACGAAGGTTTTTCCGGAGGCGAGGCCGCCGGTGAGACCGATGCGGAGCATGGGGGTCAGGCGAGGCGCAGTTCGGCGCTTTGGACAGTGTTGGCCATCAGCATAGCGATGGTGAGGGGGCCGACGCCGCCGGGGACGGGGGTGTAGGCGGAGGAGAGCTCGGCCATGGCGGCCGGGAGGACATCGCCGACGAGGACGGTGCCGTTCTTTTCAAAGGCAGCGAGTTTGGAGGGCGTGCCCTGGGCGATGCGTTCGGCGTCGGCGCGATTGTCGATGCGGTTCATGCCGACATCGATGACGACGGCGCCGGGCTTGATGTAATCCGCGGTAATCATGCCGGCGCGGCCGATGGCGGCGACGAGAATGCCGGCGCGGCGGCAGACGGCGGGGAGGTCGGGCGTCTTCGAGTGACAGATGGTGACGGTGGCGTGCTGGTGGAGGAGGAGAAGCGCCATGGGTTTGCCGACGATATCGGAGCGGCCGACGATGACGGCCTCCTTGCCGGAGGGGCTAATGTCGTAGCGGCGGAGCATCTCCATGATGCCGGCGGGGGTGCAGGGGCGAGGGGCGGGGGCGTTGGCGACGAGTTGGCCGACGTTGAAGGGGTGGAATCCGTCTACGTCCTTGTCAGGACGGATGGCGAGGAGGACGGCGCGGGAATCGATCTGTTTGGGGAGGGGCATCTGGACGAGGATGCCGTCGACGTCGGGGCGCTGGTTGAGAGTTTCGATGTGGGCCAGGAGTTCGGATGTGGAGGCGGTAGCGGGAAGGCGAATCTCTTCGCTCAGCATGCCCAAAGCGCGGCAGGTGCGAACCTTGTTGCCAACATAGATTTCGCTGCCGGGGTCATTGCCGACGAGGATGACGACGAGGCCGGGGGGACGGCGGGTCTGGGCGAGGTGCTGGATGCGGGGCTGGAGTTCGTCGATGATCTGCTGATTGATGGCTTTGCCGTCGAGGATGGTGGCCATGACGTACTTTACGATAACAGTTCGAGCCCGGAGGGAGCCGGGCTTCACACCGAGCGCGGCTCCCTGGGGTAACGGGCATATGCAGTTGAGAAAGATCGTGAAGATGGCAGGCCGGGTCTTAGCGGGCGGTGGCGAGGGCCTTGGCGGGGAAGGGATAGGCGTCGCGGACGGCCTGGATTTGCTCGGGGGTGGGCGGAATGGCTTTCTTCCGGCGTTCGCGGATGAGCTGGGCGGCGTCCATGGCTTCGTT
>JACQZS010000005.1 GCA_016213725.1 Acidobacteriota bacterium | reverse complement strand
GTACCCAGAATCAGCATCGCCGCAGGCAAGCCCGGCGCCCGCATCACCCTTCGTTTCGCTGAAATGCCTTACCCCAACCTGAAGCAGTATGGCGACAACGTCGGCATGATCCTTACCGAAAACTACCGTGCCGCGCTTAGCCAGGATCTCTACACCATGAAGGCCGGACCCCAGGTCTATCAGCCCCGCTTCACCTCTCACGGCTTCCAGTACATCGAGATCACGGGCCTCGATCAGCCCCTGCCCCTCACCGCCGTTCAGGCCGTCGCCATCAGTTCCATCCGCTCGCTCACCGCGGACTACAGAACCTCCCACGCCAAGGTCAATCGGCTTTGGTCCAACCTGGTCTGGTCCAACATCGACAACTTCCTCACCATCCCCACTGACTGTCCGCAGCGCAATGAGCGCATGGGCTGGTCCGGCGACATCAGCGTCTTCTCCCGCACCGCCACTTACGTCTCCAATGCCGACCAGTTCCTCACCCGGCATATGCAGGCCATGCGCGACGTGCAGGGCGCCAATGGACGCTTCACCGACGTCGCCCCCGTCGGCGGGGGCTTCGGCGGAGTGCTCTGGGGCAGCGCCGGCATCACCGTCCCCTGGGAGACCTACCTGCAGTACGCCGACAAGGCCATTCTTGCCGGCCACTACTCCGCCATGGCCGCCTACATCGACTTCCTCGACAAGTCCATCGATCCCAAAACCGGCCTCACCAGCGACGCGAACCTCGGCGACTGGCTCGGCCCCCAGAACAACGCCCTCGGCCCGCAATTCCTGGCCACCGCCTATCACGTCTTCGACCTGGAGATCATGACTCAGGTCGCCACCATCCTGGGCAAGTCGGAAGACGCCGCCCGGTACCGCCGCCTGCACGCCGCCCGCAAGGACTTCTTCAATAGGACCTTCGTCAATTCCGACAGGAAGACCCTCGGCCTCATCGGCGGCCGCGGCAGCTTCATTGCCTCCAATACGCCCACTCCGCAGGCCGCGCCCGCCTTCAAGCTCGCCGATACTCAGACCTCCTACGCCGTCGGCCTCGCTCTGGACGCTTTTAGTGCCGAAAACGCATCCGAAATGACCAAAAACCTCGCTGAAACTGTCTCTCGTGAGAACAAAGACGACGCCGGCGTCACCCGCCCCAAGTACTCGCTCATGACCGGCTTCATCGGTACCGCCTGGATCAGCAAGGCCCTCTCCGGCGCTGGCCGCTCCGAACTCGCCTACCGGCTCCTGCTCAACGAGCAGTACCCCTCCTGGCTCTACCCAATCAACCAGGGCGCCACCTCCATCTGGGAACGCCTCAATAGCTACACCATCGAAGACGGCTTCGGCGGCAACAACAGCATGAACTCCTTCAATCACTACTCGTTCGGCGCCGTCGGCCAGTGGCTCATCGCCAACTCGCTCGGCATCCAGCGCGGCGAGCCCGGCTTCCAGAAGTTCATCCTCCAGCCCGAGCCCGACCCCACCGGCCAGATGACCTCCGCCGAAGGACACTACGACTCCCTCTACGGCCGGATCCGCAGCGCCTGGAAGACCGCCGGAAAGACAATCACCTACTCCGCCACCGTCCCGGCCAACACCACCGCCACGCTCTTCCTGCCCGCCGCTTCGCCCGCCTCCGTCAAAGAAGGCGGCAAAGCGGCCGAAACCGCCAACGGTGTCAGGTTCCTCCGTCACGAAAACGGCAAAGCCGTATTCGAACTCCAGCCTGGCGCCTATAACTTCGTCTCTCAACTCGAGCGGTAAGCTACTGTCTCTCCCCGCCGAGTGACGGTGCATCATTGCACTGTCTCTTAGCCGCTCGTTTCCATCGGCGGTGCAGTGCGGCTTTGCGAAATCACGGGTCCCATCCGCATGGCGGATTTTTGCCCCAGTTGTTTCGGTTTCTCTTGTTCCGAATTTGGCGTGGCGATATGATCTTTTCACCCAAAGAAGAGATGAGTGGGTTCCCAGTGGGTGTGATCGTCCTTTGCCTCATTTAACGGAGATCTCTATGTTCACAAGCAAACGCTCGTTCGTCTTCGCCGCCCTGTGCGCGGCCGTCGCATTTTCCGGATGGTGCTTCGCTCAGGAGTCTCGAGGTGCCATCGCGGGCACGATCACCGATCAGCAGGGAGCCATCATCCCCGCCGCCAGCGTCAAGCTGCTGAACCAGGCAACAGGCGCGGTGATTACCACGCAATCCAATGAGTCGGGTGCCTACGTCGCCCCATTCGTCAGTATCGGCGAGTACACCATCACGGCCTCCGCCAAAGGTTTCAAGAGCGCCATCCGCGACAAGGTTGAGGTGCGCGTCGGCGATCGCCTTCAAATCGATTTCCGCCTCGAAGTCGGCAACATGACGGAACAGATCACCGTTAGCGCCGAAGCGGAACTGGTTGAGGCTTCCACTGCCAGCCGCGGCCAAGTCATCGACTCCGCCAAGGTCTCGGATCTCCCCCTCCTGGGCCGCAATCCCTTCATGCTTGCCGCCATCTCCACCGGCGTCCAGTACCCGCAGTCCCAGGCCAGCCGCTCCAACCGTCCCTTCGACAACGGCGGCATGGATAACCTCCAGATCAACGGCGGCAAGGGCTTCACCAACGAGCTGCTCCTCGACGGCGTTCCCAATACAAACGTCGAGACCGGCCAGCCCTCCAATCTCAGTTTCGTCCCCTCCCCCGATGCCACTGAGGAGTTCAAGGTTCAAACCAATACCTACGACGCCCAATACGGCCGCACCGGTGGCGGCACTGTGAACGTCGCACTGAAATCCGGCACCAATCGCCTCCGCGGCTCTGCCTACTACTACTTCCGCCACGACAAGCTCAACGCCAATACCTTTGAATCCAACTTGGCCGGTATCCCCAAAAGCGCGTTCCGCTGGGCACAGCCCGGCGTCGAAGTCGACGGGCCGGTCTACATCCCCAAGCTCTATGATGGCCGCAACCGCACCTTCTTCATGTACAGTTGGGAGCGCATCAAGTCCTCCATCCCCTTCCCCCAAACCTACACCGTTCCTACTCCGGACCAGCGCGCCGGCAACTTTGCCACTACCCCGTACGGAACAGGCCAATACATCACCATCTACGACCCCCTCACCACGGTCCAGTCCGGCTCCGGTTATACCCGCACCCCCTTCGCTGGAAATCTTGTTCCCTCCAGCCGCATCGACCCCGTGGCGAAGAAACTCCTCGATTGGATTCCAACTCCAACCACGGCCGGCAATTCACTGGGCCAGTTCAACCTGATTGCCAGCCCCAATCCCCGTACCGATACCTACGACCAGCACATCATCCGCATCGATCACACCATCAACTCCAAGCACAAGTTCTTCTCCCGCTACATCCGCGGCAATCGCCATGAGGTGAACAGCGACGCCGGCTTCAAACACGACGCCGCTCCCTGGTACACCCACTGGCGCATCAACCAGGGCGGCAACTTCGACCTCACTTCCATGCTGAAGCCCACCCTTGTCTCCAGTCTTCGCGCCGGCTACATCCGCCACCAGTTCGCCATCTCCCGCTACGGCGATGGCTTCGACTCCTCCCAGCTCGGCTTCCCCTCCTCCCTCGCCGGCCAGTTGCCCCGCCCCTTCTTCCCCCAATTCGCTTACACCGACTACACCACCTTCGGCAACACCGGCAGCCAGTTCACTTTCTCTGATACGTGGTCCATCTCCGAAACCCTCAACCAGGTGATCGGAAAACACTCCATCAAGTACGGTGGCGAGTTCCGCACCATGTTCAACAATCAGCAGAACCCCACCTCCTCCTTCGGGAACCTCACTTTCAACAAGGGCTTCACCCAACGCAATCCTCTCGCCGGCGACTCCGCCTCCGGGAACGCCTTTGCCAGCCTCCTGCTCGGCTATCCCGCCAGTGGAAACTCTCCCTATAACAACGCGCCCGCCCTCAACAACGACTACTGGGTTGTCTTCTTCCAGGACGACTGGCGCATCTCTCAACGCCTCACTCTCAACCTTGGCCTCCGATGGGACTACGAGTCGCCGCAGACCGACCGCTACGACCGGCTGAATGCCGGCTTCGATCCCACCGCCGCAAGCAAGCTCGCCATTCCCAACATGAGCCTCAAAGGTGGCCTGCTCTTCGCCTCCTCCTCTCAACGCTTCCCGTTCCAGGCCGACCGCAACAACTTCCAGCCCCGCGCCGGCTTCGCCTATCAGATCACTCCCCGCACTGTGGTTCGCGGCGGTTACGGGATGAGCTACCTTCCGACGTTCGACATCAATGGCACCAACGGCTACTCCGTTTCCACCCCCTTTGTCTCCTCCAACAACGGAGGCCTCACCCCCGCTGACAAGCTCGCCAATCCTTACCCTGCAGGTATCATCAAGCCCAGCGGCAGCTCTCTTGGCGTCGATACCTTGGCCGGCAGCGGCTACACCTACGGCTTCAACGGACGGGAAATCCCATTCGTCCACCAATTCTCCCTGGGCGTGCAGCACGAACTCCCGATGCGGATCCTGCTCGACGTCTCCTACTCCGGCAGCCGTACCAGCTCCCTCAATACATCCAAAGGCATCAACGAGATCTCGGCCGATGCCTTCAAACTAGGGGCCACCGTTTTGAACCGCTCCGTCGCCAACCCCTTCGCCGGCTACCTGCCGGGCACCAGCTTGAACGCGGCCACCACCACCACCGCTCAGCTCCTTCGCCCGTTCCCGCAGTTCACGGGTATCACTGAGGCCAACCGCAGCATCGGAGAACTCACCTACGATTCGCTGCAGACCCGTGTCGAAAAGCGGTTCTCCCGGGGCTTCCACGCCCTCGTCAGCTACACCTACAGCAAGAACATGGAACGCACCGGCTACCTCAACGCCCAGGACAGCATCGGAAGCATGGCCCGCACCTACGCTCAGTACGACACGCCCCACCGCCTGATTACCAGCGGCGGCTGGAGCATGCCGTTCTTCCGCAGCCACGGCAACGCCTTCGTCCGCCAACTTCTCGGAGGCTGGGACATCAACGCCATCGTCACCTTCCAATCCGGTCTCCCCATCGCCGCCCCTGGCTCCACCTTCTCTACCGGAACCAACGCCAAGTACGATACTCGCACCCGCGAACGCTGGTTCAACACCTGCACCCTGACCACCGCCGGTGCTCTGCAGAACTGTCCCTCCGGAGTCACCACCCCAGTTTGGGGCATCATGCCCGCCTATACGCTGCGCACGCTCTCCGGGTACCAGCCTGGCATCCGCACCCAGCGCGCTCCCATGGCCGATGTCGGTCTCTTCAAGACCTTCACTCTCCGTGAGTCGTTGCGGCTCCAGTTCCGCGCCGAATCATTCAACATCGCCAACAGCGTCTGGTTCGGCGCCCCGAACCTCACCGTCACCTCCGGAGCCTTCGGCACCGTTTCGCCCTCTCAGGCCAACGATCCCCGAAATATCCAGCTCGCGCTTCGTCTGCTCTGGTAGCCGGCGGGCAGTGCTGGATCGCGCTTACCACCCCACCTTCGGCAACCCGAAGGTCTGCGCCAGCCGGTTCAACTCGCCCCGCACTGCCACCCACTCCTGCTCGGCATCCGAGTCCAGGTGCCAGTTCACCATCGTCTTGTTGATGTCCCGCGCCACGGCAATCGCCCCGGAAACGAATTGCCGGGTCTTGTGCACGTCATGGTCCCGATTCCAGGAGTCGCCTACTTTGTCCATGGCGCTTTCCAGCCGGTCTGTGTCCCGGTTCAGTTGATCCTCTCTCGCCGTCCGGTTGAGCCCGCTCCTGTTCAGTGCCCGCCGCATCTTCCGCTGAAACGCGCCCGTGCGCCGTTCGCAGTCGTTGATCACGTCGGTCGTCTGTTGGATGTTCCGTGATCCCAGGCCCTCCACCGGCTTCACCGGCCGGACTCTCTGTCCCCAAGCCGTGCCCATCAGGCAATACATCGCCACCGCTGCCAGCGCCGGCCCGCCGAATCTCTTCATCGATATCATCATCCCTCCTGGATCAGGATGTCAGGACGCAGATCTCTGCGCAACTTCACCCGGCCGTCCGCTCAGCCGTTCAACTTCTCATTCCCGCAGCCCCTCAATCGCCTGGCCTGCACGTCCCAAGGCGGTTCACCTCCCTCGTCCGGGAGGAAAGTCCCCAGTCTGCCCTCTCACCACCGGTCGGATCCCGCATACGCCCGCTTCTCCGCACTAAGTTCGTGAATCCATTGGCATCTCACCCAACCGCCGCAACCCTCACATACCACGAAGGATGCCATGCGCCGTGAGCGGTTGCCGATCTCCGCGATGCCCGGAAAGATCGATATGACCTCTTCAAAATCGGAACTGCTCATTTTGACACTGGCGTCTCGTCAGTTAGGGGAGTAAAATTCACTGTCTATTGCAGATCGAACTGCCCCCATTCGCGGCCGATTCAGTAGCCGGCACGCGGAAGGGAAGCAAAGGAAGGAAGATAGCTCATGTCGGATCGATATAGTTCCATCCCCGCGCTCGTTCTCCTCTCACTGGGAACTCTGCTCGGTGCCGATAAAGAAACCACCACCTTTCAGTCCTACGTGGATTCGGACCTTTGCTCGCACCTCTATGCGGGGGGGCTCACCCAAACCCGCATTTCGTGCAGCAAGGAAACCTACAAGCAGGGCTCGAATCCAGTGCTTGTCCGGTTGAAAGACAACTGGGTCTTCGATGTCAACAAAGAGAAGATGATCAAACATCTTGTCGGCGGACTCGCCACGGCTTCCGGCCAGGTGAACTACGGCGACTCGACGATGAAGCTCAAAACCATCGAGCCGACTACCGAAGGCGCGATCCCTGCCGGCGAAAAACTGCATACCATGCTCGACGTCCGCCACACCAAAGCCAATCCCGGAACCTATGAGAAGATCCGGCACACTCTGGCGATGATGCCCTACGTCAGCTACTTCGACTTCATCTCTTTCACTCTGAACGGCAGTGAAGTCATCCTCACCGGCTGGACCACGCGCCAGACTAACCGCTACGAGGCTTACAACCGCGTCAAGCAGATCGAGGGCGTCGAAACCGTCATCAACAACCTTTCCGTCACCCCGCTGGGCACCATGGACAACCAGATCCGCGCCGCTGCCCTCGCCGTGTTGCAGCGCAACCTCTCGCGCTACTTCTGGGGCGGCGGCTCTGCCATCAAGATCGTCGTCAAGAACGGCGACATCATCCTGCTGGGGATGGTCTCCTCCAAAGCCGATTCCGACATAGCCAACATTCGCTGCAACGGCATCGCCAGTGCTTTCCACGTCTTCAATCTGCTCCAGGTCACACCTGAGCCAGCCAAGAAGGAGAAATCCAAGTAGCTATGGCCGCCCGCCATTGGAATCAGCAAGGAAATACCACCATGACTCATACCAAGCGCAACTCCATCCTTCTAGGCGCTCTCGCCATCGTCGTCACCATCTGCACCTCCGCCTGCTCCAAATCCGCTGAGCCAGCCAAGGGATTTACTGTCCTCAAGGCCCAGTCCAAGGACCAGTCCGGCTTCCTCAAGAACTACGCCGCCCTCAAGGCTGATCAACGGCTCGAGGGCGAAGTGCTCACCTACGTGAACACCGATCTCACCAAGAACCTGCATGGCTACATTGGAGTCGTGGTCGATCCCGTCCAGATCTATGTCGCCACCGAGGCCGACCCCTCCACGATCTCCGCGCCCAACGCTGAGCGTGCCTCTCTCTATTTCAGGAGCGCTCTGATCTCTGCCGTGCAGGACGCCTTCCCCGTGGTCGAAGCACCCGGCCCGCTCGTCCTCCGCTTGCGTGCTGCCATCGTCGGTGTCGATGCCGGCGGCGACA
The DNA here is from genome assembly GCA_016213725.1 of Acidobacteriota bacterium. Taxonomy (GTDB): domain Bacteria; phylum Acidobacteriota; class Terriglobia; order Bryobacterales; family Bryobacteraceae; genus Paludibaculum. Next base: position 8,720 of record JACQZS010000005.1, on the reverse strand, counting down.
TCCCCGCCGAAGACGGCAAGTCCCCCGGCAAAGCCGTGAACATCTCCAAGGCCATCGTGGAACTCGAACTCGTTGACTCCGTTACCGGCGAAGTCATCGCCGCCGCTCTGGACAAGGAAGCTGCCGGCGCCGGTGAAATCGGCGTTGTCCAACTCTCCCGCGAGGAGCGCTTCCAACTAGCCAAGGTAGCCATGGACAGTTGGGCCAAGCGCGTCCGCGCGTTTCTCAATGCGGCCCACGAACTCTCTCCGGAAGATGCTGCCAAGGCAGACGAAGCCTATAAGCCCTACGGCGATAATTAGCTCCGCGCTGCCCTAGTCTCCTCCATCCGCGCTTTGTCGGGAGGGCTCGCCCCGCCCTCCCGCCGCGCGGTCCCCGTCCGTTGCCGTCCAAGCGCCTCCCCTGCGTGTGCTCAACTCCCGCGTATCAGTGAGGAAAGTTCTGTCACGCGATCACTGTGACTGATCTCTTTCCAGGCTCTCGCCTTGGCAGGTGATCAACCCGGGGGCGTAAAACCCGCCGAAAGCGCGCTCAGCGGCTCCGGCGAAGATGTTCGATCCGCCGCCATCAAGGACAGTTCGGCGGCCGTCGTCTTCCCGGCCGCGAATGCCCTCTTCCTCCTCCAGGACCCCGGCGCCTACAAGTTCTACTGCGCCGTCCTTGCCGGCGAAAAGAAGAGCGCTGAATCCCTCATGGAGCCCCAGATGAAGAGGATCAAAGACCCCAAGGCCCTTGCCTGGATAGGCCTTGAGGCAGGCTCGGTCTCTTCCCCTTCGGCGTCAGCTATCAGGCCTGCCAGATGATCACCAAAGACGATGCCTCTCCACTGCGCGCCGCCCGGCTGCCGCACATCGTCCAGATCGTCGCCGGCGGCCTCGCCTTTCAGCCCGGGGTTCTGGCCGTCCCGGGAGGCCTCCGGCGCCTCTCCCCGGTGTCAGCCGGGCGTCCGTCCAGCCAAGTCGTCTCCACTTCCAGGCTGGCTTGGCGGTGACAGTGGCGCTGCTTACCTCATGTCACACTGTTCTGAGGGCTTGCCGTCTTGAGACTGCGACTTGTGAGGTTATCGCTTCTTCTCCTGTCTGCCCGGCTCGTCTGTGCCCAACAAACTTCCAGAAAAGCGCTGGACCAGTTCTGGCCGGAGACCGATCTCTTCGTTCGCCTAAACCCCTCCAGCCGCCTCTTCTTCCTATGGGCCGGCACCCGCCTTGGCCCGCGAGTACACCCCCTGCCTGCTCCGGCCGAACAAGGCGCCCGTCCGGCCCGCGTGCTCCGCCGGATCCAGCACCAGCGCGCCGTCGGCGGCCAACAGTTCCGACATCCTCAACAGCACCGCATCCCGGCAGCGCGGCTCCAGGTACATCAGCACATTCCGGCAGAAGATGACGTCGAATGAGCCCGCCACGGGCCACTCCGTCGCGGCCAGGTTCAACACTCGGAACTCCACCATCTGCCGCATCTCATCCGCAATCCGCCATACCTTCCCATCCTCCGCCGCGGTGAAGAACCGCGCCCGCACCGCCGGCGCCAGTCCGCTTACGTCCCCAGGCCCATATTCGCCGCGCCGCGCGATATCCAATGCGGAACAGTTGATGTCTGTCGCCAGGATCTTCACCGGCGCCGTGCCGGACTCCCAAAGCCCACTCAATGCCATCGCCAGCGAATACGGCTCCTCGCCGGTTGACGCCGCCGCCGACCATGCTCTCGCCCAACCGCGCCGCTGCACCGCTTTCCCAATGTGTTCGCGCGCCGCTTCAAACTGCGCCGGCGTCCGGAAGAATCCCGTGAAACCCGTCGTCGTCAGCTCGACGAAGCACTGCAGCGCGCGCGCGTCGCCTCTCTCCACGCCGCTCAATAACTCTTCCAGTTCCGCCGCGCCTCCCAGCCCCAGCCGCGCTCCGCGTCTCGCGATCTGCGCCCTGTGCCTCTCATACAAGGCAATGCCGCCGATGCGTGCCGCCAGCGCCCGCACGCGTTCGAACATGGCGTCGCCAATCTCGAATTCGACAGTGAGCCGGTGAGCCCTCCGTCCCTGCTTCACCGCCGCCTCTCCGCTCATCGGTGCATCATTCTTTCAGGCCGCAGTCCGCTGCGATCTCATCCAGCCTCTTCAGCGCTGTCTCGAAATCGAACTCCTCCATTGCCCCGGACAGCGCATTCAGCCGCTCAGCCTCTACCCGGCCCGCCAGCGCTTCCTTTACCTCCTCCAGTGCGTGGGAGGCGTCGCCGTCGTTGGCGTCAATCAGTTGGCGCAAACGGGCCATCGCTTCCTTCGCCGCGCCGGCGTCGAATTCGCGCGTCGTGCCCGCGGCCGCTGCTTGCAGGGCAGCACGGATCGCTGCCACCTGCGTGCTCACCGCCTCGGCCAGTTCAGAGAGCAAAGCGGCGCTGGACGCCCCGCCCTCCCGCAGAGACTGTTCCAAATTCGCTGCCGCCAGCTGCGTCCTCCCCATGCCCAGATTCGCCGCCACGCCCTTCACCGTGTGAGCCAGCCGTTCCGCCAGTGTCCGGTCCTCTCTCCCCACCGCTTCCTCAATGTGCTTGCTGACGTCCGCCTGCTTCTCCGCAAACTGCTCCAGCAGGCTACGGTACAGCCGCCGGTTGCCGGCCACCCGCTTCAATCCTCCCGTCACGTCGATTCCTTCGATCTCGGGAATCTCCTCGGCCTCCGCCCGGCGCGGCTTCTCCTGCCGCTCCTGCGACGCTCTCTCCCTCCGCTTCGTCCACCGCGCCAGCGCGCTGAACAGCGCATCCGGATCGATCGGTTTGCTCACATGGTCGTTCATTCCCGACTGCAGGCAGCGCTCCCGTTCTTCCACCAGCGCATGCGCCGTCATGGCGATAATCGGGAGTTCCTGGAAGCGCTCTTCAGAGCGCAGCAGGCGCGTCGCCGTGTGGCCGTCCATCTCCGGCATCTGCAGATCCATGAGAACGATGTCGAACGGCGGCGGCTGTGGCCCGCCGCGCAGCAGTTCCACCGCGATTCTGCCGTTGTCCGCGATCTGGACCGCCGCCCCGGCGCTCTCCAGTAGCTCCCTGGCCACCTGCTGGTTCAACTCGTTGTCCTCCACCAGCAGCACCCTCACGCCTCGCGCATCGTATTCCTCCGCCGCCGCCTTCGGCGCGAAGTTCTTCGCCGCCTCTTGGCCGCCCGCCGCGAACAGGTCCATCATCGTGTCGTAAAGCACGGAGGCGTTGACGGGCTTCAAGAGGTAGCCGTCGATCCCTATCTGCTCGGCCTGTGCCCGCACTTCCTCCCGGCCGAACGCCGTCACCATCGTAATTCGCGGAACGTGCTTCAGCCGTCGCTCCCGCTTGATGATCGCGCTCGCCTGCAATCCGTCCATGCCCGGCATGTGCCAGTCCATCAGGATCAATTGAAACGGGTCCGTGTTATCCGCCGCCAGAATCGCCTGCAGCGCCTCCTCGGCGGATTCCACGGCCTCGGCCCGCACCGCAAATCCCCGCAGCGTGTCCGTCAGAATCTCCCGCGCTTGCGCATTGTCGTCCACTACCAGCGCCCGCAACCCCGCCAGGTCCGGCACATACCGCCTGCGCTCCCTCGCGGCCCCCACTCCAAACCAGGCCGTGAATGCGAACGTGCTGCCCGCCCCCGCCTCGCTCTCCACCCAGATCGTCCCGCCCATCATCTCCACCAGGCGCTTGCTGATCGACAGGCCCAGGCCGGTTCCCCCGAACTTCCGCGTCGTCGAAGTGTCGGCCTGCGAGAACGCCTGGAACATCTTCGCCGATTGCTCCGGTGTCATTCCGATCCCCGTATCCCTTACGGAAAACCGCAGCTTCACCCGCTCCGCCATCCGTTCGTCCACCGCCACGCTGACAATCACCTCTCCTCGCTCGGTGAACTTCACTGCGTTGTTCACCAGGTTGATCAGGATCTGCCCCAGCCGCAGCGGATCGCCCACCAGACTGGGAGGGATGTCCGGCTGCGCTGCGATCAGGAACTCCAGATTCTTCTCATGCGCCTTCTGGCCCACCACGGTGGAGAGGTTTTCCAATACGTCGTCAAACTGGAAATCCGCGTTCTCAATGTCCAGCTTGCCGGCCTCGATCTTCGAGAAATCCAATATGTCGTTGATGATGCCCAGCAGCGCCCCGGCCGCCCCGCGCACCTTCATCATGTAGTCGCGCTGCTTCGCTGTCAGCTCCGTTTTCAGTGCCAGGTGCGTCATGCCGATGATGGCATTCATCGGCGTCCGGATCTCGTGGCTCATGTTGGCCAGGAACATCGACTTCGCCTGCGTCGCCTCCTCCGCCTTCTGCCGCGCCTCGACAATCTCCCGCTCCTGCTGCTTCCTCACCGTCACGTCGCGGATGGACACCGCCACCAGTCCCAATTCCGCCCGCAGCCCCGGCAGCGGGCTCAGGCCCACCTCCGCCGGAAACTCCGTGCCGTCCTTGCGCCGTCCCCGCAGATCCTTCTTGCTGCTCATCTCGCGCTTCGCTGGAGCGCTGTGGAAACTCGCTCGCAGCGCCGGATGCCGCGGCCGAATGTCATCCGGCACCAGTGCGTCCACCGTCTGGCCTATCAGATCAGCGTGCTCGTAGCCGAAGATCACCAGGGCCTTCTCATTCGCCAGTTGGATGCTGCCCTTAGAATTCACCACCATCAGCGCGTCCGGAGCCAGCTCCAGCACGCTGCGGTAGAACTGCTCCGTCTCGCGCAGCCGCTGTTCCGCGGCTTTCCGCTCCGTGATATCCGTGAAGCTCACCACAGACCCGACAATCACTCCGTCTTTCAGCACCGGGGTGGCGCCATATTCCACCGGGATCGCTGTGCCGTCCTTGCACCACAAACACTCATCGTCCACCCGGCTGACCTTGCCTTCCGTCAGCGCCAGGTTCATCGGGCACTCCTCCCGCGGGTACACACTGCCGTCGGGCCTGTGATGGTGGAACTCCGCGTGCGATGTCTTGCCCAGCAACTCCTCCGCCCTGAAGCCCAGCATCTTGCAGGCTGATGGATTGACGAATGTGATCCGGCCCTCCAGATCCGTGCCGAACACGCCCTCCGAACTCGCATCCAATATCAGCCGGGTACGCTCTTCACTGGTCTTCAGCTCTTCCCGCTGCGCCAGCAGCTCTTCCTGTTGCGCTACCAGTTCCTCTTTCTGCGCGAACAACTCCTCTTGAGACCTGGTCAACTCCTCGGCGTGCTCTTCCAACTCGCGCGCCTGCTCCTGCGTCTGGGCCAGCAGTTCCTGTGTCTGCAGATTCCGTTCCAGCACGGCCAGGCTTAGTGCCGCCATCGGCAGCGCTTCTTCAAGCAGTGCTTTCTCCCGAGCCTCTATCCCCGAAAACGACGCGATCTCCAGCACCGCCACCAGTTGGTCCTCGGCCAGCAGCGGCCACGCCGTCGTATGGGTCGGAGCGTTGCCGCCCACTCCGGACGTGATGCACAGATAGTCCGGAGGCAGATGCGTCAGCGTGACCGGTTTCCTCGATTCGGCGCACTGGCCCACCAGCGCCTCTCCAATCCGGAACGCCCGCTTTCCCTCAGCCGCGGCCGGCAACCCGTAGCCGGCGGCCCGCGTCAGTTCCGTGCCGCCTTCCGGCAGCAGATACAGGCCCGCAACCCCTCCCCCCACCAGCGGGACAAGGCGAGCCAGCAGCCTCTCTCCGAACTCCGGAATCGACTCCGAACCCTGAATCGCCGCCGCCAACTCCGCCAGCTTCGTTTTCACCCACCGCTGCTCCTCCATCGCCGCGGCTCCGCCCTTCAGAATCTCGATGGATCGCGCCAGGCTGCCCGTTTCATCCTTCGCGGATTGGAAAGGCACCCCCTGCGAGTAGTCTCCCAGCGCAATGCTCTCCACCGAACTCTGCAGCCCCTGTACCGGCCGCACAACCCGCAGAATGGTGAGATAGCCCAGCAGAGCGCACGCCAGGGCGATCACCCCGATGGAAATCAGCAGCATCCGCTTGGATTGTTCAGTGATCTCGCTCGTCTTCTTCCCCGCCTCCGTGGCCAGGCTCCCGTTGTAGTCCGCCCACTGAATGAGAGCCTGATTCATCTGCCGCCCTGTCTCGAAGAACTTGCCGGAGGCCACGGCGCGCGATGCCTCCGCGCGCTGGCCGGTCGCCGCCTGGACGAAGATCTGATCCGCCATCGCGCACCACTCTCGCTTCAGCCGCTGGAAATCGTCGAGGTACTTCTGGTCTGTGCTGTCGGAAATCAGCTTCGCGCCGTATTCGGACAGCTCCGCATCCAGCTCTTTGTCCATCTCGCGGTAGGACTTTTGTGCTTGTGCCAGAATCGCCCGGTCCTCGGTCAGCAGGAAGTTCCTCACGTCCACCCGCAGCCCCGTCGTGCTGCGCGAGATCTTTGCCAGTGCCGTGACGCTCCCGATCTGGCGCTCCGCCACGAACCGGTTCTGCCGGTCGATCCTGTCCAGGCGGTCCGCTACTGCGAACCCGAGTGCGATCAGGACTACCAACGGCGCAGAGGCCAGCACCGCGATGCGATTCGCAATGGTCATTTCGGCGATCCTCTCCCGGACGGCAAAGTCCCTCTCGGCAGACCCGAACGGGCTGCCCGGATATCCCACTTCCCCGCGCCCCGCCGGCTCCAAGACCCTCTCCAGCGGCAAATCCGTTTGGTCAGCGCGGCCGGACCGCAGCCCGGTTCAGCGGTCCTTCACGTTTCATGTTACTCAACGGGGTCTTCCGGAGGAATCCTGTACGGTGGACTTGCCGCTGGGCTGCGCGCCATCCTGATTGTCGTCGCACCGGGGCGCACCGCCCTGCCTCGCGGCCCTCCGCCTGGTAAGTCTCCACGCGCATTCCGTGCCGCACTGGGGCCGCTCTACCTTGCCGTTGCGTCTCCCAAAGCAGCGCGAAAGTCAGTACCGCTTTGCGCCGCGTCCCCACAACCGCGGGCATCTCGGCTGCCGCACTCCTCCTCCGCCTGCGTGTTCCGCTGCTTACACCTTCCCCCAGTTCCGGTGAAACGCTCCTGGCCTGTCGTTGCGCTTGAATGTGTGCGCTCCAAACAGGTCCCTCAGCAGCGCAATCACGCTCGCCGAAACCAGGTTGGGCGAACGCATCGAATCGAAGTTCGACAGCGCGCTGTTCAGCGCCGGCACTGGCAGCCCCCCCAGCACCGCGGCAGACACCGCCTCCCGCAGTGCCGGAACTCCCTTCCGGATGCACTCCACAAACGCCGGCGCCACCAGCAGCGTGTCGAGCATGGGCTCTTTCACAAACGCCGCCGATATCTCGTTCAGAATGTCGGCCCGGATGATGCATCCGCCGCCCCAGATCGACGCGATCTGCGGCAGGTTCAGCTTCCAGTTGTACTGCAGCGAGGCCTCTTCCAGCGTCGTGAACCCCTGCGCGTAAGCCAGCGCAAACGCCGCTTCCAGCGCTTGTCCCAGTTTCGCCGTCCACTCCTTGGGATCACCCGGTAGTTTCGGCTCCGGCAATTGGTATAACTCGTGGATCTCAATCCGCCGCTTCCGGTTTGTCGACATCAGCCGCGCCGCTACGCCCGCCGCCAGAATGTTCACAGACTGCCCCAGGTCCAGTGCGCTCACCACCGTGCCCGCGCCCGTGCCCTTCGCCCCCGCTACGTCCAGCACGTGATCGAGCAGCGGCGACCCGTCGTCGTCCCGCGCCCGCAGCACCTCCGACGTGATCTCCAGCAGGAACGCCTTCATCCTCACGTTCCAGCCGTCCATCGCGTCGGCAATCTCGTCGTTCGTCATCCCCATCGCCCGCAGAATCCAGCACACCTCGCCGATCACCTGCATCACCCCGTACTCGATCCCGTTGTGATGCGTCTTCACGAAGTGGCCCGCCCCTTCCGGCCCAATCCACTCGCAGCATGCCTGCCCCTTCGGGTTCCGCGCGGCAATCGACTGCAGCATCTCCCTCACCACCGGCCACGCTTCCACGTTCCCGCCCGGCATCAGCGAGGGTCCGCGCCGCGCGCCTTCCTCCCCGCCCGACACCCCGCTGCCGATGTACATCACACCCTTCTCGTTCACCACGCGCAGCCGCCGCGCCGTGTCGCGGAAGTCCGAATTCCCGCCTTCGATAATCACATCGCCCGGGTCCAGCAGCGGCAGCAGCCGGTCCAGCACCTCGTCCACGGGTGCGCCGGACTTCACCATGATCATCACCGTGCGCGGCTGCTTCAGCCCCGCCACAAAGTCCTTCTCGTTGAAGAACGGCGTCACCAGGCTTGGCAGCCCCGGCACGTTCATCAATTGCCACGTCAAATCCGCGGTGATGTTGTAGGTCGCCACCGAATACCCGTGGTCGGCGAAATTCAGCGCCAGGCTGCGCCCCATCGGCCCCAGCCCGTACATCCCAATCTGGCAGGCCGCTTTTGTTTTCCGGATCATGGCATCTCCCTCAGGCTCAAATGATACACGACTCCACAGGCGCCGGCGGTGCGCGCTCTGCGGGCCTTCCACTATCATCTGGGTATGACCCGCCGCGATCTGCTTCGCCTCTCCATCGGCGCTGCCGCTGGTGCCGCCGCCTACTCCAAACCCGCCGCCCGGCTCCCCCTCGCCTTCTCCACTCTCGGCTGTCCTAAGTGGGACTGGAGCACCATCGTCAGGAACGCCAATACCTGGGGCTACGCCGCCCTCGAACTCCGCGGCATCCAGGACCAGATGGACCTCCCCAAGTGCGCCGAATTCAGCCCCACCCGCATTCAGGCCACCATGCAGGACCTCGCCGCCACCGGCCTC
>JACQZS010000097.1 GCA_016213725.1 Acidobacteriota bacterium | reverse complement strand
CGATCTCCTCCGCCGGAATATGCAGGAACTCCAGAAACTCCTGGTGCTCCACCGGCGACAGCTTCTCAAACTCCGTGTGCCACCGCTGCATATCTTCCTCCGTGAAACCGGCCGCTTTCATCACGGCCACGAATTTTTCCTTGCTGACCATTTCAATTCTCCTTGGAATGCTTGCTTTCAGAAGCGCCAGAATCGCCTGCTGATGGCCGCGCAGCCGCGCGATCTCCGCGTCCAGTTCCACCAGGCGATTCCTCAGCACCGCGGCCGCCTCGCCGCCCTTGCGCCCCAGCAGCACGCCGATGTCCTCGAGTTTCAGCCCCGCGTCCCGGTACACGCAGATCTGCCGCAAACGCGCCAGATCGTCCTCCGTATAGCACCGGTAATTGCCGGAACCCCGCCGGACCGCCTTCAGCAGCCCGATCGACTCGTAATACAACACCGTCGTGCGGCTCAGGCCGCAAGCACGCGCCAACTTGGTCACAGTCCACATCGCTTCTTAATCCATCCTCAACCCTACACCTTTAGACAGGTCAAGCCCCAATTGCAGTCCCCCAATCCCCGCCGCACCGGCACACTCCAACTGCCCGGTCCCCCGGGCGGAGCGCGGGCTCCCCCCGTCTGGCTGCGGCATATATCCCATATTCCTGGCGGGAATAGGGGAATAGTGATAGCATCTAAGTTTCCCAAGCAGTTGCGCCGCCGATGCGACCTTTTGCCGCTGAGGGTGATCTGATAGATGTACGGGCTTGGCCGAAGGGAGAACGAAGATGATTTCCACGCTGTTGGAGTTGACCCAGAATCTCACCGCTTCCTACGCCCGCGAAGGTGGCATCAACCATCTCGATGGCAAAAACCTGCCCTCTAAGCGGGCCATCGCCGGCATCACGACGGATCTGCTCCGGCTGCTCTTCCCCGGCTTCTTCGACGAACGGCTCGTCCACTCTTCGCAAATTGAGCTGGAAACCCTCGGACTCCTGGGCAGCGTGAGTTCGCGCCTGGAGTCTGAAATCCGGAAAAGCCTGGAATACGCTCCGCCGGCCGACACCGACATCACCGACATCGCCGCCTATGCGCGCTCGCTCACCATGAAGTTCCTGGGCACGCTGCCCAGGATCCGCGAGCTGCTGCGCACCGACACCGAAGCCGCCTACTCGGGCGACCCCGCTGCGCTCAGCACGGAAGAGGTGATCGTCTCCTACCCCTTCATCGAGGCCGTCGCCGTGCAGCGCCTCGCGCACGAACTCTACCTGGACGGCGTCCCCCTCATCCCGCGCATCATGACCGAGTGGGCGCACACCCGCTCCGGCATGGACTTGCACCCCGGCGCCCAGATCGGCACCCACTTCTTCGTCGACCACTGCACTGGCACCGTCGTCGGCGAGACCGCCATCATCGGCAATCACGTCAAGATGTACCAGGGCGTCGGCCTGGTCGCCCGCTCGCTCGAGGCCGGCCAGGCGCTGCGCGGCCAGAAGCGCCATCCCACCATCGCCGATCGCGTCACCATCTATGCCGGAGCCACCATCATCGGCGGCGACACCGTCATCGGCGCCGGCAGCACCATCGGGGCCAGCGTGTTCCTCATGAAGAGCGTGCCGCCGAATTCGCTCGTCGTGCAGGGCAGCCTCAATGCCAAGGTGCTCTTAAAGGGCGGACTCGAAGAGGGCGCCTTCGACTTCCAGATCTAACCCACAGCCTCCGCTTGTCCCGGCCGCCAATCCGTTCACCCCACCCGCTCAGTGCCGGTGCGGCGGCAGCCGCGCATGCAGCCGCTCATGCGCCTCGCGCAGCGTCTGCCGGATGCGCTCCAGGCGTTCCCGGTCCGGCCTCGCCGCGAGGTTCTCCACATAGATCTGCGTCCCCTCGATCAGCTTCAGGAAATAGGCCGCGGCCGGCCCCGAGAACAGCTCCTCGCCCGGCACCACAACGTAAACGGGCGAAGTATGGGCCGCCACGCCGAAACGCGCCGCCGGCATACGCGATGAGCAGCGCGCCGCCAGCCAGCCCGTCCCCGGCACCCGGACGGTCTCCTTCCAGTTCAGTGAGCGCGTGCCCGACGGTTCCTCCCGCGTGGCGATCACCTTGCCGTTGTAGACGATCTCCAGCCGGTGAAACGGCACATAGCTCACCGCCGACACGGCCACCTCGATCGTGCCGCCGCCCCGCCGCAGTTGGATCTCTCCGCCCGGCATCTCGTTCTCGGCCCGCAAGTCCAGCAACGGCCCCGTCGTCGAAAACGTCCGCCCGGCGCGCACCGCCGCTGCCCAGTTTGCGAAGCTGAACTCCGCGTTGCCCAGAAAGGCGTAGGTTCGATTGCCGCCCACCGGAACGGCCGCCGACATCTTGTCCGTCCCTCCCGCCGCCGCCAGCCGGTAGCCGCAGTTCAGGTAGCGGTACCACTCCTGGTAAGCCAGCGTCCGGAACGTCCCGTCACCGCGCGGGTAGAGCTCCAGCGCGTCCACCTTGCCCCGCACAATCTCCGCCGCCAGCTCGGCGTTCGGATTGGGGAAGTGCACCGCCACCACCAGCCCTTCCCGCTTCCTGCACGCGTCGGCCCAGTCCGCCATGCTCGTCCACATCGGATCGCCCGTGAAGGCCTCGCTGGGGCCGTCCGCCGACATCGGAAACACCGGCGCCCCGTGCCCGCCCAGCAGGCCCAGATGCCCCATCAGATGCTGCCGGTTCTCCGTGCCCACCGCCACCAGCGTCTCGGCGTCTCTCGAAACCAGGTGCCCGTGCGCCAGGTCGCCGACATTGGTGTACAGGTCGCCCCATTGCGCCGCCAGCAGATTCACCAGGTTCAACCCCTCCGCCTGGGCCTCCAGCAACGCCGTGGAAGGAGACAGGAAATGCACGTGCGTATCGGCCGTCACCCAGCCGCGCATGCGCCAGTCGTACAGCCGGTCCAGCCGCAAATCCAGCGCCCGCTGCCCCGGCTGGATCACCAGCCGCTGCCGCACGGCCTCGTACTCGAAGCCCTTGCTGATCTCCACGTACACTTCCCCGGCCGGCAGCTCCATCTGGAAGGTGCCGTCCACGTAGGCGAAGGCCGAGTGGCCCAGCTGCACGTCCGCCCCGTAGTCCTGAAACCAGCCCGTGTTTACCTCCGCCCGGTGGCCGTAGGGTGGCAGGTACCGGCCGTCCCTGGTGCGGAATGCGATGCGCGCCGCCACGGGCCGGCCGCTGGCCGAGTCCAGAATCCTGCCGTGCACCCAGCTCTTGTCCTGCTCCGCCGCCTCCACCCGCAGCCCGCTCTTCTCCGGCGCCGAGAGATCGAAATCGTAGCGCGCCCCGCTTTCGTCGTTCCGCAGCGTCAGCGTCGCCTCGTTGCTGCAGGCGATCTCGACGTACAGGTGGCGCGCATCGGCCTTCGGCTGCTGCCGCTCGCCCAGGCCCGCCGTCCCCGCCCGCAGCCACTGCTCGGGCAGAAACTCGCTGCCCGCGAAGGTGCGTACCACGATGCCCAGATCCGTCTCCACCTTCCAGCGCCCGGCATCGCCGCCGGCGGGCAGCGTGACGCGGTACAGGCGCCGCCGCTCGTGCCGCAGCGGATTCTCGCGCCCGTGAAATAGCGTCAGCCCGCACAGCGCCAGCAGTTCGTCCCCGCGCGCATCCAGTCGCAGCGCCTTCAGCCGCTGCTCCGGACGCGGATTTTCCAGCGCCCAAATCCACAGCGCCGTTCTGCTCACCGCCTGGTAACGCACAGCCTGCTGCTGCATGCCCCAGTCCGTGCCGTGCTCCAGCGGCGCCTCCAGCCCGACCGATCGCCACGAATTGCTCTGCATGGCGTTGAAGCACTCGCGGCCCCAGGCCGCCGCCGGCGGATTCACTTCAAACCGCCGCCGCACCGGAAACGTCCGCGCCGCCCCATCTTCATACAGCAGCGATGCCTCGGCCAGCACCGCTCCAATGCCCTCCATCTCCTCGGGCGACTCGGGGTCGAACTCCGCCTTCTCCCAATCGCAGAACTGCGCCACGCACAAAAACCGTGCCGTGCCCTCCAATGGCACCTCCACCGTCCGCGCCGTCCACGGGTATCCCTTGTTGCTCACCACCGCCCAGCACTTGCCGTCCACTCCTTCGGGCGCCAGCTCGAACGGCAGGCCGCGCAGCCGTTGCCCGCCGGCCGGCGGGCGGATCAGGTTGTCCGTCACCCCCGGCTCGTTCCGCGCCCACGGCCGCGGGCCGAAGTCGCGCGCCGAGGCGGTGAAGAGCTTCTCCAGCGGCACGGGCGTGAACTTGCCCGCCGCCTCCGTCTGCAGCAGCCGCACCGTGGGGACGCCCGCACCCGTGGCCTGGAGGAATGATCTTCGTTGCATGGTGGTGCGCCCTATTCTGTAACATGCCGGCGGCCGGCGCAATCGCCGCGGACTCTTCCCCGCCCAGCCCCGCGCCGCCTGTAACGTTCCAGCCCTCCCTCCGTGGTACAACAGGTGAGGGATTCAAATTCCACCACCGTGCCGCAGGCCCTTGGCCCCGGCAGTTCGGCCCTGGCCGAGCCGCCCGCCGGCCCTCCCCCCTTGCGCAGCCAGAGCACGGTGCCGGTCGAAATATCTCAAGAGAAAAGCAGGAATCGTGCATGTTTGGACGGGGCAACTGGGCCATTGTCGGTCTCGTGAAAGAGTCTGTCGAAGGCTTCCAGATCAGTCTGGAGAATCAGGCGCTGATGGCGGCGTCCTCTCAGCTCGCGGCTGCGGCCGTCGCGCGGCTCTATGGCGCCGATGCCTTGGGGATCAACCCCTATTGCGCTCCGCGGCTGGATGAAGAGCAGGAGCTCGCCGAGGACCAGCAGGCCGCCCTCGCCCGCTTCGCCCTGGCGGAGCAGGAAGACGGCGCCCGCGAACTCCTCGCCCCGGAAATCCAGGACGGACCCGGCTACGGCCGCACCGCCCACAGCTTCCAGATCCATCCCAACCTCCCCTGGTACGCCCTCTGGGCCGTCTCCAACGAGTGGAAAAAGGCCAGCGACCTCCCTTCCATCAAGGAGCAGAAGTCCTACGTGGCCCTCGAACGGCCCTACAAGTTCCTCCAGGCCCTCGACCGCAAAACCGTCGACCAGGAGACCGTCAACGCCACCACCATCGTCCGCAAGCAGGTCCCGGTCCTCGTCGATTTCAACGAAGGCCGCGTCTATATCGAGAGCACCGACAAGAAGCAGATCCAGGCCATCCTCGTCCGGCTCAGCCAGCTGGGCGCCGAAATCATCCCCGTGGCCTGGAACTACGGCTCGCCCAACTGGACCGAGGCCATCCTCAACCAGCTCTACGAACAGACGCAGTTCGCCGACGAGTTCATGAAACGCGCCGAGGAGTCCAAGCGCTTCCGCGAGAACGAAATCGAACGGCTCGAAGACCGCGAGCTCGAAGCCATCGTCTCGAAGTTCTTCTCCATGACGGAGCTGCCCGGCGGCGTCTGGGTGGGCATCTCCGGCCCGGCCCGCATCCGCCTCCACGACACCGCGCAGCCCATCGGCGTTAAGTCCCCGGCCGGCGCCACCACGCTGCTGCAGATCACCGACGGCGCCGGAATCGTGGAGGCTGCCCTCACCTTCCAGGAGGTCGCCACCGTCGTCACCAAGGACGGCGCCGAGCGCAGAATCCGCCGCGATCTGGCGCGCCTCAATATGAACAACCGCATCAACCTCACCGAAGTGGGCGCCGCCATGCTCCGCGGCTTCGATCTCACCACGCACAAAAAGGACGTCCAGCGCGAGATCAAACAGACCCGCCAGGTCCCCACCATCCCTCAGTTCTGGGGCGCCTGGCTGCACCAGTTGAACACCGCCGCGCGTACCATGGCGAGCGCCTTCCGCGAGATCCTCGAGATCGACGGCAGCCAGCCGGCCGGCATCGTGCCCATGCAGGTCACCGGTCCGGCGGCCGCTCCGGGCAGCGCGGCGGATTGAACCACCCGTCCGCCTCGGCCCCCGCCAGCACTAGCAGCAGCCACCCCATCGGCGCCGGATAGTGCGCCACGTAGCTCACCACGTAGTACACCAGCGGGAACAGCGCCAGCGGGATGACGACCGCCGCCCGCTGCGGAGTCTCCAGCCCCGGCCAAATGCGGCGTAGGCCCAGCAAGGCGAGCAGCGTCACCCCCGTGAACAACGCCGCCAGCCACGGGTAGCGCAGCGGACCGCACCAGAAATGCAGAAAGCGGAACACGCTCAGCCGCAGGAGCTCGCCCGGGTGCTCCTCCATCCACGCCAGCGCCTCGTTCCTCGCGCGCCGGTTGTATTCGGCCTCGCCCAGCGCCCGCACCTGGCGCGCCTCGTCCAGGTTCTCGCTCGGGTGCCGTAGCGTGCCCAGCCGCGCCCACGACACCTCGATGTCCGCATCGGCGCGCGGTTGATTGGCGATGCGGAACTCCAGGCCGAAGTTGCTGCGGATGAAGCACAGCCCGTGCAGCTCGTTGTAGTTCCGCCACGTCCACGGCACGCACGCCAGCAGCGCGCCCAAGGCCACGCAGGCGGAGAGCAGCCACTGCCGCCGTGTGCGTCTCCAGCACATTTCAAAGCCCAGATACCCCAGCACCACCAGCAGCAACGGCGGCAGCAGGTGAAAGGCCGCGCCGCACGCCACGCCCAGCAGCAGCGAACCCGCCACCGACACGCGCTGTGCCGCCCAGCGGTGCAGAAAGCCGATGGTCAGCAGGGCGAAGCCCAGCGATGCCTGGGCCGTCGCCCCCACCCCAATGGACTCAGACAAACCCTCCCGTGGAATCAGCGCCGCGGCAACGCCCGCAATCATCCCGGCCCTCGCGCCCAAGCCCAGCCGGCCAGCCAGCCAGGGCAGCAGAGCATAGAGCGCCGAATAACTCGCGATGCCCGCCAGCGCGCGCACATAGCCCGCTGCGGCCGTCATTCCAAAGGCGTGATAGATCAGCGCCAGAAGCGCCGGAGTAAACGGCGCGGGATGCGCCGTGGGCCCCGTCGGAATCATGTAGGGATCTGCAAAGCCCCCGCCGCGCAACAGCGACAGCGCCACTCTCCCGATCTCGCCGCCCAGCCGGTAGAAATCTTCGTGATTACTCACCCACGCCGCCAGCAGGGCCGCCCGCACCGCGAAGGAGAGGACAAAGATGAAGCAGAACGTCCCGAATGGCGAACCGAAGATCCAAGTCCGCGATCCACCGTTCTCCGAAGCGCCGCGGCACTGAGGACTCGTCGTACCCATCGGCCACCTGCTGCCTGTTGTCCACGCCGATTATACTGCCGCCGCACGCCTCCGCCCAGCCCCTCTCACCCCGGCTTCCGCATCTACCACAACGCCGCGGCGCACCACCGCCTCTCGCGCTTCGCCAGTCCACCACGCATCCGGCAATGGTGCCGGTTTGGGCTGGTCCATCCAGGCTGGATGCCGGAGTCCCTACTCCGTGCGTGAGGCCCAGCCGGCCCGGCCAAAGCCGCCGACGAAGTAAACGCCCCGTACGCTCAACCGGTACAGCGCGAAGTCAGCGAATTGACTGTAGCCCTTGGCCTCGGGGTGCCGCTGCAGATACAGCGCGCGCGCCGCGTCCTCTTCCTCCTCCGGCACGGGAGCGAGGTCCCCGATCACCGTCACGCGGGGCGCCGTCTGCGGCCGATCCTCTGCCGCGGCGTCGATCGCCGTGAGGCTCACCCGCGGGTCGGCGGCGGCGTTTTGTGTGTGCTCGGCGAGCCCGCTGAACAGGAAGACCGGGCGGCCCAGCTCATCCACCGCGTAACTCGCCAGCGAGCCGAAGGGATAGCCGGGGGCATCTTCTGAGTGTGTCGAGAGAACCCCGAACCGTCTTGAGCGCAGCAGCGCTTCGGCGTCGGTGCGAATTTCGTCCATGTTGAACCTCCCCAGGATCTCCATTCTGAATCCCACACCCGCGTCCTGTCCACACCTGGCCGAAACTCCCGGACGTCGTCTGCTTCGGGCACGGCATCGACGGCACCGGCCAGCGCTGTCTTCGCGCCCGCCTTGCGCGGCTGTTCATCCAGCCGGTATGATCCCGCACATGGCGAAAGCACACCTCCTGGCCGCGGTCCTGGCGGCCTGGGCGCTCCCCACCTCCGCGCAGAACCAGCTCCGCGAGCCGTACCAGCTCCAGCAGATGGACATGCACCTGCACGCCGGGCTGGAACTCGAAACGCCCCTCGATCGCTGGCTCGATGCCGCCGCCGCCGATGGCCGCCGCGTCGTGGTCCTGCTGGACCACCTCGAGCTCTACCGCAAAACCGCCGCCGAGTACCGTGACTGGCTCCTCCAGCGGCCCGCATTCGTCACCCGCTACCCCATGGGGCCTGCCGGGCGCCAGGCGCTGATGCGCGACTTTGCCAAGGCGAGGGAGCACCGCGGCCTCACCGTCTTCACCGCCTGGGAGGTCTCCGAGGACGAACTCGACACCGGCACGGAGATGGACGTGCTCGCCCAGGTCGATCTCGTCGGCTGGCACATCAGCCCCCGCAACGGAAAGCAACCCCCCGATGGCAAGCACCTCATCCGCCGCGCGAGCCAGCTCCGCGAGCTCCAGCAGAAACTGCCGGTCCCGATGATCCTGTTCCACCCCTTCACCATGCGAGTCGAAAACCTAGAACGCACGGCCCAGCGGGAAGGCCGGCCCATCTCCTCCATCACCACCGCCCAATACCGCTTCTTTCAACCCGGCGAGCAGCGCGAGTTGGCTGACCTCCTGCGCGGCCGCTCCATCTACATCGAAATTGCCAGGGAATCGGCACATTGCATGGAAAATCCCGCCTGCCGCGAAGCCATGATCGCCGACATCCAGCCCCTCGCCGAACTGGGCGTGCGCTTCACCGTCTCCACCGACGCCCACGGCCTCCGCCACGCCCAACTCCCCTTCCGCCCCGAATCCTACTGCAAGCCCTTGGGCGTGACGCCCGCCAACACCAACCCCCTGGTCCAGGAACTCCTGGCCCGCCGCCCGCGCCCCGCCGCCCCTCGCACCCCATAATTCCGGCCCGTTGCTTGCACCCGGCAGGGAATTGTGATTGAGTATCCTCCAGCCGTGTTCTTGGGGCCATAGGCAGGAGAGTATTCCATGAGGTCTGAAGTGCTCGCCGCGTCTGCAGGTTCCCCTAGCGTCCATCCCGGCGTGCTCCCCGGGCCGGAACGGCGGCCCGTCTGTCCCCCGCTGCATCAGCCGCCGCTGGCGCAGTCCATCGGCGACGCCCCTCTTCTGTTCCGGCATTCATGCGCGGGTGCGCTCCTGCCGCCCAACGCCTTCGGCGGACGCTCGGAATACTCCTGTGTCCCGCCGCTGCCGCGCCGATCCATCTTCCCTGGCGATCCTGTGCGCGCTCTCGTGTGCTCGGCCGATTTGCTGGGCTCGCATGGACTCGGCGACGATGCTCCGCCTCAGACCCGTCAGGCTGGCCGGATTTAGCTGTACCGCGGGAATTTGCGCTTGTGAATTAAGTCAAAAAGCCGAGGAGAAAGTGACATGCGAATCGTGAGTTTTGTCCTTTGTATGTTGCTGGGGCTGTGGTTTGCCGGCGACTTCGTTCTGGCCCAGGAGACCCGGGCAATCATCACTGGAACCGTAACTGACCCGCAGGGCGCCGTCATGCCCAACGCGAAAGTCGAAATCAGGAATGTGGAAACCAACGTCGCCACCACCGTCTACACCAACGACGCCGGGTTCTTCTCCTCTCCGCCCATCAACCCCGGCCAGTACTCGATGACCGTATCCGCCTCCGGCTTCAAAACCACTGTCCGCTCGGGCATCGACTTGCGCGTCGGAGATCGCGTCGCACTCGACTTCCCCATGCAATTGGGCGGAACTCAGGAAACCGTCAGCGTCACCGCCGAGGCCCCCATGCTCGAGACCTCCACCGCATCTCACAGCAGCACCATCAACCGCGATCTCGTTGCCAGCCTCCCTACCTACGCCCGCAACGTCTTCGAACTCGTGCGCTACACCGCCGGAGTGCAGGGCGCCGCCCGCAGCACCTTCGGCCAGCGCCCCTTCGACAACGGCGACGGCTCCGTCAGCATCGCCGGCGGAAGAAGCGATACCAACGAGATTCTGATGGACGGTTCTCCGATCACTTACCGCGAAACCGGCACGCCCGGAAACGCCGCCTCGCCGCCCCCCGACGCCGTCGCCGAGGTCAAGGTGCAGACCAATCTCTACGACGCCGAGTATGGCCGCACCGGCGGCGGCGTCATCACGCTGTCGCTCAAGAGCGGCACCAACGATTTCCATGGCGTCGCCAGTTGGCTCTTGCGCAACGATGTCCTCAACGCCAATACCTTTGAGTCCAATGCCGGCGGCGGGCGCAACACGACCTTCAAGATGAACGAGCCCACCGTTCAGTTTCAGGGCCCCGTTTTCATCCCCAAACTCTACGACGGCCGCAACCGGACGTTCTTCATGTACGCCCTGGACGTCTACCGCAACAGCCGTCCCAACTACACCACCATGATCGTTCCCAGCGATCTGCAGAGAGTCGGGGACTTCTCCCGTACCTATGTCTCCGGCGTCAGCGGGGCCACCATCTCGGTCTTCGATCCGATGACCACCGTGCAAAACGGAACCACCTACACCCGCACGCCCTTCCCCGGCGGCAAGATCCCCTCCTCGCAGATCAATCCCATCGCCTCCAAGCTCATGTCGCTGGTGCTGCAACCCAATCTCGCCAACATCCCCCGCGGCCAGCCGAACCGCATGGACACGCCCAACTTCGACCACGAACCTTTCAACTCCCATGTCTGGCGCGGCGATCACGCGCTTACGGAAAAGCACAAGCTCTTCGTCAGCGGCACCTATAACCACCGCGGGCAGACCAACGGCCTGGGCTACGGCCTGCAGGCCTATGAGGCCGCCGGCACGCCCTATGTCTCCTCCTCCTACAAGCACTGGCGGACCAATACCTCCATGGCCGTCAACCTCACTTCCATGCTGTCCCCCTCTCTCGTCGCCACCACCCGCCTCAGTTGGGCCCGGCACGAATTCGCCATCGATCTCTACGGCTTCCAGTCCACCCCCATGGAACTCGGCTATCCGCCCTCGCTCGCCGCGCAGGCGCAATCCGTCTCGTTCCCCGCCTACCTGATCGGCGGATACACCGACATCGGTCCTACCCGCTCCGGCGGCAACATCCTCAACTTCCGCGACACCGGGTCCATCGGCGAAACCGTCAGCAAAATTG
>JACQZS010000099.1 GCA_016213725.1 Acidobacteriota bacterium | reverse complement strand
CGGGCCTATCTGAAGAACGCGATTCTGCACGGGGCGAGCGTGATCAACAACCCCTTCTGGTGGAGCGCCGACGACAAGTTCTTCAACTATGCGCTGGGCGCGAAGCTGGGGGTGGCGACACCAAAGACGGTGATGTTGCCGCATCATTCCCACCCGCCGGGGACGACGGCGCAATCGATGCGGAACATGATGTATCCGCTGAATTGGGAAGAGGTCTACGACTACATCGGCTTCCCGGCATTCATGAAGCCGCACCTGGGTGGCGGCTGGCGGAACGTCTATAAGGTGCACAACCCGGAGGAATTGCTGGCGGCATACAACGAGACGGGCGATCTGGGGATGGTGCTGCAGGAGTCGATCGATTTCACGGATTACTACCGCTGCTATGTGATCGGCCGGGAGAGGGTGCACGTGATGGCTTACGATCCGCGGCTGCCGCACGAGAAACGCTATGTGCTGGATGCGCAGCCGGAGAAGTCGCCCTTGTATGGCCGGATTGTGGCAGACTGCCTGACGCTGTGCCGGGCGCTGGGCTATGACATGAACACGGTGGAGTTCGCGGTACGGGACGGGATTCCGTATGCGATCGACTATCTGAACCCGGCGCCGGATGCGGACCGCTACTCAGTGGGCGAGGGCAACTTCGAGTGGATCCTGGACGCGATGGCGGATCTGGCCATCAAGTACGTGCTGGAGCCGCCGCCGCCGAGCGAGTATGTCTGGCAGGATTATCTGGCTGGACGCTGACAGGCTGGAAGTTAGAGCACTGGAGGGACGCCATGGACCGCCCGAGCTTCACAATCGGCATCGAAGAAGAGTACATGACCGTGGACCCGGTGACGCGGGAGCTGCGCAGCCACATCGACGCGGAGATGATCGAGAAGGGCAAGCTGCAACTCCGGGAGCGCGTGAAGCCGGAGATGCATCAGTGCGTGGTGGAGGTGGGGACGGAGATCTGCCGGAACATTGCGGAGGCGCGGGAGGAGATCACAAACATCAGGCGGTCCATGGTTGGCCTGGCGAAGGCCAACGGTTTGCGGCTGGCGGCGGCGGCCACGCATCCGTTCTCCGACTGGCGGAAGCAGGGGATCTATCCTGACGAACGATACGCAACGCTTGTCGAGGACATGCAACTGGTGGCGCGGGCGAACCTGATCTTCGGGCTGTACGTGCATGTGGGCATCGAGGACCGCGAGACGGCGATCCACATCATGAACGCGGCTCGCTACTTCCTGCCGCACATCCTGGCGCTGTCGTCGAACTCGCCGTTTTGGCTCGGCGATCAAACGGGGCTGAAGAGCTACCGCTGCAAGGTGTTCGACAAATTCCCACGCACGAACATCCCGGATTACTTCCCGAGCTACGGCGAGTATGAGAGCTTTGTCAACCTGCTGATCAAGACGGGATGCATAGACAACGCAAAGAAGATCTGGTGGGATCTGCGCCCGCATCCGCACTTTGCGACGATCGAGTTCCGCATCTGCGACCTGCCGATGCGGCTGGACGAGACCATCGCGCTGGCTGCGTTGATCCAGGCGACGGTGGTGATGCTGTGGAAGCTGCATTCGGCGAACCAGGGTTTCCGCCTGTACCGGCGGCTGCTGATCATGGAAAACAAGTGGCGCGCTGTGCGCTACGGGATCGACGGCAAGCTGATCGATTTCGGCAAGAGGGTGGAGGTGCCGTTCCGGGACCTGATGGAGGAGTACTTCCAGATGGTGCTGCCGGTGGCGGATGAGCTGGGATCCCGGGCGGAGATCGAGTATCTGAGGAAGATTCTGGATGAAGGGACGGGGGCCGACCGGCAACTCCGGGTTTTCAAGGAGACGGGCGATCTGAAGGCCGTGGTGGACTATATCATTTCGGAAACGGAGGCAGGAGTCGCTTGAGCGGATTTGACCCTGAGTTGTCGCAAGGGGCGCGGAACGCGGTGCGCGCGTGCCTGCGCGTACAGGCCGGCGAGAAGACCACGGTGATCACGGATCGGGCTTCGAGAGAGATCGCGGCCGCGCTGGAGGTGGAACTGGAGCAGGTGGGCGCGCCGCACCGGACGTTTGTTCTGGAAGAGCTGGCTGAACGGCCGTTGACGGACATGCCGGCGGTGGTGCTGGAAGACATGGAGACGAGCCGGGTGTCGATCTTCGCCGTGGTGGCGCAGCAGAACGAACTGCGCAGCCGCATGCAGATGACCGACGTGGTGAACCGACAGCGGATCCGGCACGCGCACATGGTGAACATCGAGAAGCGGATCATGCTGGAAGGGATGCGGGCGGACTACCAGGCGGTGGACGAGCTGAGCATCCGGCTGCTGGAGATCGTACGCGGAGCGAGGACGGTGCGGGCGGTGAACGCGGCGGGAACGGACATCGCGGCGGCGATGAATCCCGGGTACAAATGGCTGAAGACGAGCGGCATCATCGATCCGAACACTTGGGGCAACCTGCCGGGCGGCGAGGTTTGGACGACGCCGGGCGAGGTGAACGGAACGTTTGTGGTGGATGGCGTAGTGGGCGACTACCTGTGTGCGAAGTATGGCGACTTGCGAGAGACTCCACTGACTCTGGTGATCGAGGGAAACCGTTTGAAGTCTGCCGCGTGCGCGAACAAGGCGCTGGAAGAGGAGTTCTGGCGGTACACGCACACGGACGAAAACAGCGACCGCGTGGGCGAGTTTGCGATTGGAACGAACCTGGGCGTGCGGGACGTGATCGGCAACATTTTGCAGGACGAGAAGATCCCCGGCGTTCATATCGCGTTCGGCAATCCGTATGGAGGGCATACAGGGGCGAAGTGGTATTCAGCGACGCACATCGATGTAGTAGGGCGGCGGTTTTCGATCTGGGCCGATGAGCGGCAGTTGATGAAAGACGGCGAGTTCCTGATATGACCGGCGACCAGTTGCGGCGGCTTTTCAACGCGGGCTACACGGCGGAGAAATACGCGCGGCTGCAGGCGCTGGTGGACGAGCGGTGCGGCGGCCATGTGCCGTTCCGGCTCAGCGAAACGCCGTGTTTCTTCGACTGCGAGTTCATGCGGAGGATTTCGCGGGACGGGCGGGAGCTGATCGAGCAACTCGAAACGGACGAGTATTGGCGGGCATCTGAAGTTTCGATTCCGGAGCGGTACCGGGCGCCGGGCGAACCGCGGCAGGCGATGTTTGTGCAGGTGGACTTCGGAGTAGTTCGGGGCGAGGACGGATGGCTGCAACCGAAGCTGGTGGAGATCCAGGGCTTCCCTTCCCTGTATGCGTTCCAGCCGGTGTTCGCGCAGAGCTACATCGACGCCTACGAGATGCCACGGGATCTGCACTATCTCCTGGATGGATTGGACCCGTCGGCTTACGGAGCAGTGCTCGGAGAGGCGATCACGGGAGGCCACGATCCGGCGGAGGTGGTGCTGCTGGAAATCGATCCGGAGAATCAGAAGACGCTGTGCGACTTCCGGGTGACGGAGCGGATGCTGGGCGTGCGGGCGGTGTGCATCACGCAAGTGAAGCGGCGCGGGATGCGGCTATTCTACGACCGCGACGGCGTGGAGACGCCGATCCGGCGGATCTACAACCGGGCGATCGTGGATGAACTGGAGCGGCGCGGCGTGGAGCCGCCGTTTGACTGGCGCGATGATCTCGACGTGGAGTGGGCGGGGCACCCGAACCACTACTTCCGCATCTCGAAGTTCTCGCTGCCGCATCTGCGGCACGCCTCGGTACCGGAGACGCTGTTTCTGGACCAGGTACGCGAAATGCCGGCGGACTTGAGCGGGTGGGTGCTCAAGCCACTCTACTCATTCGCGGGCCTGGGCGTGGTGATTGGACCTTCGAGAGAAGAGATCGAGGCGATTCCCGCGCAGCGGCGCGGGGAGTACATCCTGCAGCGCAAGGTGGAGTTTGAGCCGGTGGTGGAGACGCCGCACGGGTTGACCAAAGCCGAAATTCGCGTGATGTACGTGAATGGCAGACCGGTGACGCACATCATCCGGATGGGCCGGGGAAAGATGATGGGGGTGGACCACAACAAGAACATGGAGTGGGTAGGCGCCTCGGCGGCGCTATACCATGAAGAATCATGACACCTGATCCCGAGGATCTGTTGGACCACGTAGTGGACTATCTCTGCGGCGAGCAAGCCGAAGCGGTGGCGGACTTGAACGACGAGGAGATCCGGCGGCGCGCGGCCCTGGCGATTGCGCGGGCGCAGTCCCACGGCTTCACTCAGGCTGAGCCGATCACGGCTTTTGCGAACCTGATGTTCCTGGTGGCCCCGGACTTCGACCGGCAGCCGGCGATTGCGCGGGCACTGGCGGTGAAGGCGCCGGAGGCGGAACGGATCGGGCTGCTGTTCGAGAATACAAAGGAAGGAGACTGGGACGCGGCGGCGGAAAAGAGCGCGGGCTGGGAAGCTTCCAAGTGAAGCGGGTGGTGCTGGCGTGGTCGAGCGGCAAGGACAGCGCGTGGGCGCTGCACGTACTGAGGCAGACAGAGGGACTCGAAGTAGTGGGGCTCCTGACGACCACAAACGAGGCCTTCGATCGCGTGGCGATGCACGCCGTGCGGAGGAGCTTGCTGGAGCAGCAAGCGGAGGCTGCGGGGTTGCCTTTGCGAATAGTGCCGCTGCCGTGGCCTTGCGATAACGGCGAGTACGAGCGCCGGATGGCGGCAGCGTGCGCGGAGATGCGGGCGGAGGGGGTGGGAGCGGTGGCGTTTGGGGATCTGTTTCTGGAGGACGTGCGGGAATACCGGCTGAGGCAGATGGCGGGGAGCGGATTGGAACCGCTGTTTCCGCTGTGGGGGAAGAACACGGCGGAACTGGCTCGGGAGATGATTGAGGCGGGACAGCGGGCACGGGTCACGTGCGTGGATCCGAGAAAGCTGGATCCGTCGTTTGCCGGGCGGGAGTTCGATGAGGAGTTCCTGAGGGATTTGCCGGCGGGGGTGGATGCGTGCGGGGAGAACGGGGAGTTTCACTCGTTCGTCTACGCCAGCCCCAGCTTCGCCCGGCCGCAACGGATAGCGGCCGGCGAAGTGGTGGAGCGGGACGGGTTTGTGTTTGCCGACGTGCTGTCGGCTTAGAACAGGATGCGCAATCCAAGTTGGATGTTGCGGGAACCGGTGCCGCCAGTACCCTGATTGGCGATGAGGCCGGCCAGGGTACCAGTGACCTTGCCGAAGTCGGCGCTGCCAACGGTGGTGTTGGGGTTGCCGAAGGCAGGGGTGTTGGTGAAGTTGGTGGCTTCGGCGCGAAGTTCGGCGCGGAAGCGTTCGGTGATGCGGAAGCTCCGGAAGAGGGACGCATCGATGTTGAACAGGCCGGGGCCGCTGAGGTTGTTACGGCCCATGCTGCCCCAGTGGGGCGTCTTGCCGTCGGCGTTCAGTGGCTGGGCGAAGGCCGAGGTATCAAACCAGGTGGCGGTGCCGGAGGGGCCGGCGATGATGTCGGTAACCTTGAAGGCGCCGATCTGGTCCGGGGTGAGCGAGTTGCCGGCGGAATTGGCGGAAACGGTGGTGCCGAAGGTCAGGGGGCGGCCGGTCATCAGGGTGAGAACGCCATTGACCTGCCAGCCACCGAGAATGTAGCTCATAGCGCCTTCTTTGACCCACTGCTTTCCTTTTCCGAAGGGGAGCTGATAGAGGTAGCTCTGGACAAAGGTCTGGGCGCGGTCGAAGTCGAGGCGCGCATAGCTGCGGCGGGGCTGGATGTAGTTCCAGAGGCCGCCATCTTCGGAGGAACTACCGAGGGCCTTGCTATAGGTGTAGGCGGTGGTGAGCATGAAGCCGTTGGAGAAGCGGCGGTCGACCTTCACCTGGAGGCTGTTGTAGTTGTTGCTGAAACCTGCGTAGCGGAGGTTGACGTCGGCGTTCTTGCCATAGGCGGCGTAGAGCGGTCGGGAGGCGGCGCCGCCATTGAGCGCGGTGGATGCGTTCAGGTTATAGGCGACGGGGGCGCGGACGGTGTGATTGGCCACGTATGCGGCATCGAGGGTGAAGTTCTTGGGAAGCTGGCGCTGAATGGCGAAATTCCAGGAGAGAATGTAGCCCTCGTGGTAATCCGAAGGAATGATGGTGGAGATGTTCTGAGCCAGCAATGCTGGAGTGTTTCCGGCGATAAGGCCGCTGGAGGGGATATTTACGGCGATGGGAGCCGGGAAACCGGTCGCCATGTTGCCATAGACTCCGGGTGCAGTCTGTGCCTGGCCGTAGGAACTGAGGGCCTGGTAGGAGTTGCTCTGCTTGACAGGATAGAGATCCCAGGCGAGCTTGTTGTCGGGAAATGGGATCCAACTCATGCCGGAACCTGCGCGGATGACCGTCTTGGGATTGAGTCGATAGGCCATGCCGAGACGCGGGGCGAAATTGCTGTAGTAGGTCTGGCGGTTGAGGTTCATGGGGACGTCGCCGTAGCCGGCAACGCGGAATGTGTTGGTGATCCAGTTGAAATCGGACCATGTACCTTTGAGGCGCGGCACGCCCGGAGGATAGAAGTCGTAGCGGAGGCCGAGGTCCACAGTGAGCTTGGAGTTGACCTGCCACTTGTCCTGGACGTATAGGAACGTCTGCCAGAGGCGGTTGGTGGGGAACTGGATGGCGAGGTCGCGCTGGAAGGTCTGGGGCACGTCCAGCAACATGCTCGCGAGAGAGTTGACCTGATCGAGAACAGCGGAACCAGGAATGGATGTCTGGTTGTTGCGGAACTGGAACTCGCCGCGGGGGCCGCCGGCGTCCTGGGTCTGGAGCAGGTCCTCACGAATGCGGCGGATATCAGCGCCCCACTTGATGGTGTGGTTGCTTTGGAGCTTGGTGAAGTTGCCAACGTAGTTAAAGTTGGTTTCAGCACGGTTCCAGGGGACGGAGCCTGAGTAACCGACGAGGGGGTTGGGGTAGCCACTGACATTCATGGAAGTGAGGCCGCTGGTCCAGCGGTCGAGGTTGACGCCCTTGATGCCGACGGCTTCGGAGGCGTTGGTCCCGGCGTCGAGGTTCTCGGCCTTGTTGCTGTACCGATTGAGGCCGAAGCGGAGTTCCATGATGAAAGAAGAACTGAAGAGGCGAGTGAAATTGAGAGCAGCAGTCTGAGTGCGATTAATTCCCGTCGCAGCAAAGCCCTTGCCGCCGCCGCCGGCGATGCCGAAGCGGCCAGGATCGGTGACGACCGGGCGCTGGAGGCTGTATCGGCCGCTGAGGCGGTTTTTGTCTGAGAATGCGTGGTCGATCTTGACGTCGACGGAGTCTGTGTCCTTCTTCCGTGTGGTGGCGCTGGCGTAGTTATTTGTGAGGCCGGTGCCGAAGTTGGGCAGCGGCACCATGGCGAGCAGCTTCTGGGCGATTGGGCTAATGCGGTTCGTGGGGATGATATTGCCGGCGAAGGGCACTCGACCGGCGCCGGTATCGAGATTCCCCGTCGCGGGGTCGTAGACGACACGGGAGGCTTGGGAGCTGAAGTTGCCGTTACGGAAGTCTGAACCGGGAACGGTGATGTAGTAGCCGTCACCGCGGCGGTCCTGCACCTTGAGGTAGTCGGCGAAGTAGAACGTGCGGTTCTTGATGATGTGGCCGCCGAGGTTACCGCCGTAATAGTTGTAGGTGGTGACGGGCTTGGAGGGCTGGAAGGTTTCGCGGGCGTTCAGGGCGCTATCGTTGTGGAACCAGTAGCCGCCGCCATGGAGGTCGTTGGTTCCGGACTTCAGGATGAGGTTGGTAACGGCGCCGCCGGCGCGTCCGAGTTCGGCTTCGTAGTTGCTAGTGGAGACGTCGACATTCTGGAGCGCCTCGACCGGCGGGATGAGCACGGTGAGCAGGCCGGTGCGATGGTTGTTGTCCACGCCTTCGAACTGGACGTTGTTGGCTAGGCGACTGGTGCCGTTCACCTGGGAAGTGAGCGCGCCCTGGGAGTTGAAGAACTCGGAGTGCGGCTGGAAGGAACGAGTAGTGCCGGGGACGAGGTTGAGCAGGGACTGGGCGTTGCGGCCATACCCCATGGGGAGGTTTGCAAGCTGG
>JACQZS010000094.1 GCA_016213725.1 Acidobacteriota bacterium | reverse complement strand
GAAGTAGTAGGTGAGGAAGCCCTCCATTTGCGAGGGGTCCATGCCGCCGTAGGGCTGGGCGACGTAGATGGCGGGGTCGCCGAGCTTGGGGAAGATGTCGATGGGGAGGCGCTGGAGGGCGAGGGAAGCGAAGAGGGCGATTGCGAGGACCAGGACGGCGATGGTGACGGGGCGGCGGAGGGCGAAGTGGACGAGTTTCACGGGCGGGGCTCCTGGTGGGCCATTTGGAGGAAGGGCTGGAGGTCGCCTTGGGCGGTGGCGAGGGAGAGGTAAGCGCGCCAGATGTTGAGGCGGGCGAGGGAGTGGTCGATTTCAGTTTGGAGGAGGAGGCGCTGGGCGTCGCTGACTTCGGCGAAGGTGGCGAGTCCTGCCTGATAGCGGGCTCGGGCCTGGGCTTGGGCGGCGGTGGCGGCTTCGAGCTGGATGGGGGTGGTTTCGGCGATGTTGCGGGCCGCGTCGAGGTTGGCTTTGGCGCGCTCGGTTTGGGTCTGGAGGTCGGTGTTGAGTTTGGCGAGGCGGTTCTGTTCGGCGAGGGTGTTGTGGGCCTGGATCTGCTGCTGGGCGCGAATGGAGGGGAGATCGAGGAAGGGGAAGAGGACGCTGAAGCCGATGCCCCAGTTGTAGAAGTGGGGGCCGATTTGGTCGGCGTCGCCGGCGCCGCGGGCGTAGAGGGCGGATTGGGTGTTGAAGCGGGGGCGCCAGGCGATGGCGGCCTCGTGCTGGCGGGCTTCGGCTTCGTGGACGGCGGCTTGTTGCTCCTGCATGGCAGGGTGGGGGCCGGCGGCGGTGGTTGGATCGATGGGTGTTTGGGTAGTGAAGGGGGCCTGGGGTTGGACGGCTTGCCAGTTGTCGCCGGTGAACTGGGCGAGGGCGATGCGGGCGAGGCGGGCGGCCTGGTTGGCTTGAATGAGCTGGCCCTGGGCGAGGGCGAGCTCGGCTTTGGCGCGGGAGGAGTCGGCCTCGGGGCGGAGGCCGGCCTGGGCCTGGGCGGCGGCGAGGGTGGCGAGGCTGCGGGCTCGTTCGACGGCGGCGCGGGCGGCGGCGACGGTCTGGTCGGCGGCGAGGACGGTGAGGAAGGCGTCAGCGGCGGCGGCGTCGACTTCGAAGCGGGTGCGGGCGGAGGTGAGCTGGGCGCGCTGGCGGGCGGCGTCGGCGGTGGAGACGTGGGCCTGGCGCTGGCCGAAGTCGAAGGGTTCCCACTGGATGAGGAAGCCGGTGGCGGAGCCCCAGACGTTGGTGCCGGCGTTGGCGGTTTGGGGCGGGCCGGAGATGGAGGGGATGACCGGGTTGGGCAGCATCATGCCGAAGACGTTGTTGCGAGTGGCGCGGTTGATTTGGGCGTAGAGGTCGCCTTTGGGGAGGAAGGCGTTGCGGGCGAGCTGGACGGCGGCGGCGGCGGAGGCGGCCTGCTCGATGGGGATGCGGGTGCCGGCGTAGTGGGCGGAGGCGCGCTGGAGGACGTCGGGGAGGGTCCACTGGGCGTGGAGTGGGGGGATGAGGGAGAGGAGGGTGGCGAGGACTGCCGACCGAGAGGGCAGATTGCAGGCGTTCATTGAGTTCCCAGGGTACTGGTTGTATGGATGTGGCAGCAAGGAGCTCGGATTCGGGCCGGCGCTGCAGCGGAGCAGGGCGGGGATGGTTATCCGTTCTGAGTCGGCAGCTTGAGGCTGGCGTTGTTGCCAAGCTGCGCGGCTGATTCGACTACCGGGGATTCCAAGGAAGAGGGTGTCGCGGAGGCAGATTGCGTTCAGAGTTAGTTGAAGCAGGGCATGAGGCGCAAAAGCTAATGTCAAACAATGGGTGAGCAAGTGACTGACAGAATTACAAAACCATTAGTACGATTAGTACTCATTCCTAAATCCCTGGGTTTGTGAGTTGTCGGTGGAGTACTAGCACAACCACGACTACAAAAACAGATCAGAACATCCAAGACAGTGCTATAATCCGGCCTAGTTTGCGGTCCGGACTGGGCGTCCCGGAAGGCTGTGTGCGGGGCTCTGGGATACAGGTAGTTCTCTGGGAAGAGGAATATCGTGTCTTGGGAGGCTCTCAGATGAAAACGCGAATAGTTGTGATTGGAGTTCTGTTGGCAGTGTTTTGTGCAGGGATTGCTTCCGGGCAGTCCTGTACGGTAACAGTAAACGCGCCGAATTCAATTCAAGCGGCGCTGAATGCCGCAGCACCCGGCGCGGTGATCTGTCTCAGCGGGACTTTCCACGAATCAGTGGTGGTCAACAAATCCTACGTGACCGTGCGGTCGGCGCGGGGGGAAACCGCGATTCTTGATGGAACTGGCGCTGGAATTGACGCATTTCGTCTGACGGACAACGTCAGCCACGTTTCTATCGAGGGTCTCGAAATCAGGAACTACGGGCGCGGGAAGCCGTGTTGCGGCAATGGCAACGCGGTTCAAGCCTGGGACGTGAATACCAGTTACGTCACGATTCGCAACAACAACATGCACGACAATAATTGGAATGGCGTCCTTGTCGGCAGCGAAGGCAATTATCTTCACACCGGTTGGACTGTCCAGAAGAATATTGCAAAGGACAACGGGTTTGCTCAGATCGAGCTTACTAATTGTAGTAGCTGCACCATTCACGATAATGTGATCACGGCAAATACGACATGGGTGACGGACGATTACGCGCCCTATACGACAGCGCTGGGGATCCTGGTGCAGGCGCGCAATATGATCCCGGGGAATGCTCCGGTAGCCATCCAATCTGTCAGCATTCAGGGAAATGAAATCACCGGATGCTCAGGCGGTTGGTACGATATTTGCATCTATCTCTACGCTGGCGGGCTCACTTCTTCCAGCGGCATGGGCAGCACTGCTGTATTGAAACCAGTTTCTGTTGTGCGTAACGAGCTGACGGGCCGCCGCGGCGTCTATGTGAGAGGAATCTCTTTCGATGCATCCAGTTGGGCCATCGATCCCGACGGGAAGGCGGGACAGATCATTAACGCCTCAATCGTGAACAACCGCATTGATTGTGTGGGGTCGCCATCGACTGGGGTGACCGCCTACTACAGCACGATCAACACCAAGATCGTGAACAACGATACATCTGCGGCCTGCACCTATAAGTTTCGAGATTTAGGCGAGGACACAAAGATCCCGAAATCTCAACTGAAGAAATAGTGAGTGGCCTAAGCCGATCAACCGTGCAGCAGGAAAGGTAGGGCAGCTGCCAGTCCCGTGGAGTGCGCAGAAGTTCATGCGCTGCTTTCCGCTGCACGTTCGGCACATGACAGGCGACCGTTCGGGTGCTGACCGGCAGAGTCGGAATCATGATCGGGTCATTTCGACCTGAAGCCCGAGATTCCGGCCGCTGCCGGCGGCAGGAGCTCGCCGGGAATTTGTCAACGATCCGGCAGGCGATCTGGTGCCGGCCCGAGCTGCCCCCGGGCGGCTCGTGTGCAACGGTCAAATAGACGGCAGTTTGGTCTTCGGCGAGCTTGAGGACGACACGGGCGTTCGTGGCGATGGCGGGGCCGGCCGGGTTGGGGACGGCGTGGAGAGAGTCCACGCCGCGGATTGGGATTTTGCTGGCTACCACGCATCGGACGGGGACGCTGAAGCAGCGGCTTGATGAGGCGAAGGCGCAGGGGTTAGAGCGCACAGATGTGCGTGGCATTTGCGGGGCTGCCATGCACTTGGAGGCGCAGCTCAATGCTGTTGCGGACCTGTGGTGTCAGTTCGTGGGCAGAGGGCGCCGCCGAGTGGCAGGCTGGCAGCGCCGGCACCGAAGCCGGCAGATGCGCTCTCTCCATCGCGGTCAATCACACCATCGAATCGCCAAGAGAATCGTCCCCTGCCGCACGCATCTGTTCCGGACGGGGTAGCGAAGTTACCAGGCGGCGACCACGATTGTTTTAGAGCGGCGTTCAGAGGCAGTGGGCAGGCTGGGGACGCCTTCGCGTTCGCGGCGTGCCTCGATGAGCTTTCGAGCTACGTCGCGGGCGATTTCCAGTGCCTCGGCGATGGTGCGGCCTTGGGCGACTAGTCCGGGCAACTCGTCGGATGTGGCGAGGAACACGCCCTCGGGCAATTCCTCGACTTGAATCCGGATCGCCAGTTCCATACGAACCGATGGTAGCGCCGTGACTGAGCCGAGTCGCTTTGGCGCTGGGCGGTGGTCAGGATTCGACTTTGCCGAGCTGCACCGGGAGCCGGGGTTTCTCTGCCTGCGGTACCGGAAGACGCTCTTGGGTATTTGATGCCGTGAGGCGGCGGGCGTGATATGGTGCGGGGTTGGAGGTGAGTATGGGCGCTGTCAGGCGGCGGGCGTTCCTGGCGATGGCGGGGTCGGCTGTTGTGGGGGCGGGGGCGGCCGGGCCGCGGCCGCGGATTGGGATTCTGCTGGCTACCACGTATCGGACGGGGACGCTGGAACAGCGGTTGGATGAGGCGAAGGCGCAGGGGTTAGAGTGCGCGCAGATGAGCATGGCGTGCGCGGGGCTGGCGGAGATGCCGGATGTGATTCCGGCGGGTCTGCCGGAACGGTTCCGGACGGCCGCGGCGGAGCGGGGGCTTGGGGTAGCCAGCGTGCAGGGGACGTTCAACATGTGTCATCCGGACCCTGAGCAGCGGAAGGAGGGGTTGCGGCGGCTGCGGGTGCTGGCGGAGGCTTGCCCGGGGATGGGGACGTCTTTGATTCACATCTGCACGGGGACTCGGGATCCGAACAGCATGTGGCGGAAGCATGCGGATAACGGGACGGCGGAGGCGTGGAAGGATATGTCGGCCTGCGTGCGGGCGGCGGTGGAGATGGCTCGGGAGGCGAAGGTGGTGCTGGCGTTCGAGCCGGAGATGAGCAATGTGGTGGATTCGGCGAAGAAGGCACGGCGGCTGATGGATGAGATCGGGTCGGCGCAGTTGAAGGTGACGATCGATCCGGCGAACCTGTTCCATACGGGGGAGCTGCCGCGGATGACGGAGATTCTGACGGAGGCGTTTGAGTTGGTGGGGAAAGATGTGGTGCTGGCCCATGCGAAGGACCTGGACCGCGACGGGGAGGCGGGGCACAAGGCGGCGGGCGAGGGGGTGCTGGACTACGACCTGTATGTGCGGCTGCTGCGGAAACAGAACTATGACGGGCCGCTGCTGCTGCATGGGTTGAGCCGGGCGCAGGTGCCGGGGTGTCTGGCGTTTGTGAGGAAGAAGTTAGAACTGGCAGGGTGAGTCGGGGCGGAAGGGCGGGGTGGCTGCGCTACCCCGGACTGGCGTCCGGGGGAATATAGGGTGGCTGCGCTACCCCGGACTGGCGTCCGGGGGAATATGGGGCTGGTGCGTTACCTTGGGCTGGCGTCCGGGGGAATGGGATGCTTTGCTACCCCGGACTGGCGTCCGGGGGAACGGAGTGAGTCGGGGGCGGGGCGGTTTTTGGCGGGGTTGGAGAAGGTGACGCGGCCGGCGAGGACGCAGCCTTTCATGCCTGGGTCGCAGGGGCGTTGATTGACGTGCTGACAGAGGCCGTCGAGTTCGTGCGGGCAGCCCCAGCTACTCATGCGAATCGCCTTCGGCGGCGGGCGCCGCCGGCTTCATTGTAATTGGACCGCGGGGGAGGTAGGCGGCGCATTCGGTGGCGATGGAGATCTCCTGATTGAGGGGGAGCCAATGGCCGTAGGGTTCGCCGAACCAGGTGGCGGCGAAACTTTGCGCGGCGGGAGCGACGAGGTCGAGGCGGTCTGAGTAGAAGCGGGTCCAGCGGGCGCAGCGCTCGCGGATGAGGGGGCGGATGGTGCGGCGGCTGAAGCGGTAGCGGGAGGGGTTGAGGGATTCGTCGAGGTGGTTGGAGAAGAAGGGTTCGAGGATGCGGGCGGGGTCGATGCCGGCCCGGAGACGCCAGCCTTGCGGGGTGCGCTGGAAGAGCGGAGGGAGTTCGCGGTTGGCGATGCGGACGGGTCGGCGGAGGTTGAGGTAGAACTTGAGGCCGGCGTAGTTGGCGGCGAGGTCGGCGTTGGAGTAGATGCCGCTGGCAAGGGTGCCGTAGTAGTTGTGCTCCTGCTTGACGCCGCGGGCGACGGCGGCGGCGAGGGCCTGGTCTGGGGTGGCGCCGAGGGATTCCTGTTTGAGGACAATTTCGTAGTATTCGAAGCCCTGTTGGAAGAAGTGGTCGATTTTGTCGGTGCCGAGGAAGGCGCCGTGGACGTGGATGGTGGGGGAATCGAAGAGGAAAGAGGCGGGCGCGGGGGAGAGGGCGATGCGGTAGATGGAGTTGTGGATGTGAGGGAGGAAAGTGACGGGGCCGGCGGCGGCGCGGATCTCTTTGATCCAGCGGACGAGGCGGGAGGCGAAGACGTTGTGGCCGACCCAGTCCATGAGGATGCGTTCGGGGTCGTCGTTAGGGCGATTGGACTCCTCGATGATGCGGACGATCTTGCGGGAGAGGTGGGGGCCGAGGTGGTTGCGGGGGGCGGGGGGAGTAGTGAACTGGTCTGTCTCCGTGGCAGAGGCCGGACGGGCGTCCGCGAAGAGCAGCGAGAGGAGCAGCGCCAGGGCGATGGGGCGGACGCGATAGAACACTAACTATCAATGTACGAAGAAGCGAAGGGTGGGCGCCAATGGTGCGGGGAAAGGCTGCGACGCGGATGGGGTGGTAGAATCTTCCGCATTGGTTACCGGGAGGACGGATGAAGATTGTCTTTCGGATTTTTGTTGGGATGGTGACGGTCTTGGGGCTGGCCTGGGGAGATGGGCTGGCGGAGGTGCGGCGATCCGGGCGGCTGTTGTACGGGGGCGACCAGGAGGGCGGGGGGCCTTACGTCTATCCGAGCGAGAAGGATCCTTCGCAGGTGACGGGGTTTGAGATCGATCTGGCGCGGCGGATTGGGGAGTACCTGAAGGTGGAACCGGTGTTCACGCAGGGGCAGTGGGACCGGATGCCGGAGATGCTGCGGACGGGGAAGATCCAGGCGATTTTGAATGGGTATGAGTTCACGGCGGACCGGGCGGAGGCGATGGATTCGACGATTCCGTATTACGTGTACGCGCTGCAGTTGATGGCGCGGAAGGGGGACCCGCGGGTGGCGGTTTGGGAGGATCTGAAGAAGGCGACAGGGGGTGTGAAGAAGAAGATTGGGGTGCTGACGGGGTCTGCCGCGGAGGCTTATTCGCGGAGGTTCTGCGGGGAGGCGTGCGAGGTGATCGCCTACGACGGGACGACGGACAGCATGCGGGAGGTGGAGACGGGCAAGCTGGATGCGACGCTGCAGGACACGCCGGTGGCATCGTTCTATGCGCCGCGGTTTCCGGGGCTGCGGAAGGTGGGCGTGCCCGTGGCTCGGGGCTATTACGTGATCTACGTGAAGAAAGGCGAGGCGGGGCTGCTGCAGGCGCTGAATGAGGCGATCGTGCTGATGTCGCGGAATGGGGAGCTGGAGCGGATCTACCGCAAGTACGACATCTGGAACGAAGAGCAGGGGGAGCTGGCGGAGATTGTGGAGAACAGCCGGTTTTATGGGTACTCGAAGGCGTTTGAGGCGAAGTTGAGCGGGGCGGCGATGCCGCGCGAGGAGGAGGTGAAGCTGGAGCGGCGGAAGCGGGGTTGGGCGGTGGTGCGGGAGTATGGGGGGATTCTGTTGCAGTCGGCGGGGATGACTGTGATTTTGAGCGTGCTGTCGTTTCCGCTGGCGATTGGGGTGGGAATGCTGGTGGCGCTGGGGCGGCTGTATGGGCGGGCTTGGTTGAGAGTTCCGTTGACGTGGTATGTGGAGTTTCTGCGGGGGACGCCGGTGATGCTGCAGTTGTACTTCATCTTCTTCTTCCTGCCGGAGGTTGGGATCAACATTCCGGCGTTCTGGACGGGCGTGCTGGGGCTGGCGGTGAACTACTCAGCGTACGAATCCGAGATCTACCGGGCCGGGTTGCAGGCGATACCCAAGGGGCAGATGGAGGCGGCGCTGGCGCTGGGGATGAGCCGGGGGATGGCGCTGCGGCGGATAGTCGTGCCGCAGGCGTTCCGGATTGTGATTCCGCCAGTGGTGAATGATTTCATCGCGCTGTTCAAGGACACGTCGGTGTGCTCGGTGGTGACGATTGTGGAGCTGACCAAGCGGTTTTCGGTGCTGTCGATGAGTACGCAGGCGACCGCCGAGCTGATGGGGTTGACGGCGCTGCTGTACCTGTTGATGAGCTATCCGCTGTCGGTGGCGGCGCAGAAGATCGAGACGAAGCTGGGCTTGGAGGCGGCGGCATGATTCGGGTAGAGAACCTGGTGAAGCGGCACGGGGCGCTGGAGATTCTGAAGGGAATTTCGGTGGATGTGAAGAAGGGCGATGTGCATTCCATCATCGGGCCGTCCGGGGGAGGGAAGAGCACGTTCCTGCGGTGTGTGAACGGGCTGGAGGAGTTTCAGGGGGGCGCGGTGCAGGTGGGCGAGCTGGTGCTGCGGCCGGGGATGAACGCCCGGAAGGATGCTCGGCTGCTGCAGAACGTGCGGAGGCAGGAGGGCTTTGTGTTCCAGCAGTTCAACCTGTTTCCGCATCTGACTGTGCTGGGGAACGTGATTGAGGCGCCGGTGCACGTGTTGAAGATGAAGCGGGAGGAGGCGGTGGCGAAGGCGCGGGTGTTGTTGGGGCGGGTTGGTTTGGGGATGAAAGAGGACGCGTATCCGCGGAATCTGTCGGGCGGGCAGCAGCAGCGGGTAGCGATCGCCCGCGCGCTGGTGATGGAGCCGGAGGCGATTCTATTCGACGAACCGACGAGCGCGCTGGACCCGGTGATGGCGGGGGAGATTCTGTCGCTGATGACGGATTTGGCGGAAGACGGGCAGACGATGATCGTGGTGACGCACTCGATGGGGTTTGCGCGGAATGCGGCGAGTCAAGTGCATGTGTTTGCAGGAGGTTATGACGTGGAGTACGGGCCGCCGGAGGAAGTCTTCGGGGATCCGAAGCACGAGACGACGCGGGCGTTTCTGAAGCAGACGGCAAAGGACTGAGAGGGCGGGGGGAACGGGATATCCGGATCTGATATGGTGGGGTACGGATTCCTATGATCGCTCACGAGCCTTTTCATTACCATTCCCTGGACGAGCTGCGCGAGGACATTGCTCGCGTGGGCGTGGACGTTCCGGTTTCGACGGACGTAACGGTTTTGGCGCAAGCGGTGGACTGCGGGGCGTTTGTCTTGCCGAACCGGTTTGTGGTGCTGCCGATGGAGGGGTGCGACGGGTTGCCGGACGGGTCTCCGGACGAGCTGACTTACAGGCGGTACAGGCGTTTTGCGGCGGGCGGGTCGGGGCTGCTGTGGGTGGAGGCGTGCGCGGTGGCGCCGGAGGGGCGGGCGAACCCGCGGCAGATCTGGATTCACAAGGACAACCTGGCATCTTTCAAGAAGATGGTGGATGAGGCGCATGCGGCGGCGCGGGAGACGATGGGAGCGGGGCACCGGCCGGCGCTGGTGCTGCAGTTGACGCATTCGGGGCGATATTCAAAGCCGGGCAAGGCGCCCAGCCCGATCATTGCGCACCGCTCGAAGTTTCTGGATCCGATTCACAAGCTGGGGCCGGACTATCCGGTGATCACGGACGATGAGCTGGAGCGGCTGGAAGACGCCTACGTGGAAGCGGCGCGGTGCGCGCTGGAGGCGGGCTTCGATGCGGTGGACGTGAAGGCGTGCCACCGGTACCTGGTAAGCGAGCTGCACGCTTCGTTCACGCGAGAGAACTCGCGTTATGGCGGCGAGGAGTGGGAGAACCGGACGCGGTTTTTCCGCAACGTGGTGTTGAAGATTCGGGACCGGGTGCCGGGCATTGCGGTGACATCGCGGATGAACGCCTACGATTCGATGGCGTATCCGTATGGGTGGGGGATGTCGCGAGACGGGTCGATGACACCGGATTTGACGGACCCGCTGCGGCTGGTGGGTTTCCTGAAAGAGAACGGCGCGCCGCTGGTGAACATCACGATCGGCAATCCCTATTTCAACCCGTATGTGAACCGGCCGTTCGATCTGCCGATTTCCGGGATGCCGCTGCCGCCGGAGCATTCGCTGCAGGGCGTGGAGCGGTTCCTGCACATTGTGCGGGCGGTGCAGCAGGCTTATCCGGAGCTGCCGGTGGTAGGCGGCGGGTATTCGGTGCTGCGGCAGTATCTGCCGAACGTGGGAGCCGGGGCGGTGAGCCAGGGCTGGGTGTCGCTGGTGGGCGGCGGGCGCATGTCGTTTGCTTACCCGGAGTTTGCGCGCGAGGTGGTGCAGGGCCGGCCGCTGGATCCGGAAAAGGTATGCGTGGCGTGTTCGGCGTGTACGCAGATCATGCGGGACGGCGGGCGTTCGGGCTGCGTGCCGAGGGATGCGGCGATCTACGAGCCGATCTACAAAGCGGGCCGGGCCGAGGCGCTGGACACGATTCAGGAGATGGCCAAGACGTGCCGGCAGTGCAACGATCCGGGGTGCGTGCCGAAGTGTCCGGCGCATGTGAACGTGCCGAAGTTCATTCACGAGATCAGCGAAGGGAAGTTCAAAGAAGCGTACGAGACGATTCGGGCTTCGAATCTGCTGGCGGCGATTTGCGGGTATGTGTGCCCGTCGGAGACGCTGTGCGAGTCGGCTTGCATTAACGAGCACTACTCGGAGAGCGTGCCGATCCGGCATCTGCAGCGGTGGGTCTCACGGAAGGCGGTGGAAGAGGGTTGGGCGAAAGAGCCGCGCCCGGTGCTGCACGATACGGGCAAGCGCGTGGCGGTGGTGGGCGCGGGGCCGGCGGGCGTGGCGGCAGCGCTGACGCTGGCGTCGCTGGGATACAGGGTGTCGTTGTTTGAAAAGGGCGAGGCGCCGGGCGGGATGGCGAAGGACACGATTCCGGCGGACCGGATGCCGGATCCGATGTTGAACCGGGAGTTGGAAGATGTGCTGGTGTCGACGGGGGCGATCGAGCGGCGGCAGTATTCGCTAGGTCCGGCGGGGACGCTGGACGATATTGTGGCGGAGGGCTACGATGCCGTGCTGCTGGCGATGGGGTTGTCGAAGTCTGTCACGCTGCCGGGGACGGAGCGGCCGAAGGGAGGGTTGTTTGGCGCGCTGGATTTCCTGAAGCAGGTGAAGCACGAGGGCCTGAGGGTGAGCGGCACGGTAATGGTGCTGGGCGGCGGGAACACGGCGATCGACGCGGCGCTTTCGGCGAAGAGGGCGGGCGCGGAGGATGTGGCGATCGTATACCGGCGGTCGTTTGCGGAGATGCCGGCGTGGCCGGACGAACGCGATGCGGCGGTGAAGGGCGGGGTGAACTTCCTGATTCTGACGCAGCCGCTGAGGTATGTGGCGGATGCCAACGGGACGCTGACGGGGATCGAGGTGGTGCGTACGAAGCTGGGCGCCGCGGATGCGAGCGGGCGGCGGCGGCCGGAGAACATGACGGGCTCGGAGCACGTGATCGCCTGCGACGTAGCGGTGGAGGCGATTGGGCAAGGGCTCGACGACAAGCTGCGCGGGGCGCTGCCGGGCGTGGAGTTCACGCGCGGCGGGCTGATTGCGACGATGCCGGGATCACTGGCGACGACGCGGCAGCGGGTATACGCGGCGGGCGATGTGGTGAACGGCGGGGCGACGGTGGTGCAGGCGGTTGCGGAGGGCTCGCGGGCGGCGCGGGAGATCCACCAGGCGCTGTGCGGGGCGCCGCTGGTTCAGTTGGTGTAAGCGATAGAGTGGGGTGATGTGGTCTATCGCCCTACTCTCGTTTTTGTTGATGGCGCAGGCGGAGTCTCCGGCGTGGGAGCGGCTGTCGCAGTTAGCGGGTGAGTGGGAGGGTGTTGGTAGTGGCGCGCCGGGCGAGGCGCAGGGCAGATTCACGATTGCGTTCGATTTGCAGAAGCAGATCCTGGTGCGGCGGAATTGGGCGGAGTATCCGGCGACGGCGCAGCGCAAGGCGTTCCGGCACGACGATCTCATGGTGATATACCGCGAAGCGGGGGCGGTGAAGGCCGAGTACTTCGACAACGAAGGGCATGTCATCCGCTACACGGTGTCGGCCTCCGGGGAGCGGATCGTATTTCTGGGCGATGCAGTCGCGGGGCAGCCGCGGTTCCGGTTCACCTATACGATCCGAACCGATGGCGAGTTGGGGATTGAGTTTGAGATTGCCGGGCCGGATGCCCAGGAGAAATTCGAGCCGTACATTCAGGCGCGGGCTCGGCGGAAGGCGCAGAGATAGCGGCATTTCACGGCAGAGGGCGTTGCCACGCATCCCTAACGTAGTTGCGGTCCGGCCCACAAGTGGGCCGGGAGCAGTCGAGTTTACGGGTTTTATACATCTTTGCAGGACACTGTAGTAAAGTAACGCCGCTCTCCGGTGGATTAGCCGTTGCGAAAGAGACAGCCTAATGGCTGGGTCTTATTCTCGAATTAAACCTCCCTTGCGTTGTACAGTGTTTTACATCTGTTGCCAAAGTGCCACTATCGTTTGGGCAACGCGTGCATTCCGCTTGACATGTTAAATACGCTCACCTATTCTATATGCGGCAGTTAGCTATTGAGGAATAGAATGTATTTATTGGCTTTTGCGTTGGTTTCCACAAACGCTGCCCCTCAAGTAGTTCACGCTAATCAGCCACAAGTGGCGGACGGCCAGCGATTGTCCGAATCAGTTAAAGACGCAGCAACGCACGGCAACGCCCCTGCGGCAGATGCAAATCGGCCAGTGACAGCACAAGGCGCTGGCTGTTCCACCGGTGCTCGAACCACCCGGTTGGCTCTTGCCGCCGGGATTGGCCGAATGAGCGGCAATTGTGATCCAAACTCCTACCCCTCGCACTTCACATATAGCTGTTACCCGGCTTCCGGCTGTGAAGCCGCCCTCTGTTTCGCGAGTATGTGGCCTGCGGGATGTATGGCGGAACAACCAACGGACAGGTGCCCGGTGTGCGCATCTGACAAATCCTGTCCATGATGAGAGAAGTTCTGCATCGCCTTCGCGACCATCCAGGGATTGCGTGAATCAGGGAGATCACACACATGCACACGATTCTTCGGCCCGTCTCCGCATGCGCCGCTTTGTTGGGTTTCTTGCTGGCTTCATTAGCCAGCGGGCAACAGCAGCCGTCCATTCAGTGGCTCGACAACGCCGCTGCCATGGCCGGGCATTTGCGGCTGCAGCATTCTCTGTTCGTCACCGGTGGCATGTCGGCTACTCGGGACGGAGGCACTGCAACCCTCGCGTTCACAGTCCTCCGGCCGGACCTCAGCATCATGGCGCGTCTGGACCCCGCTACTCCCGCCGGTTGCTCCATTCTAAGACCTCACGATATCGCATTCGACGGAAAAGACAAAGTTGCCATCTCCTTTTCCTGTTGGGACTCTAATGGGAAGGCCACAGACAAAGTGGCATTTTTCGGCCTTCCTTCCGGCACGCTGCTGCGACTTCAAACCACGTCGCCAACCGAGTGTCTTTCGCTCGACTTCGCTCAAAACGGGGATCTGCTCTGCGCCGGGGCGGATCTACCCAAGGTGAATCTGAAGGACCGCAGTTATGCGCTGCTATACCGATACGACCAAAACGGGGTTCTGGTGTCGGAATCGATTCGCCGTGATACCGTCGCGATGATTGAGCCCATTGAGTTATGGACCTCCAGCGGGGATCCGCGTGTACTGTCCTGGGGCGGCACGCACATCGTCCTGTGGTACCCTCGCCCTGCGATCATGATCGTTGCCGATGCGAGTGGCAAGGAGATCTGGCGCCAGCAGATCCCCGCAACCGGGCCGGATGCCACTTATTCCATCGCACTGAGCCCCGACCAGCAGATTTGCGCTTTCGTCCCCAATCCGACATTGAAGTCAAATGGCCCGCCCCGCTATCAGATGGCCTGCCTGGCCGACGACGTGGGCAACGCGGTACGTCCTTCTTCCATTTCGCCTGACCGCCAAATTCAGGCATCCTGGAAGATTCGCACGGAATGGCAGCACATCCACCGTGCGGGCCGTTCCACCAAATTGATCGGCTTCATGGGTGAAAGCCCTTTGCTCTGGAACCGGACGGATTCTCAGATCCTCACGCTTCCTACCGAAACGGCTGCGGCGTCGGCCAGGTAACCTGCCGCGCGTTTTGCGGTATCACCGCCATTCAACCCATGGATTCGCCGCCTCCGGCCAATGATGTTTTTGTCTTGACGCCCATGCTGCCGGCATCTGTCGTCAATACTCACCTCTTTGGCACGGACTTGAAGTGCGCACGTCGAGCTGCCCTTGCGGTTCGACGCTCCAAGTGGTTTGTCCGCTCGGTGCATGTGGTTGCGACACATCACACAACGCTGAGCGCCATGGCCGGCATTCTGCAGGAGTCATTCGCCCAATTAATGCTCGTCGAGGGCCGCAGCCCTGTTGAGATCGCGAATGAATGTCTTGTCAAAGCGCAAGCCGGGGCTGGCCTTTTCATGGATTTCGAGCTGCAATTGCTGCCAGCCCTTTACATCAACGACCTGATCGCATACCACGCTTCGAACTGCAGCGATTGCGTGCTCGCCGTCGGATTGCCGCCCGGCTTTTCGCTCTTCACCCTCTCGCACGTTTTGGCATCGCGCCTTCGTGAGGTTGCTGCCGGTCTCCCTCATGAATCGGCGAGTGCCGTTGTGGAATGGATGTAGAGGTGCGGCGATCCATCCATTCTCCCGGAGGGGGAGTTTCGCGTCCATCGGTTTGAATTCCCAGGCGCAAACTTCTCCGGTTTGATCCCCGGCTCCGGACGCCTATTTGCGCCCACTGGGGCGGATGTGATGTCTACAATCCTCAAGAACGACGGTCCTCCTTACGAAGACGACTGTTTTTCCGCTTGGTGCAGGGCCGTTCGCTCGCGTATCAATGCCAGTGCGGACGCGGACACCCGCGAGGTGCGCTCTCTCTTGGGTCTCACTACCCCGCTTCCTCCTCCACGCCCGCATGTTCTGTACCTGAGCGCTGCGGGCGGCTTCTCGGGCTCGGAGCAAAGCCTACTGCAAACGCTGGCCTCCCTCGACGAACAACGGTTTCAGAAGAGCGCGGTCATTTCGCGGCCGGGCGTCTTCGCCGACCGCATGCGCGCCGTTGGTGTTGAAACGACGTGTTGTGGGGAGGAGTTCTGGAGTTCAAATTACGAGAGCCTTGCCTGCGCCGCACGTCTGCTCTGCCACATTCGACCCGACATCCTGCATATCAATTCATATGCCGGCCCCGGCATTGTTTTCGCAGCGCACCTGCTTGGTATCCCCATCGTTCAACATGTGCGGATTGCGACGCCGATTGATCTCGCTGATCAGGTCCAGCACGCCGCAGCGGTTATCGCGGTGTCGCGATTCGTTGCCGGCCGGCTGTTCGACTTTGGGGTTCCTCAGGACAGAGTCCACTGCATCTACAATCCGGTTGACATCATGTATTAAAATCCGGCGCTGCTCGAAAGGCAAGCATGCCGGAAAGAGCTAGGACTTCCAGCGGATGCGCAGGTCGTCCTAATGATCGCTCGATACGTCCCGAGCAAAAGCCTCGACGTCGCTCTCCGCGCGATCCAATTGGTTCGTGAAAGCCGTCCCTGCGCGCGCCTCCTGCTCATCGGCGAGGGCAATGAAAGCCCGCATTACGCGGATGTCATAGCTCACCTGGCCGCTGAACCCGACATCAATGGCGCCGTGCGGCGACTGCCGTTTCTGAGTGATATTCGAAGGGCCTTCGCGGCAGCCGACGTCACGCTGCTGTGCTCCGTGGACGAGCCCTTGGGGCGAAGCATCTTGGAATCAATGGCCATGAATGTTCCCGTAATCGTCTCTGATTCCGGCGGCAATCGCGAGATTGTGACGAATGGACTGAACGGACTGATTGTGCCGCCGGGTGACATCAACGCTACCGCAGCCGCCATTCTGCGTCTCATCGACGAGCCCGCCCTCCGTCAGCGACTCATAGTCGCCGCCCGGGCGAAAGTACTCACCACCTTTCACCCACTATTGGCCGCAAGGGCGGTGGAAGAGATCTATTCGACCGTACTGGCGAAGAAAGCGGCGATCCGGACTACCTGATGGTGATGCGCCGGGGAGTTGCAGAAGGGCCGGTGCGGGCGGAGTATTTCGACAACGAGGGGCACGCGATCCGTTATGCGGTGAGTGTGTCGGGGGAGAGAGTGGTGTTTCTGGGCGAGCGGTGGCGGGGCAGCCGCGGTTCCGGTTCACCTACGTGATGCGCGGCGACGGGGAGTTGGGGATTGAATTCGAGATTGCGCCGCCGAATGCGCAGGAGAGTTTCAAGCCGTATATCCAGGCGCGGGCGCGGCGGAAGACGCCGAGATAGGGGCATATCGTAGCAGAGGGTGTTAGAATCCCGGACGGTATGCGACTTGTGTGGACACTATTGCTGGGGCTGCCGCTGCTGGCGCAGCCGGGGCGGATGCCGACCGTGCTGTACGGCGCTTCCTACTACCACGAGTACATGCCGGAGGAGCGCCTGGCGCGGGACGTGGCGCTGATGAAGCAGGCGGGGCTGACGGTGGTGCGGGTGGGGGAGTCGACGTGGTCGAGTTGGGAGCCGCGGGACGGGCAGTTTGAGTTTGCCTGGATGGACCGCGTGCTGGACGCGATGCAGGGGGCGGGGATCCAAGTGATTCTGGGGACGCCGACGTACTCGATTCCGCCGTGGCTGTACAGGAAGCACCCGGAGATTTTGGTGACGCGGTTGGACGGGACGAAGGCGACGTATGGGATCCGGCAGAACATGGACATCTCGCATCCGGCGTACCGGTATTACTGCGAGCGGGTGATGCGGAAGATTCTGGCGCATTACAAGGATCATCCGGCGGTGATCGGCTACCAGGTGGACAACGAGACGTCGCCTTATGGCGCGGCCGGGCCGGAAGTGCAGCGGAACTTTGTGGATTACCTGAAGGAGAAGTTCGGCACGACGGAGCGGCTGAATCAGATTTGGGGGTTTGTGTATTGGGGACAACTG
Source organism: Acidobacteriota bacterium (assembly GCA_016213725.1). Lineage (GTDB taxonomy): Bacteria > Acidobacteriota > Terriglobia > Bryobacterales > Bryobacteraceae > Paludibaculum. Next base: position 3,957 of record JACQZS010000094.1, on the reverse strand, counting down.
GTGAACGGCTGGGAGGAGTTGCCGCCGCGGGACGGGATTCTAAACCCGGGCTACAAACTGGAGTGGGAGCGGTTCCAGCAGAGGCGGGTGACGGATTTCCTGGGCTGGCAGGCGGCGATCGTGAATGAGTATAAGCGGCCGGGGCAGTTTGTGACGCACGACTTCTCGGGCGGGGCGCATACGGATTTCGATCAATGGGCCGTGGCGAAGCACTTGGACGTGGTGGCGACGAACCCGTATTACCCGGTGCAGGAGCGGCTGGACGGGCAGAGCGCCACGTTCACCGATGATGTGGCGCGGTCACTCAAGGGCGGCAATTTCCTGGTGACTGAGACGAATGCGCAGACGACGGGCTGGGATGCGAAGAGCCAGTTTCCACCCTACGACGGGCAGCTGCGGCTGAGCGTGTATTCGCACATCGCCGATGGGGCGAACATGGTGGGCTACTGGCACTGGCACTCGCTGCACTACGGGCAGGAGACGTACTGGAAAGGGATTCTGTCGCACGACCTGGAGCCGAACCGGATCTATGGCGAGTTCACGCAGGTGGCGCAGGAGTTGAAGAAGCATGGTCCGCGGCTGGCGAATTTCCAGCGGCGGAATGATGTGGCGATTCTGTTCTCGATCGATTCGCACCATGGGATCGAGTACATGCCGTTTTCCGAGAAGGTGAATTACAAGACGATTCTGCAGCAGTTCCACCGGACGCTTTATGGACTGAACGTGGGCGTGGATTTCGTGACGCCGGATGCGGACTACTCGAGATATAAGGTGGTGGTGGTGCCTCCGCTGTACGTGGCGTCGGACGGGCAGTTGAAGCGCCTGGCGGAGTATGCGCGCAGAGGGGGACATGTGGTGCTGACGTTCAAGAGCGGGTTCACGAACGAGTACGACACGGTGCGGGCGGTGATGGCCCCGGGGCCGCTGCGGGAGATGGCGGGGTTTCACTACCAGGAGTTTTCGGGGCTGCTGAAACCGCTGGCGCTGAAGGGCGATCCGTTCCGGGCGGGGGCGGAGAACGAGGTGTCGGCCTGGGCGGAGATGGTGGTGCTGGATAGCGCGCAGGCGTTGGCTTATTATGATCACCCGTTCTTCGGGAAGTATGCGGCATTGACACGGAACCGCTTTGGGAAGGGCGTTGTGACTTTCGAGGGCACGGTGCTGTCGGATGCGCTGCAGCGGGCGGTGTTGCTGGATGTGCTGTCGCAGGCGGGGCTGAAGGGGCCGGATCAGCAGTTGCCGCCGCAGATCAAGGTGAAGCATGGAACGGCGCAGGGGCGCCGGATGCACTATTACTTGAACTATTCGGCGGGGAAGCAGGCGTGGAAGTACCCGTACGGGAGCGGGGTGGAAGTGTTGTCGGGCAAGGCAGTGGCGCAAGGACAGAATCTGGACTTGGAGCCCTGGAAGGTTTTGATTGTTGAGGAGCAAGAGCGATGATCAGCCGCAGAGATGCAATGAAGACGATGGCGCTGGCCGGGCTGCCGGCGGTGAGCGCAGCAATGCAGCCGGGGCCCGCTGGGAAGGTGAAGCACATCGACATCATTCACCACTCCCATACGGATATCGGCTTCACGGACAATCCGTCGATGACGCGGGAGCTGCAGGTGCGGTTTCTGGATGCGGCGTTGGAGGCATGCCTGCTGAATCCGAAAGTCCGCTGGACGGCGGAGGTGACGGTGACGGTGGAGGACTGGTGGAATCAGGCGCCGGCGGCGCGGCGGAGCCAGTTGGTGCGCACGGTGCAGTCCGGCCAGATGGACGTAATGGCGCTGCCATTCAATCAGGCGCCCTTCATGGACGGCCGGCAGTGGCGGCAGGCGTTGGACTGGCTGCCGGGCGACGTGCGGAAGCTTCTGAATCCGCGGGTGGCGATGCAGAACGACGTGAACGGTTTTCCGCGGGCCGGGGCGATGCTGCTGCTGGAGCGAGGGATCAACCACCTGCTGATGGGCATCAACGCGGACATGGGCGGGCCGCCGTTCCGGCGTCCTTCGGCGTTCCAGTGGAAGATGCCGAATGGAAAGACCATGTTCGTGTGGTTGGGCGAGCACTACGGGACGGCGTACTCGTGGTTTGAGGCCGAGCGGTGGCAGCACGGGCAAGCCAAGGGCGCGACGACGACATTGCGGCCGCCCTATGCGGGAGATCATCTCAAGACGGATGAAGCCTCCTTGAAGAAGTGCCAGGCGCACCTGCTGCAGAAGCTGGCGAAGCTGGAGGGCGAGGGGTACGACTATCCGCGGCTGCTGATCTCTTACACGAACCAGTGGAGATACGACAACGATCCGCCGTTCCCGCCGCTAGCGCAATTTGTAGAGGCCTGGAACAAGCTGGGCCTGCAGCCGTCGCTGCGGCTCACCACGGCGACGCAGGCCGTGCTGGACATGGAGAAGGCGGTAGCGGCGGTGGCGCCGACGCACCAGGGCGAGTGGACGGACTGGTGGGCAAACGGCAACGCCTCGGGGCCCAGGGAACTGGCGGCGAGCCGCAAGGCGAAGCGCTGGATCGACGCAGCGCTGTCGCCGCAATGGGGGCCGACGAACGCGAGCATCGACCGGCGCGTTTCGGCGATGCTCAAGGACCTGTGCCTGTTCGATGAACATACGTGGGGCGCGAACATCTCCGTGCAGGAGCCGTATTCGCTGGACACGATTGCGCAGTACACGGAGAAGAGCCTACTGGCATACAAGCCGATGGGGCAGGCGGAGTGGCTGTTCAGCCAGCGCGCGCGGCTGGCGGCGGCCGGCAAGCCGGCGGGAGACTACGTCGCCAATACGGCGCCGATGGCGTTCACGGGCTGGGTGCGGTTTCCCGGGATCGAGCGGAAGCCGCAATGGGTGGAAGGCTTGGCGGCACGGTCGCTGGCATTGTTGCCCGGGGCGCCTGCGGCCAGCACGGAGAAGCCTGTGCTGAAGCTGTCGGCCCAGGGCTGGCCGCTGTCGGCACAGTGGCTGGGCATGAAGCAGCCGCTGTTTGGCGAAGGTCTGGGCGATCTGCTGAACGTGTTTATCAAACCGCCAAACCAACGTTCCAGCAAGATGTTTCCTGAGCGGCTGTCGCGGACGGCGGCGATTCCTGGCCCGACGAAGCTCGAAGAGACGGAGCACACGCTGGTGTTCACGCAGCCGATGGCGCATCCAAGCCTGGTAACCGTGTTGCGCCGGCTGGAAATCTTCCGCAAACAGCCCAGGGCCACGCTGACCGTGAGGTTCGACCGGAAGCCGAATCTGGCGCCGGAGGCGATCTACCTGTTGATGCCGTTTCCCACGGGGGCGGTGCTGCCGAAGTTCTCGAGCGGGGACGCTCCGTTCACACCGTTCCAGGATCAGTTGCCGGGCTCGTGCCGTGACTATTACGCGGTGGACAGTTGGGCGCAGTACAGCACTCCGGACGGGAGCTGGCTGTGGGTGACGCGCGACGCGCCGATGGTGACAGTGGGCGGCCCGCATACCTGGCAGCGGATCACAGATACGCCGAAGGATGTGAACCGGCTGTGGTCGCAGGTGTTCGACAACTTCTGGCATACGAACTTCGTGGGCGACGGCCACGGCCTGATGGAGTTCCAGTATGAGCTGGCCTGGGCGCCGGAGATGAGTGCGCCGCTCGATTGGGCGCGGACGCTGCTGACGGAGCCGCTGGTGGTGTCTCAGCCGGGGTTGAAGGCCTCGCCGGAGCTGATGAAGAGCCTGTTCACGCCGTAGGGCGGGCGGACAGTTTACAAGCGCGGAGATTGACGGAGGGCGGAGTGCGCCCTATGCTTGACATAGAGAGTCTATGTCAGTCACAAGGCACAAAGATGAGATCCCTCCGGGCACGCTGGAGCTGTTGATCCTGAAGACGGTGGCGCGGGGCAGGGAGCTGCACGGCTTTGAGATCGCCAGCGCGATTCAGGAGGGAACGGACGGGGTGCTGCAGGTGGAAGAAGGGTCACTGTACCCGGCGCTGCAGCGGATG
>JACQZS010000098.1 GCA_016213725.1 Acidobacteriota bacterium | reverse complement strand
GGCGCCGTGTCTTTGTACAGCCGTTCGTCGTTGCGAATCACCCACGGCGTGACGCTCACCAGCTCCCAACCCTGGTCTCCCATCCTCATTACGTCAAAGAACTCCACTTGCCGGTAGGAGCCGGGCGCCACTTCCTGCGGGATCAATGCGCGGTACTCCCAAGTCGCCACTTCCTGACTCGGTGCGAACCGCTCCCGTTGCCCCCACAACACGGCGCCCGCCGCGATCAGTGTCAAACCCCACACGAATGCTGGTCTCATCAACTCCCCAGACGAATCCCCGCCCCGAAACGTGCAAGCCTCTTTTGCGTCGTGCCGCCTGGGGCCGCCGCTGCCTTTAACCGTTCACCCACGCCGGCAGCACTACCAGGAACGCCGTCTCCCCACCCCGTTCGCTGGCCACCTCAATCCGCCCGCCGTGCGCCCGCACAATCCACTCCGCGGCGGTCAGCCCCAGTCCCACGCCGTGCGTCCGGCAATTCTCGCCCTCCCGCACCCGGTAAAACCGCTCGAACACGTGCGGCAGATGCTCGGCGCCGATCCCAGCCCCGCTGTTGGCCACGCGCAGCCCGATCGCGCCGTCGGCCCGCTTCAGCGCCACGCTCACCCACCCGCCGGCCGGCGTGTACTTCACCGCGTTGGAAAACAGCTCCTGCACCATTCGCTCCAACTGCTGCCGGTCCGCCAGCACCGGACACTGCGGCTCGATCTCGCACTTGCATGCCACGCCCTTTGCCTGCGCTTCCGCCTGCAACCGCTTCACCCACTCTCCCAGCCAAGCCGATAGCTCCAGCGGCTCCTTCTGCAGCCGGATCTGCCCGGATTCGGCCTCCGACAGGTATAGCAGCCCGTTCACGATCGCCACCAGTTGCTCCACGTCTTCGAGCGCCGCTTCAATCGCCTTGCGGTACTGCTCCTTCGTCTCCGCCGTCAGCATCGCCACTTCCAGCTGTCCCCGGATCACCGTCAGCGGCGTCCGCAGCTCGTGCGAAGCGTCCGCCGAAAATCTCCGCGCCCGGCCGAAGCTCTGCTCCAGGCGTTCCATCATGCCGTTGAACGTCTTGATCAGGGTGTCTAATTCATCGCCCGTTCCGCGCGGCGAAAGCCTCAGGCTCAGATCGCCTCCCGACACCTGTTGAACGCCGGCCGTCAACTCCTCCAGCGGCCGCAGTCCGCGGTCGGCCGCATACCATCCCAATACCCCGATCGCCAGCAGCATCAGCGGCATCATCAGGAAGTACACCCGCATCAGCCGGTCCGGCACCTGCATCGTCTCTTCGATCGGCAGCCCCAGCGCGACGAAATACTCCTTGCCTTCGTCTCGCAATACTCCCATTCGCACCAGGTGCGCGCGGCCTTCATGATCCGCCCGCCTCACATCCACGGGCTCTTTCGACTTCATTACCTGCGCAATCTGCTCTTTGGACTCGCGCCCCAGCACTTTGTAGCCGTAGGAGATCTCCAGCACGTCGCCATCCGGCTCCGCCAGCATCAGCACCCGCCTCAGACGGCCCACGTCGTACTCTTCCTGCGTCGCGCCCGGTTTGTACAGCCACACCAGTTCGCCATCCTGGATGCGCAGGTAGCCATGCAGCGCAGACCACTGTTCGGCCAGCACCCGCTCGCTATGCATGTGAAACGCCACCCCTAGCGCCTGCCGGAAGATGAGACCCACGCTGGTCAGCACCAGCGCCAGCAGCAGCACGTAGCTCGCGGTCAGGCGGTAGCGCAGCCCAGGGACCGCGCCCCGCGTCAATCTAGCCTGAATGGACTTCAAACCCATTCCGAGGTCACCCCAAACTTCCGCTCGTGAATGGACCTACTCGCCGTCGTCCAGCTTCACCGGCTCATCGGCCATTTTCGTGGCCGGATCCACCATATACCCGATCCCTCGCACCGTGTGAATCAGCTTCACCGGATACGGATCGTCCACCTTGCTCCGCAAGTGGCGAATGTAGACGTCTACGATGTTCGTCAGCCCGTCGTACTCCATGTCCCAAACGTGCTCCACGATCATCGTCCGGCTCAGCGCCTTGCCCTGGTTCCGCATCAGGTATTCCAGAATGCTGAACTCCTTCGGCGCCAGGTCGATCGGCTTGCCCGCGCGATTCGCCCGCCGCCGCACGCAGTCCAGCGTCAGATCCCCGCACGACAGCTTCTCCATCGACGGCTGCCCGCGCCGGATCAGCGCCCTCACCCTGGCCAGCAATTCGACAAACGCGAACGGCTTCACCAGGTAATCGTCGGCACCCAGTTCCAGGCCCTTCACCCGGTCTTCCACGCCCCCTCGCGCGCTCAGGATCAGCACCGGGGGGCTCACCTTGCGGATCCGGATCTTCTCGAGCACCGACAACCCGTCCATGTCCGGCAGCATCAGGTCGAGGATCACCAGTTCGTAATCCGCTTCGTGCAACTTGTTCAGGGCGGCTTGCCCGTCCGGCGCAACCTCCACTTCGTAACCGGCGCTCGTCAGGCCCCGGTTCACGAAATCGGCGATGCGCTCTTCATCTTCCACAACTAGGATTCGCATGCGTCCTCGACTCTCTATACTGCATAGCTTACTATCCCAGGAGACCGCATCCTCCGGCCCCAATTCTCAACGCACCAACACTGTCTCCGCAATCTGCTCCCCCGCGTGGACATGAAACCCGCCCTCCACCGGATGGATCCATAATCCCGCATCTTCCGGCGTGGGGAACTCCTCCACTCGCCTCACCAGCTTGAAATTTGAGTTCTCTGCCGCTTGAATGAAGTGCCCTACGTGAATGTGCGCGTGGCACTGCGTGCGCACTTTCCAGCCGTTGTACGCCACCCCCCACTCCTCGCCGAACTTCTCTTTCCCCAGCCTGATGGCGCTCTGCCAGAACTCCGCCCGCTCCGCCTTCGGCATCTCGTGCATATGGTGCGGACCCGGCGTGTGTCCCACCGGCAACACCAGCCACCGGTTCGGCTTTCTCGGGTTGTTGTCCTTCAGGACAAAGAACTTTCCTTCCGCCGTGTGTCTGCCCGCTTCCACGCACAATGAGCACTCCCGCGCCTTCATCGTCTCCGGTTTGGCGGGATCGCAGGCGCACTGCGAAACGTCCGCCGCCAGCGGAAACGCGCAGACCGCAAGGAGTATGATCCGGAACACTTTCATTGCCGCCATTATACTGGTGAGTGTCCCTGGTTGGCCCCCGCTTTCGAATTCCCCTGCTGACGGCGCTGGCTTTGACCCTCCTGGCACTGCTCCTGCTCAACGGCCTTTCCGGTGTCGGCCTGCTCGGCCCCGACGAGCCCAGATACGCCTCCATCGGGCGCGAAATGGCCCGCTCCGGCGATTGGGTCACCCCGCGGCTCTGGGGCCAGCCCTGGTTCGAAAAGCCCCCCCTGCTCTACTGGCTGGTCGCGCTGGGCCGGAAATCCGGTCTCGGCGACGACCTGGCGCCGCGCGTCCCCCTCGTCCTGCTCTCCGTAGCGTTTCTCGCCTTCCAGTTCTTCGCGCTGCGCCGCCTCTACGACGATTTCACCGCCTCCACCGCCACCCTCGTGCTCGCGACCACCGCCGGCTGGACCGCCTACACCCAGGTCGCCGTTACTGACCTGCCCCTCGCCGTTACCTTCACCGCCGCGCTCCTCTGCGGCATGCTCTGGATGCAAACCGCCAGCCGTACCGCCCTCTATGCCACCGCCGTCTTCTTCGGGCTCTCGCTTCTCGCCAAAGGCCTGGTCCCCGCCGTGCTCGCCCTCCCCTTCCTTTGGCTCAACCGCCGCCAGTGGCGGAGCCTGCTCCTGCCTGCCGCCGCCGCCCTTCTCATCGCTGCTCCCTGGTTTGCCGCCATGCTGCTGCTGCATGGCTGGGCATTCTTTGACGAGTTCTTCATCCGCCATCACCTCTCGCGCTTCACAAGCGGCGGTCTGATGCACGTCCAGCCCGTGTGGTTCTACATCCCGGTGCTCGTCGGCGGGCTCTTCCCCTGGCCCGTCCTCCTCTCCCAGTTGGGACCGTCCGCCTGGTTGGACCGCCGGCTCCGCGTGCCCGCCCTCACCTTCGCCTTCGGCTTCCTCTTCTTCTCGCTCTCTTCCAACAAACTGCCGGGCTACATTCTGCCCTTGCTGCCTTCCCTCGCCATTCTGATCGCGGCTGGCAGCCGCGAATCGAAGCACCTGCGCCGCAGCCTCGCCATCACCGCGCTGCTCGTCGGCCTGTGCCCCGTCGTGGTCTCCATCCTGCCCGAATCGCTGCTCTATGGCATCCGCCGCGCCGAGTGGGGCGAACTGCATTGGGAGTACTTCGCCTTTACGGCTCCACTGGCCGCCGCCGCGTGGTGGCTGGATGCCCGCGGCCGCCGCACGCCCGCCGTTCTGCTCGTGGCCGCGCTGGCCGCTTCCGGCCTGTGGTACGTCAAGCACAGCGCCGCACCCGTGCTCGATGAATTGGTCTCCGCGCGCGGACTCTGGCGCAAGGTGCAGCCCCTCGCCGGCCGGACCTGCATCGACGACATCCACCGCGCCTGGCGCTACGGCCTAAACTACTATTCCGGCAAACCCCTGCCGGACTGCCAGACGGAGCCTCGCCCCTTGTCTCTCACGCAACAAGGCGGCTCCATCCCCGTCTTGTCGCAACGCATCGGGGAGTAAATCGGCGGCCCTGCCGGCCGGGTGAGCTCTGCCGCGCCTGCTAGCCGCGCCGCGAACCCCGCGCCGCCGGAATCCGCTGCACCTCCGCTGGAGGCGCGCTCGCCGCCTTCATCCAACGCCGTGCCGGAACCTCCGCAATCTCCGCCATCGCATGGATCGGCAGCCCTTCCGCCTCCCGCAGGAAGCGCAACGCTCCGCCGTCCGCACTGCCGTCTACCTTGATCAGGTCGCCCCCGCGCACCTGCTCCGTGGCAATCAGGTTCGACATCGGCTGCACCAGCATCCGTTCAATCGCGCGCTTCAGATGCCGCGCCCCGTACTTCACGTCCGTGCCCTCCCGCAGCAGCACCTCTTTTGCCTCCTGCGTCAGCGAGAACACAAAACTCCTGTCCGGCGATGCGTAAAATACGCGCTCCTGCACCATCGATAGCTCGATGTCCAGAATCCGCCGCAGTTGCTCTTCGCCCAGCGGCTTGAATACCACCACCTTGTCCAGGCGGTTCATGAACTCCGGTGTGAACTTGCGCCGCGCCGCCTCCAGGCTTGTCCGGTTGAGCTTCTCCCCCGTCTGCGCATCCAGCGAATCCGGGCCTTTGCGCATGGCGCCAAACCCCAGCTTCGGCGCCACAAGCGCGCTCATCTCCGCCGCGCCCAGGTTGGAAGTCATGAAGATCATCGCCCGCGAGAAATCCACCTTGCGGTTGTCGCCCAGGGTCAGCGTGGCTTTGTCCAGAATTCCCAACAGCAGGTTCCACAGTGCGTCTGATGCCTTCTCGATCTCGTCGAACAGCACGAAACTCAGCTTCGTCCGCTCCGTGTGGTACTGGTTCAGCACCTCCTGGCTCAGCAGCGGATGCGTCTCCCGGTGGCCCAGATAGCCCGGCGGCGAGCCGATCAGCTTCGCAATCTCGTGGCTATGCTGGAACTCCGCGCAGTCGATCTTGATCACCGCCCGCCCCGAACCCATCAACGTCTCCGCCGTCGCTTCCACAATTCTCGTCTTGCCCGAACCCGTCGGGCCCAGAAAGAGGAAATTCCCCACCGGGCGGTGCGGCGCGTTCAGCCCCGTGGCGTGCATCTGGTAAATGTTCACGATCTGCGAGATCGCTTCGTCCTGGCCCACCACCAGTTGCTTTAGCCCGCTCTCCAGCGAGCAGGCGTCCCGCCCAGTCCGTGCCGGATCTAGCTCCAATGCCCCCGCAGTGCTCGTTTCGCGCTCCTCCCGCAGCAGACCCTGCAGGCCCGTCGCGCCGCCCGGCCGGCGCGTGAACGGGAGCCGGCGCGTCTCCTTCGGCAGCGGCGGGATGGCGCCTGCCATGCCTTCCATTGTAATCCCTTGGCCCAATTTGGGCTCCTTTCCTGCTCCAGCCACCGAACCTCTTCTGGTCCGTCCGGCTGCAATCATCCCAATCTCCCGCCCGCGCCTACCGCTTCGGCGGACATGACGGCCGGACCTCCACGTGGCTGATCAACGTCCGCTCCGGCATCGCCAGGATCATCGCCACCGTCTCTGCGATATCTTCCGGAGCGATCTTCCAATCCGCTTGCCCGGCGCGCCCGAATTCCGTGTTCACGCTGCCCGGCAGCACTGTCGTTACTCTCACTCCCTCATATCGGTGATCCAGCATCACCGCTTCACTCATTCCGCATAGTCCGAACTTCGACGCGTTGTACGCCGCCCCGCCGGCAAAGGCGTTCTTCCCCGCCAGGCTGGCGATGTTCACAATCCACCCGCCCCCGCTCTGCCGCATCCGCGGCAGCGCTTGGTGGCAACAGTGGTAAACGCCGCTCAAGTTCGTCCCGATCACGCGATTCCATTCTTCCGGCGCCAGATCCGCCAGGTTTTTGAAGATCCCGATCCCGGCGTTGTTCACCAGGATGTCCGGACCGCCGATGCCGCTGTCGAGCCACGCGAACAACTCTCGAACGGCTGCCTCACTCCCAACATCGGCGGCTTTGCCTTCGATTTTTAGGGTTTCGTCGGAAAACCGTGCCCGCAGCTCCTCCACCGCCCTGCTTACCCCCTCCTCCGTCCGTCCGCACAAGGCGACGCTGCAGCCTGCCTCCAGCAGCCGCTCCCCCACCGCTCGTCCAATTCCGCGCGTCCCGCCCGTCACCAGTGCCCTTTTGCCCTTCAGATTCAGCGTCATGCTGACATCTTCCCACTTCAGGCTCAATCATCCGTCCGGGGTATACTCAAATCGTGCTGGGTTATTTCTCCTCCCGGGTGGCCCCATGTTGGAAATGAGCCTTCTCTGGCTCCGTCTGGCCACTGCCCTCTATATGCTCGCCCTGCTGCAGGCCGTTCTCTCTCTCCTGCGCCACGGTGACCGCCTCTTTCCCCTCGCCCTGCGTGCCTTCCAGCTCGCCGCCGTCTTCCACTTCGTCTCCATCGTCGAGCACAGCATCGCCCTGCACACCGTCGCCGCCAACAACTTCTTCGAAACCGCCTCCCTCGCCGCCTTCCTCTTCGCTCTCGCTTATCTCTTCCTGGAGTGGCGCTACCACTTCGCCGTGCTCAGCGTCTTCGTCTTCCCCCTGGTCGCCGTCCTCACCCTCATCGGCGCCACCGCCGGTCCCTCCGCCACCTGGACCGACACCCGCCTCCGCGGCGCCCTCCTCGTCACCCACATCCTGCTCGTCCTCATCGGGCTCTCCGGCCTCCTGTTCAGCGCCGCCGCCTCCGTCTTCTATCTCCTCCAGGAGCGCCGCCTCAAACGCCGCCACGTCCAGCCCGGCTGGCTCACCCGCGTCGCGTCTGACCGCCTCCCGCCGCTCGAAGACCTCGACAACCTCATTACCCGCTCCATGAACTTCGGCTTCGTCGCCATCACCCTCGCCGTCGCCGCCGCCTCCAGTTGGGCCTCCATCGAATACGGCACGCGCTGGATCACCCAGCCCGCCATCGTGGTCTCTCTCATTACCTGGGCTTTTTACCTCGTAATGGTGTTCCTCCGCCTCTCCGCCGGCTGGCGCGGAAGAAGGGCCGCGCTCCTCTCGCTGACGGTGCTCTGTTTCTCCGTCCTCACCTGGGCTGCCCATGTCGGCCTCCGCCCGCTTCTCGAAAAATGAGGCTCGCCTGCCAATGAAGGTCTTTCTCACAGGTCTGAGCTACAAAACCGCGCCGGTCGAAATCCGCGAACGCTTCGCCTTCCCCGAAGCCGCCCTCCCGCAATCGCTCCAATCGCTCCAGGAGTGCCCGGGTGTCGAAGAGGCCCTGATCCTCTCCACCTGCAATCGCGTCGAAGTCGCGCTCCACGCCAAGTCGGACGACGCTCTCGCCGCAGTGCTCGCCCGCCTCGCCGCAGATCGCTCCCTCGACCAGTCCTTCCTCCAGCCCTATCTCTACACCTTCGACGACCGCGAGGCCGTCCGCCATCTCTTCCGCGTCGCCGCTTCGCTCGACTCCATGGTCCTCGGCGAGCCTCAAATCCTCGGCCAGCTCAAAGCCGCCTACTCCGCCGCCCGCGCCCAGGGCACCGTCCACGGTTTTCTCGATACCGTCCTCACCCGCGCCTTCTTCGTCGCCAAGCGCGTCCGCTCCGAAACCGACATCGGCCGCAGCGCCGTCTCCATCTCCTACGCCGCCATCGAACTGGCCCGCCAGATCTTCGGCGATCTCAAATCCAAGTCCGTCCTCCTCGTCGGCGCCGGCAAGATGTCCGAGCTCGCCGCCCGCCACCTCCATCGCGCCGGCTGCAGCCGCATCCTCGTCACCAATCGCACCCGCAGCCGCGCCGAAGAGATGGCCGCCCTCTTCGAAGGCGCCGTCATCGACTACGACACCTTCCACCAGCGCCTGCATGAGATGGACATCGTCATCACCTCCAGCGGCGCCCCCGACTACATCCTCCACAAGGAAGAGATGAAGCAGGTGCTGCGCCGCCGCCAGAACCGCCCCATCTTCATCATCGACATCGCCGTCCCCCGCAACGTCGACCCCGCCGTCGACGACCTCGAAAACATCTACCTCTACGACATCGACGACCTCGGCCGCGAGGTCGAGCAAAACCGCCTCGCCCGCCAGCGCGAAGCCGATCAGGCCGAACAGATCATCGAGGAGGAGATCCAGCGCCTCTTCGACAAAATGCGCGCCCGCGAGGTCGCCCCCATCATCGTCGGCCTCCAGCAGCAGCTCGACGATCTCTCCCGCGCTGAACTCGACCGCGTCCGCTCCCGCTTCGGCTCTCTCACTCCGCAGCAGGAGGAGGCCCTCCAGGCTTACACCCGCGGCCTCATCAATAAATTCGCTCACGGCCCGATGACCGAAATCCGCCGCGCCGCCTCCCAGCCGGAAGGCGACCGCATCCTCTCCGTCATCCGCCGCATGTTCCGGCTGGAGGATGAATGAAACTCACCATCGGCAGCCGCGGCTCCCAACTCGCCCTCTGGCAGGCCAACTGGGTCGCCGCCCGCCTCGCTGATCTCGGCGTCGAAACTCATCTCGAGATCATCAGGACCACCGGCGACAAGATCACCGACGTCCCTCTCGCCAAGGTCGGCTCCAAGGGCCTCTTCACCAAGGAGATCGAAGAAGCCCTCCTCGACCGCCGCATCGACCTCGCCGTCCACTCCCTCAAAGACCTTCCCACCATCCTCCCCGACGGCCTCACCGTCGCCGCCATCCCCGAGCGCGAAATCCCCTTCGACGCCTTGATCGGCTCCACACTCCAAGCCCTCCCCCAGGGCGCCCGCGTCGGCACCTCCTCGCTCCGCCGCAGCGCCCAGTTAAAGCGCCTCCGCCCCGATCTCATCCTCGAACCCATTCGCGGCAACCTCGACACCCGCCTCCGCAAGCTCGACGAAGGCCAGTTCCAGGCCATCCTGCTCGCCGGCGCCGGCCTCCGCCGCCTCGGCTGGGGCCATCGCATCACCGAACTCCTGCCCGCTGACCTCATGTGCCCCGCTGTCGGCCAGGGCGCGCTCGCCATCGAAACCCGCGCTGACTCCGGCGACGCCTTTCGCATCTGTTCCCAACTCGATCACGCCCCCACCCGCGCCGCCGTCACCGCCGAGCGCGCCGTCCTCGCCGCTCTCGGCGGCGGCTGCCAGGTCCCCATCGGTGCTCACGCCGTTGTCGAGAACGACCAGATCACCCTCCGCGCCGTCGTCGTCCATCCCGACGGTGACCCCATCTTCGAAGACCGTTGCAGCGCGCCCGCCGCCAATGCCGCCACCCTCGGCGCCGCCTCCGCCCGCCGCCTGCTCGATCAGGGCGCCAGCGCCATTCTCGCCTCCGTCTACGGCGGCGATCTCCCGCTCGCCGGCCGCCGCATCCTTGTCACCCGCGCCCAGTACCAGGCCGGGACGTTCTCCTCCAAGCTCCGTGCCCTCGGCGCCGAAGTCGTCGAACTCCCCGTCATCGAAATTCACCCGATCCCTTTTGAACGTCCCGAGTGGCCCTCCTACCACTGGGCCATCTTCACCTCCGCCAATGCCGTCGAGGCGTTCTTCTCTTCCATCGCCGCCACGCCCGGCCCCAAACTCTGCGCCATCGGCCCCGCCACCGCCGGCGCCCTGCGCGCCGCCGGCCTTCAGCCCGATCTCCTCCCCGATCAGTTCGTCGCCGAGAGCCTCGCCGAATCGCTCTCCGCTGAGCCCCTCCACGGCAAGCGCATCCTGCTCCCCCGCGCCGCCTCCGCCCGCGACGTCATCCCCGATCAGCTGCGCGCCCTCGGTGCCCAGGTCGACGTTCTCCCCGTCTACGAAAACCGCATCCCCGACGGCCTCTCCGAGCGCACCCGCGAATTACTTGCCGCCTGGCAGCCCGACTACATCACCCTCACCAGCTCCTCCACCGCCAAGAACCTCCTCGCCGCCGCCGGACCCGGCCTGCTCGCCGGCATCCCCGTCGCCTCCATCGGCCCCATCACCTCCGAGGCCGCCCGCCGCCTCGGCCTGGCCGTCGCCATCGAAGCTCCTCAATCCACTACCGACTCGCTCGTCGAAGCCATCGTCGCCGAGGCCGCCCGCCATGCTCCTCAGCCAGTCGATCCCATCTCTTGACGGCGGCCCCGACATTCTCCTGATCGTCCGCACCGAGGACCGGCCCCGCCCAGCCGGCAAGTACATCCTCGGCCGCGACCTCGCAGACCCCCGTCGCCTCGTGGCCGTCCTGGACGATTCCGCCGGATTCCACGTCCACCTTGCCCAGCAGTACGGCCTCCGCCCCCTCGGCGGCGGCTGGTGCGAGATCGATCACGCCGCCCGCCGCATCGTCCTCAGCGATCGCAGTACTCAATTCGGCCGCGAGCCGGATCGCCACCTCACCGTCCGCCTTTTCTCAGCCGCCTTCCCCGGCTATCACTGCTGGCACGAAGACTGACCCGCCGCTCTCAAGTACAATTGTTCCTTAAATGGCATCCTCCTCATCGCCTACCCTCCTGCGCCGGCTCGGCCTCTTCTCCGCCACCGCGCTCGTCATCTCCAATATGGTGGGCACCGGCATCTTTACCTCCACCGGTTTCCTCGCCGGTGATCTCGGCGATCCCTCCTACGTCCTCGTCATCTGGCTGATCGGCGCTCTGGTCGCTCTCGCCGGCGCCTTCTCTTACTCCGAACTCGGCATCAATTTCCCCGCCTCCGGCGGCGAGTACGTCTACCTCACCCGCGCCTACGGCCCCACCCTCGGCTTCATGAGCGGCTGGGTCAGCTTCTTCGCCGGCTTCTCCGCGCCTATCGCCACCGCCGCCCTCGCCTTCTCCAACTACCTCGGCTACTTCAGCCCCGCCCTGCGCCAGGAGAACGTCTGGTATCGCTGGAACTTCGGCGAAATGGGACTCCAGTTCGGCGGCGCGCAAGTAACCGCCGCCCTGCTCGTCCTCGGCTTCACCGTGCTGAACCTGTTAGGCGTCGAATTCATCGCCCGCATTCAAAACGCCCTCACTTCCATCAAAGTGCTCGTCATGGTGGCCTTCATCGGACTCGGCCTCTCCATCGGCCACGGCAACTGGGCGCACTTGAGCCAGGTCACTGAACGCACTTCTTCCACACCCATTCCCGCCCAGTTCGCCATCAGCCTGTTCTGGATCTACGTCGGCTATAGCGGTTGGAACGCCGCCACCTATATCGCCGAAGAGTTGAAGCGTCCTGAGAGGACCCTGCCGCTGGCGCTCGCTCTCGGCACCGGCCTCGTCGCCGTCCTCTACCTGCTCTTCAATGTCGTCTGTATCTACGCCACGCCGCGCTCTGAGATGAAGGGCGTTCTCGCCGTCGGCAGCCTCACCGCCAAGGCCCTCTTCGGACCCGAGATCGCCGGCGTCTTCAGCCTCCTGCTCGCCGTCTCGCTCATGTCCACCGTCAACGCCATGGTCACCATCGGCCCGCGCCTCTACTACGCCATGGCCAAGAACGGCGCCTTCCTGCCGGTTGCCGCGAAGATCCACCCCGAGTGGCGCACCCCCGTGCCCGCCATCCTCTGCCAAGGCGCCTGCGCCATGCTCATGACCATGGTCAACTTCGGCAACCTCATGACCTACATCGGCTACCTGCTGAATCTCTTCGCCATGCTCGCCGTCGCCAGCCTCTTCTGGCTGCGCCGCCGCCAGGACTGGCAGAAACTGCCCGTGGTCAGCTTCGCCTATCCGCTCATCCCGCTTCTGTTCGTCGTCCCCGGCGTCTGGCTCGTCATCGCCGGACTCCGCTTCGCCCCCATGATCTCGCTGGCCGCCGCCGTCACCCTCATCTCCGGCGCGCTGGTCTATCGCCTCCGCCTCGCCGGCAAAGCGTCATAACGTCGGCTGCACCTGCGCCCGGCCCGCGGCATCTTTCCACTGCTCCCACCGCTGCTGTGCCTTCAGCCGCGCCGGGCTGCTCTGCTTCGCCGTGTACATCAGCCGGTCCGCCGTGGATAGCAGATCTTCGGCATCCGCTCCATCGGTGGGGAACGTGGCCGTTCCGATCGAGACCGTCAGGTCCAACCCCGTCTGCATGCGCGTCTCTTCCAGCACCGCGCGCCGCACCTGGTCCAGCCGCATCGCCGCGTTGGTCGCGTCCAGCCTGCCCATCACCACCACAAACTCATCCCCGCCCATGCGCGCCACGTAGTCGTACTCGCGGCAGTTGTTGCGCAGCGTCGTCGCCACAATCCGCAGCACCCGGTTCCCTTCCAGGTGACCGTACTGGTCGTTGATCTGCTTGAAGTTGTCCAGGTCGCACACCGCCACCGTCAGCTCGCCCTTTTCCCTCCGCGCTCTCGCCAGCTCCGCATCCAGGTGCAGGAACAACGACCGCGCATTCGGCAGCTGCGTCAGATAATCCGTCGTCGCCGACGTCTCCGCCTGCCGGTACTTCAATGCGTTCTCAATCGCCAGCGACAGCTTCGAACTCACCACCTGCAGCACCCGCAGATGGTCTTTCGTATAGGCGTCCCGCTCCGTGTGGTACAGCGCGATCACGCCCACCACGCCGTTCATCCCGTGCAGCGGCACGGCCAGCGCCGACCGCAGCGTCGAAAACTTCGTCGCGTCGTTCAGATATCCCGGCTCCACCGTCGGATTCCCGTTCACAATCGGCTTCGCGTTCTCCGCCACCCAACCCGATAACCCCTCGCCCATCGGGATCTGCAGCGACGCGAACAGCCGGAAGTTCTCCCCGCTCACGAACTCCGGCATCAACAACTGCTCCCGCTTGACGTACACCGCCATCGAATCGAACGGCACAATCCTTTTCAACCGCACGCTCAACACCGAGAGCGTCTCGTCCAGGCTCAGCGAACTCCCCAGGTCCTGCGCCAGCTCGAACAGCCCGTGCGCCTCCTGCCGTGCCGCCGCGATCAGCGCCAGGAAGTCCGGCTGGTTGAATCCCTCGCCAATCTTGGCCTTGCCGTCCGACTTCTCGAATCCCGCCGCCGGCGCGTCTCCGCCGCGGATCACCACGTCCTTCGTCAGCTTCAACGGCTCCGTGTGGTGCGCCTTCGCTTTCGATTCCAACTCCACGTACCGCCGCGCCAGGATCTCCACCACGCGCGGATCGAACGCCGTCCCCGCATCCCGCACCAGAATGCCGATCGCCTGGTCCAGCGGCAGCGCCTTGCGATACTGCCGGTCGCTGGCCAGCGCGTCCAGGCAGTCCACTGCGGCCAGAACCCGCGATCCGATCGGGATCTCCTCGCCCTTCAGCCGGTCCGGATATCCATTGCCGTCCCACCGCTCGTGGTGCGAGCGCACAATCGGCACCACCGGATAGGGGAATCGCCCCCGCTCCAGGATCTCCGCGCCTACCACCGGGTGGATCTTCATCTTCTCGAACTCTTCCGGCGTCAGCTTGCCCGGCTTGGAAATGATGTGCTCCGGCACCGCCAGCTTGCCGATGTCGTGCAGCATCGATGCGGCCCGCAGCGCCTCCAGTTCCTGCCGGCTCAGGCCCAGCTCTTTGCCCACTTCCATGGCGTACACCTGCACCCGCTGCAGGTGGTCGTGCGTCGTCTCGTCCTTGGCGTCGATCGCCAGCGCCAGCGCTTCGATGGTCCGCAGGTGCAGCGCCGCCATCTCTTCGGCGTGCTCCAGGCTGCCCTCCACCCGTTCCATGTACAGGCGGTAGGCCCGGTAGGGCAGAAACACCACCGGCAGCACCAGCACCGGAATCTGCCAGCCCACGCTTGCCCGCGCCACGTCGAACAGGCTCGCCACCAGGGCCGCCGCCACGTAGTAGGGCACCGTCCAGAACTGCTTCTCCTTCCACACGTGCACCAGCTTCCCGCCCGTGTCCAGCGATTCCCTCATCGCTTCCGGGAAGGAGATGCCCACAAAATATGTCGCCCCCACCAGCGCCGCCTGCAACGCCGCGTTCAGCTGGCTCATATGCAGCGGCAGGTAGATCCCCCGCATCGCGACATCCGCAAGCCCCACCGCGATCGACACAGACGCCACCGAAAACGCCACGTCGATCACCGTCCGCCGGTTCTCCGCCTGCCGGTTCACCACCTCCGCGCCCGTGCTGATCGCCGCCAGCAGGAACGCCTCCGGAGTGGACAGCGCCTTCATCGTGATCATCACGAAGAGCGTGCTCAGCGGAAACCGCCCCTGCTCCGTCCGGTACTCCACGTGGAAGCAGCCCGCCAGCACCGCCAGCAGCATATAGGAGAGGTATTGCAATCCATCGCTGGATTGCCACCGCGTCAATTGCGGCAGAAGTACGGCCGCACCCATGAGGATGACCAGCCGCACATATGCGTTGCTGACGACCGACTTCTCCATTCCCACCCTCCATCGTCGCTTTGCCTCCGAAACATTACTCCTTTCCCCCTAGGGTGAATTCTCGGGCCGGCCTAAGGTGGCATCGCGCTCTTCTTCGGAGCGCCGCCTCTATCGCCGCCTTCCCTTTCATCCGAATCATGGATAGTGGCAGATCCTGCTATGGCCCCGCCCGCAATACAGCACCGCGAGTTCCTCGGGATGCCCGCCGTCTTCGCCAGCAGAAAGATGATTGACCTGCTGGACCTTGCCGGCCGGGTCGCCCGCTCCGGCGCCAGTGTCCTCATCCAGGGAGAAAGCGGCTGCGGCAAGGAACTCGTCGCCCGCGCCATCCATCAGCTCTCCCTCCGCTGCCACAAGCCCTGGGTCGATATTAGCTGCGGCGCCCTCCCCGAACACCTCATGGAAAGCGAGCTGTTCGGTTACGAAAGAGGCGCCTTCAGCGGCGCAGATTGCGCCAAGCCCGGCCTCTTCGAACTCGCCCACGGCGGCACCCTCTTCCTCGACGAAATCGGCGAACTCGACGCCCGCATGCAGGTCAAGCTCCTGCGCGTCCTCGACGGCGCCTCCTATTTCCGCCTCGGCGGCACCCGCAAAGTCCAGGTCGATGTCCGCATCGTCGCCGCCACCAATGCCGAACTCGAACTCGCCGCCGCCGAAGGCCGCTTCCGCAGAGATCTCTATCACCGCCTCTCTCAGGTCACTCTCCGCGTCCCGCCTCTGCGCGAACGCATCGACGATATCTCCGTCCTCGCCGAGTTCTTTCTCGCCGGCCAGGACCCCTCGGCCTCCTTCGCCGCCGATGCCCTCGCCTGTCTCAACCGCTACCACTGGCCCGGCAACGTGCGCGAACTCAGAAACGTCATCACCCGCGCCGCCATCTTTGCCGGCGGAGATCCCATCACCGCCGGCTGTCTCGCCCTGCCCGCCTCCGGCCTTCCCGCCGCGCCGCAGTCCGGCCCCGCTTCTGAGCCGGATCGCCTCGACGGCATTGAACGCCACACCATTCTTCGCGTACTCGAACAATCCAACGGCCACCGCCAGCGCGCTGCCGATACCCTCGGCATCTCCCGCCGCACCCTGAGCCGCAAACTGAAGCTGTATCGCATCGATGAGCCAGCCGGACTCTCCGGCGCTCATTCCCTGGAGTCACCCGAGCATGAACGCCAAGCCGTCGGATAGACGGAGAGAGCCCCGGATGCCCACCGCCGGCATCGTCCACTTCCGCGACGCCGCCAACGCCGCCGCCCCGCTCATCGAAGCCCGCCTCCTCAACGTCAGCCTCCACGGCTTTCGCGCCGCCCACACTCTCACTAGCCTTGTCAGCGGCCAGGAAGTTCAGTTTCAGCACGCCCAGGCCCAGGGCCGCGCCCGCGTCGCCTGGAACCGGATTCTCTCCAGTTGCGTCGAATCCGGCTTCTTCATCCTCGAAAGCTGAGCCCAGCCTGTACCCGTAACTCCTTCCCGCCTCGTATAATAGTTTGTTTGGGGCGCTCGGCCCCGCTCTGAGTTCATTCATGCGCATCCTGCCGTCTCTTCTTGCGGTCCTGGCTTTGTCCACCGCTTCGGCCTTCGCCGGCCGCCCTGATCCTCGCCAGGCTCTCGCCCAGATTCCAGCCTGGTTCGAACCCGCCCCTGGCGGCGCAGGCTACCTTTCCCGCAGCGCCTCGCTCGCCCTCGCCGTCGATGCCGGCGGCGCCACGTTCTCTTCTTCCGCCTCCAGCGTCCGCCTCTCCTTCCCCGGATCCCGGCCCGCCGCCCTCCTCCAGGGCCAGCAGCCGCAGCTCGCCGCTACTGACTACCTCATCGGCAACAACCGCGCCGCCTGGCGCACCAACGTTCCCCATTTTCAACAGGTTGCCGCCAGCTCTATCTATCCCGGCATCGACGTCGTCTACTACGCCGCCGGCAAACTGATCGAGTTCGATTTCGTCGTCAGCCCGGGCTCAAACCCCTCCCACATCCGCATGCAGTTCTCCGGCGCCGCGCCCGCCCTCCAGCCGGACGGTTCGTTGCTCCTCTCCGGCGGCCTCCGCCAGCATGCTCCAGTCTCTTACCAGATGCGTGGCTCAAGCCGCGTCCCCGTCGAGAGCCGCTACGTCGTCGAGCACGGCCAGGTCCGGCTCGCTCTCGGCCGCTACGACTCCTCCCTCCCGCTCGTCATCGATCCCGTCATCTCCTGGGCCGGCTACTTCGGCGGCGACCAGTTCGAGTCCATCTTTGGCGCCGCCATCGCCTCCGACGGCAGCTACTGGATCACCGGCGCCTCCCGTTCCGTCATCCCGATCGTCTCGGGCACTGACCCTTATTCCTGGGAGCGCAACGGCACCACCGTAGCCACCATCATCACCGAGCCCATCACCGCCTCCGCCACCTCCATCACCGTGGCCTCCTACAGCGGCTTCCCCACCGAGACTCCTTTCAATATCCGCATCGATGACGAGACCCTCACCGTCACCGATGGCGCCGGCACCACCGCCTGGACCGTCGTCCGCGCCATCGACAACTCCGTCGCGGTCGCCCACGCCAAATCTTCCGCCGTCTACAACTTCCAGGTCAGCACTACCGTCAAAGACGCCTACATCGCCCGCATCGTCCCCGACGGCGCCAACTGGAAACTCGCCTACTTCACCTACATCGGCGGCTCGGCTGATGACGAAGGCACCGCCATCACCGTCTCCGGTAAATACATCGCTATCACCGGAACCACGGCCTCCCTCGACTTCCCAGTCACCGCCAACGCCTTCCAGTCCAAGAAGGATGAGGACATCGATGCCTTCCTGCTCCTGTACGATCCCACCGTCCTCGGCAAGGGCAGCCTGATCTTCTCTTCTTTCTTCGGCGGTGAAAAGGCCGACTACGCCCAAGCCATCGCCGCAGGGCCGAACAACCGCATCGCCATCACCGGCTACACTACCTCCGGCTTCCTTCAGAACGTCATCTCCGGCATGGCCCTCCAGCCCGCCAACCGGGGCGGCACGGAGGCCTTTCTGCTCGTCGCCCAGCCCCTCAAGAGCTTCCCCGAGTCGTTCCTCTACGCCACTTACTACGGTGGCTCTTCCACCGATATCGCCAACTCCGTCGCCTTCACTTCCAAAGGTTACGTCGCCTTCGCCGGCACCACCATGTCGGAGGATATCCCCGTCTCCGATAACGCCAATCAGAGCTGGGCCAGCTCTGTCGGCGACGGCTTCCTCGTCCTCATCCAGCCGGACTTGACCGTCTTTGACTCCTTCATCTACGGCGGCTACTTCGGCGGCTCCGACCTCGATGCCATCCAGGCCATCACCGTCGATCCGCAAGACCGCATCTGGGCCGCCGGCTACACTTTCTCGGACGACCTGCCCGTCAGCCCTGGCGCCTACGCCATCTCCCGCCGCGGCAGCTCCGATGCCTTCGTCGCCCGCTTCGATCTCACCAAGCCCGGCATGGCCTTCATCGACTACCTCACCTACCTCGGCGGCAAGGGCGGCGACGTGCCCTACGCCATCGCCTACCACCCCGCCTCCGGCACCGCCACTGTCGCCGGCTACACCTCCTCCCCCGATTTCCCCTTCGTCAACATCCAGGGCGCCACCGCGCCGCCCATCAACATCACCGAGTTCTTCGCCTCCCGACTCGATCCTTCCAAGTCCGCCCAGAATCAGCTCGTCTGGTCCGCCATCCTCGGCGGCGTGGGCACCGACGTCGCCACTGCCGTCGCCCTCGACCCCGCCGGCAACGCCTTCATCGCCGGCTACTCCAATTCGTCGAACCTCAACATCGGCAACGCCCCTGCCAAACCCAGCAAAGCCGGCGGCGTCAGCGGGCTCTTCTACCTCCTCACCCAATAGCGCTCCACCCCCCAAGCGCCGCCCTCCCGCTGCGGAGCCTTCCGCAGTGTCGCCTTGCCTCGCCTTGACACATAACATAGAATGTCTATGTAATGCGCGCCGGTCACCGCTCCTCCATTCCTCAGGGCACGCTCGACATGCTCATCCTGCAAACCCTCGCCTCCCGCGGCGTCATGCACGGCTTCGAGATCGCTGAATCCATCCTGCGCGTCTCCGACGACGTGCTGCAGGTCGAGGAAGGCTCGCTCTATCCCGGCCTCCAGCGCCTCCTCGTCAAAGGCTATATCCAGGGCGAGTGGGGCCGAACCTCCGATAACCGCCGCGCCCGCTACTACCAGCTCACCCCCGAGGGCCGCCGCTACCTCGGCCTCGAAGTCCAGGAGTACCTGC
>JACQZS010000096.1 GCA_016213725.1 Acidobacteriota bacterium | reverse complement strand
CGTCCCGCAGCCGGTCCACCTCGTCGTCGTCCGACAAGACCGCCCGCGCCTGCGCCGCGTCGCCTTTCACAAACGCGTCCAGGCTGAGCCCTACCATCGACTCAGCCAGTTGCGCCATCTTCGGAATGTCGATCAGCGGCTTCACCGGCGGCTCGCCCATCAGCGACAGGCCCCGCCGCGCGATGCTCACCGCCAGATCCCCCATGCGCTCCAGGTCGTGGTTGATCTTGATCGCCGCCGCCAGAAACCGCAACGTTCCCTTCTCATCGTGAGGCTCCGACAGTAGCTCGACGATCAGCGAGTCGTTCTCCATCTCCATCCGGTTGATCGCCGGCTCGGCTGCCACCACCTGCTCCGCGAGCTCCGCCTCCCTGCGCGCCAGCGCTTGCACGCTGTTGTGAATCGACATCTCCACCATGCCGCCCATCTCCAGCAGGCGTCTTCGCAGCTGCTCAGTGAGTTCCTGTGGCCCCGTCGGCATCGCTTTCACCCTCCAGTGTATGCGCTCACGCCGCCGGGAGCGACAATGTGAACGTCGAGCCCTGGCCCACTTCGCTCTTCACCCTCACCGTCCCCCCGAAAACTTCCGCAACGTGCTTCACGATCGAGAGGCCCAGCCCCGTCCCCCCGGCGGCGCGCGAACGCGCCTTGTCCACCCTGTAGAAGCGCTCGAAGATGCGCGGCAAGTCCTCCGACGGAATCCCGATTCCGTCATCGGCGACGTCCACTTCCACCAGCCCCCCCTCCGTCTGCCGGCTCTCCACCCGCACCACTCCGCCTTCCTTGCCGAACTTCACCGCGTTGTCCATCAGGTTCACCAGCGCCTGCTCCAGCCTGAACCGCTGCCCCTTCACCTTCAATCCGCTGTCCGGCCCGATCTCCACCCGGATATTCCTCACACGCGCGGCGGATTCCACTGTTCGCAGCGCCGCCTCCACCACTTCGTGGACCCCTACCTCGCTCGCCGGCTCCTGCTCCCCGCGCTCCTGCTCCAGCTCCGAAACCACCAATAGGTCCGACGCGATGTTCGTCAGCCGGATCGCGTTTGAGCGGATGATCTCCAGGAACTTCCGGTTGTATTCCTGATCCTCCAGCGCGCCGTCCAGCAGGGTTTCGGCATAGCCGCGAATCGCCGCCAGCGGCGTCCTCAACTCGTGCGAAACGTTCGCTACGAAATCCTTCCTCACCCGCTCCAGCCGTTCCAGCTCCGTAATGTCGTGCAGTATCGCCAGCGCGCCCTTCTGCCCGCCAATGCCCAGCGGCTCCGCGTAGATCTCATAACTCCGCCCCGACACCGGGGCCAGGGGCAGTTTGTCCCGCACCGTCCGCCCGCTCGTCAGCACCTGCCGCAACAGCCCGAGAAACGCCGGAGTTCGCGCCAGTTGCACCACCGGCACCGGCCCTGCCGGCGCATCCGGAGTGCCGGCCGCCCGCAGAAACGCTTCGTTGCAGAAGGTCACCCGCAACTCCTCGTCTACCGCCAGCACCCCTTCCCGCATGCTCGCCAGTATCGCTTCCCGCCGCCCCGATTCCACTTTCAGCAGGTCGACAACCTCCCGCAGCTGCCGCGCCATTCTGCGCAGCGATTCCGCCAGCACTCCCAGCTCGTCTTTCCCCGACTCATTCAGTTCCGCACCCTCCGCCAGGCGTTCATTGGCCAGCGATTCGGCATACGATTGAATCGCCCGGATGCGCGCCGTCAGCCCCCTCGTATAGACGTAAGCCGCAATCAGCGCCAGCAGCGCCAGCAGCAGCGACGCCCGCAGAATCCTGCCGCGCACCTCGCCCAAAGCCTCGTTGACGCTCGCCAGCGGCACCGCCAGCCGCAACACCACGCTCCGGCTCTCGGCCGTCGACGCGGGCTGCGCCACATACAGGAAGTCCACGCCCAGGCTCGAACTGTGCCGCTTGGCGATCCCGATGCCGCCTCGCAGCGCCGTGCTCACCTCCGGCCGCCGCGCATGGTTCTCCATCGAACCTCTCTCGTGCCGCGTCTCGGCCAGCACCGCGCCCCCTGCGTCGATCACCGTGATGCGCGCATTCGCCTGTCCGTCCGCGCGCCGGGCCCACTGCTCCAGCTCCGCGTTCTTCAGTTGGTTGAGTTCGCCCGCGTAGATCCGCAGCGCCAGTTCCAGGTTCTTCTGCACCTGTTCCAGTTCCCGCTCGCCCGTATAGCGCGTCATCAGGTAGTCCGCGCTGCCCACCGTGGCAATGATCAGCGCAAACGCGCTGAACAGGATCTTGCGGAACAGCGGACTTGCCAGCGTCTGGGATCGCGTCCGCACCGCGGCCTCACACCCTGCCGGTGATGGCGTAGATGACCAGGAAACTCAGCGCGCCTACCGCCGCCGACATCGGCAGAGTCAGGATCCACGCCCAGAGGATGTTCGTCGCCAGACCCCAGCGCACCGCCTTCAGGCGGTGGATGGAGCCTACCCCGGCGATCGCCCCGGTGATCACGTGCGTCGTAGAAACCGGGATCTTCAGGTACGTCGGGAAGAGAATTGCGATCGCGCCCGCTGTCTCGGCACAGAACCCCCCGCGCGGTTTCAGCCTCGTCAACCGCCCGCCCATCGTGTGGACAATCCGCCATCCGCCGCTCATCGTGCCCAGGGCGATCGCGGAGAATGCCGCCAGAACCACCCACCACTTCACGTGGAATCCGTCCAAATACCGGGCCGTCACCAGCACGCTCGTGAT
Source organism: Acidobacteriota bacterium (assembly GCA_016213725.1). Classification (GTDB taxonomy): domain Bacteria; phylum Acidobacteriota; class Terriglobia; order Bryobacterales; family Bryobacteraceae; genus Paludibaculum. The sequence goes on along the minus strand of JACQZS010000096.1, from coordinate 9,486 downwards.
GATGCCGATCGTCTTCTGAGCATCGTTGGAGCCGTGCGAGTAACTGAACAACCCCGAGGACACCAGCTGCAGACGCCGGAACCACCGGTCCATCTTCTGCGGCGACGAGTGGCGGAACATCCAGTACAGCCCGATCATCAGGGCGTAGCCCAGCACCAGGCCCAGCATCGGAGCCACCACGATGAACGTCATCGTCGTGACCCAGCCGGACACGACAATCGCCTCCATCACGTGCGATGCGCCCTGCGTCATCACCATCTTCATCATCGCCGCGCCCGCGTAGCCGCCGATCAGCGCGTGCGACGAGCTCGACGGAATCCCATAGAACCACGTGAACAGGTTCCAGGCGATCGCGCCCAACAGGCCGGCCAGGATGACGTATTCCGTCACCAGCTCGATCTTCACCATCCCCTTGCCCACCGTCTTCGCTACGCCCGCTTCATCCCAGAACAGCAGCGGAATCGCCGCCAGGAAATTGAAAAAGGCCGCCCAAAGGACGGCCTGGAACGGAGTCAAAACCCTTGTGGCCACGATCGTCGCCACCGAATTGGCGGCGTCGTGAAAGCCGTTGATATAGTCGAAGACCAGCGCGACCAGGACGATCAGCGTGACCAGGAGTAATGTTCCGTCCAGTGCCACGCGCTTTTACCCGTTCTTCACAATGACGTTCTGCAAGGCGTCCGCCACGTCTTCGCAGTAATCCGTCGTCTGCTCGAGGTACTCATAGACCTCTTTCAGCTTCATCACCGTGATCGGGTTCGGCTCCTTGTCGAACAGATCCGCAATCGCCGCCCGCACCAGGTGGTCCGCCTGCTCTTCCAGCCGGTTGATCTCAATCGAATGTTCCAGCAGCGGCTTGTTTGCGTCCAACGCCTGGAATGCCTTCTGCAGCGTCAGCCCGCAGCCTTCCAGAATGCTGCCCAACTCGATCATCGTCACCGGAATCGGGTCGATCTTGTACGCCACAATCCGGTGGACCGACTCTTCGATTCCGTCCAGGACATCATCCAGATGCGACCCCAGGGAATGGATGTCCTCCGGATCCAGCGGCGTGATGAACGTCTGGTTCAACCGCGTGTAAATCTCGTGGATCAGCTCGTCGCCCTTCTGCTCCAGCCGGGCGATCGACACCTCGGCTTCCCGCAGCGCGCTGGGGCCCTTCTCAGCCGCCTGGCGGAACTGTTGCGCCGCCTCTGCGATCAGGTTGGATTGTTCGATGAAATAGTGAAAGAACTTCTCTTCGCGTGGAAGTAGCCTCATGGGCCCTCGTCCTCCAGCGCGCCTCATGCGCCTTCGCATGATCGCGCAAGTGCCGGAAATCAAATTATCTCAAACCGGTCCCAGTTGCGGTCAACTCGCGATTGGTTACGGTTCAATGAATCCGCCGTCGTTCAGTACCGCCAGCGGGCTCTCCTCCTCCTCGGCTTCCCCCTCTAAGTCTAAGTAACGCAAGTCCAGAAGTCTCGACGGGTTCAGATTCCCCATCGCCGACAATAGCGTGCTCTTCAGCGCCGGAAATTCCTTCTCCAACTCCCCAAACATGTCGCGGATCGAGCGCCGCACTGTTCCCGTCTTCATCGAACAGCCGCACGGAATCACCGGCGCCCCGGCTTCGCCAGCATAGGCCCGCGTCAGATCCTCGGTCACATACAGCAGCGGCCGGATCAGTCGAAAGTCCCTCTTTTTCGAGTAGGTTACCGCCGGCAACGCGCTCAGCCGCCCCGTAAACATCGCGTTCCGCAGCAGCGCCTCGCAGAAGTCGTCCGCCGTGTGCCCGAAGGCGATCACATTCGCCCCCAACTCGCGCGCGATCGCGTATACCGCGCGCCGCCGGAACCGGCTGCAGGTGTCGCAGCCATGCTCCGGCTGTTCCGTGATCAGCCTCACCGACGGGTTGTCCACTTTCAGCGTCCACTCCACGCCGCGCTCCTTCAACCAATCCCGGAACGGGTCGATCGGCGTCAGGAACTTGCCCTGATCCACCGTGAAGGCGCATACGCTGAACTTCACCGGAGCCCGCCGCTGCAGCTTCACCAGCGCCTCCAGCAGCGTGTAGGAGTCCTTCCCGCCGGAAAAGCCGACAGCTACCCTGTCTCCTTCCCGGATCATCTTGAACCGGGCCACCGCTTCGCCCACGCGCCGTAAGATCTGCTTTTCGAGTTCCAACTCTCTATTATAAAGTGTGACTCCTGCGCGCCGGATCGCCTTTGAAATCCTCGGCTCCGTCGAGCGCGGCGGCCTTGCCGCCTCCCTCCTCGACGAGCGTCTGGTCCGCGTCGATTCCCGGGATGCCGGCCTCGTCACTCAAATCGTCTTCGGCGTCCTCCGCCGCCTTCCCCAACTCGACTGGCTTCTCTTCCAGTCCTCCTCCCGGCCGCTGGAGAAGATCGACCCCTCCGTCCTCCGCGCCCTTCGCATGGGCGCCTTCCAGCTCCGCTACCTCTCTCGCGTCCCGCCCCACGCGGCCGTCGCTGAAACCGTGGAACTCGTCAAACTCGCCGGCAAATCCTCCGCCGCCGGCTTCACCAACGCCATCCTCCGCAAACTGCCCCCCCTGCCCTCCTCCTGGCCTTCCGACGACGTCACCTTCTGCCTCCCCGAGTGGCTCTGGCAGCGCTGGCAACAGAACCTCGGCGCGGATCTCGCCACCGCCGCCGCCCGCGCCTCCATGGAGGAGCCCGAAGCCCATACCCGCGATGGCCGGCGCATGGACATCGGCGCCCAAGCCATCGTCCCCTTACTCGAACTGCAGCCCGGCCAGCTCTTCCTCGACCTTTGCGCCGCCCCGGGCAACAAGACCCTCCAGGCCCTCGAAACCCCCATTCGCGCCGTCGCCTGCGATTCCAATCCCCGCCGCCTCCGCGCCTTTCTCGCCCCCTGCCCGCGCGTCCAGTTGGATGCCGCCAAGCCCTTGCCCTTCCCTCCGGTCTTTGATCGCATCCTGGTGGACGCCCCCTGCTCCGGCACCGGTACCCTCGCTCGCAACCCCGAGATCCGCTGGCGCCTCACCCCCGCCGAGATCATCCGCCAGGCCGGACGGCAAACCCTCATCCTCGAGAATGCGCTCCGCTGCCTCAAGCCCGGCGGCCGCCTCGTCTACTCCACCTGTTCTCTTGAACCCGAGGAAAACCAGGACGTCTTGAAACGCGCCGCTCCGGCGCGCGTCCAATCTACCGTCCTCCGCTGCCCTGGACGCGATCCAGGGGACGGCTTTTTTGCCGCCGTGATAGAGTAAAAGGGCCTTACCTCGCCATGGTCGAAATCCTCCCCTCCCTGCTGGCCGCCGACTTCGCGCGCCTCGGCGAACAAATCGATCAGGTCACCCATGCCGGCGTCAACTTCCTCCACTTCGACGTCATGGACGGCCACTTCGTCCCCAATATCTCCTTCGGACTCCCCGTGCTCGAGTCGCTCCGGAAGCGCACCCGCCTTGCTCTCGACGTCCACCTCATGTTCAGTGACGCCGACACCTTCGCGCCGCGCTTCGTCGCCGCCGGAGCTGATTGCGTTTCCGTCCATCAGGAAGCCTGCCCTCACATCGATCGCACCCTTCGTCTCATTCAAAGCGAGGGCGCCCGCGCCGGTGTTGTTCTCAATCCAGCCACGCCCCTCGCTACTCTCGAGCACGTCCTCCCCATCGTCGACTATGTTCTGCTGATGAGCGTCAACCCCGGCTACGGCGGCCAGAAGTTCATCCCCTACGTTCTCGACAAGGTCCGCGCGCTGCGCGATTGGCGTGACCGTCTTGGCCTTTCTTTCGCCATCGAGATCGACGGGGGCATCTCGGTGGATAATGTAGGTAAGGTGGCCGAAGCCGGCGTCACTTGGGTGGTGGCCGGCTCCAGCGTATTCGGCGCGCCGGATCCCGGCCGTGCCGCATCGGAAATGAAGCAGGCCGCCTTGGATGCTTTGGCTCGCCGGGCTTGAGTCCCCGGCCGTTTTGCGTGAGATCTCTTGTTTGAGGTGATGAGTTTGATGCTGACTGCCCGCTACCGCTCGGCCCGCTTTACCGCCGTGCTGCTCATCCTGCTGGCCCTCGCCGTCTCCGGCTGCCGGCACAAGAAGTACGAGAATCCGATCACCAAGGACACCCAGCAGCCCGACAAGGTGCTGTTCGACAAGGCCATCAAGGACATCGAGAAGGGCCGCTACGAAGTGGCGCGCCTCACTCTCAATACCTTGATGAATACCTACGACACCTCCGAATTCCTGGCCAAGGCCAAGTTGGCCATCGCCGACTCCTGGATGCGCGAAGGCGGCTCCCACGCATACGCCCAGGCCGAAGCCGAGTACAAGGACTTCATCCTCTTCTACCCCACGCTCGAAGAGTCCGCCGAAGCCCAGATGAAGGTGTGCGACATTCACTTCAAGCAGATGGAGAAGCCTGACCGCGACCCCTCCCATGTCGTGCGCGCCGAAGATGAGTGCCGCCAGCTCCTCACCCAGTTCCCCAATTCGCGCTACGCCCCCATCGCCACCCAGCGCCTCCGCGAAATCCAGGAGGTCATCGGCGAATCCGAATTCCGCGTCGGCGACTTCTACCACCACAAGGGCTCCTACCCCGCCGCCGCCAATCGCCTCCAGACCGTCTCCGATCACTATCCCCTCTACAGCGCCTCAGACCAGGCTCTCTGGCTCCTCGGCGATAGCTACTCCAAGATGGGCCCCCGCTTCCGCCAGCAGTCCGTCTCCCAGTACCAGAAGATCGTTCGCGACTACCCGCTCAGCCCCCTCGTCGAGGATGCCAAGTCCCGCCTCAAGGAACTCGAAGGCGAGATTCCCGAGCCCGACCCCGTCGCCGTCGCCCGCATGAAATACGAACAGCAGAACACCAGTGAGAAGGGCATGATGGGCAAGATGTGGGGGCCGTTCTCCAAGTCCCCCGACGTCTCCCGCGCCGCCAAGTCCGGTCAGCCGACCATGACCGCCATGCGCCCCACCATCCCGGCCAGCGTGCCCGTCCCCGGCGGCGCCGCCGGCGGCGTCACCGACGTCACTCTCTCCACCACCACCCCGGGCAACACCACGGCTCTCGACACCCTGCCTGACGCTCGCGCCGGCGGTGGCCAGAACGCAGCCGCTCAGGGGCAAACCCCAGCCCAGCCGCAGCCCGCCGGCGCTCAGCCCGCCGCCGCCCAACCTGTGGTTGCCCCGCAGCAGCCTCTGCCCACCAACAATCAGGCTCCTACCGGCAAGAAGGGCAAGCAGCCCAAAACCTCCAAGACCAAGACTCAGGAAAAGAAGTAGCTCTTGTCCGAAACCGTACGCGTCCTCCTCGCCGACGACAGCCCTCACGCCCAGCGCATGGGGGAACGTATCCTTCGCGAGGAGGGCTATGAGGTCGTCACTGTCACCGACGGCGATACCGCCGCGCTCCGCCTCGATGACGTCGCCCCCGTCCTCGTCCTCGCCGACGTGTTTCTCCCCCAGCGCTCCGGCTACGAACTCTGCCGCCTGATTAAATCGCACGAACAGCACCGCCACACCGGCGTCGTCCTCATTGCCGGCCTCCTCGAGCCCGTCGATGAAGAAGAGGCGCGCCGGGCCGGCTGCGACGCTGTCCTCAAGAAGCCCTTCGAAGCCTCGGTCGTCCTCGAAACCATCCGCCCCCTCATCGACCGCGCCCGCTTCGCCCGCGGCCTCTTCTCCGAATCCCTCCCGCCTCCGCCCCAACCCGAGGAACCCGCTCAGGCCGCGCCCCCGCCTCGCCCCGCCCTCGATCCCGAGGCCGTCCGCGCCGCCGTCACCCTGGCCCTCGACCGCTCCCTCCCCGGCCTCGTCGAAGAGATCTCCGAGAAGATCCTCATCGCCCTCGGCCACTAGGTCGAACTTTCGTCCACCCGCGGCCTGTCCGGCGCACACCGCCCCGGCCAATCTCCGCGCCGGATTCGATTTCGCTATCCTGAAAGTGGTCCGACAACTGACATCCGACCAATTCAAGCGCATGGCCGCCCTGGAACGCATCCCCCGCCCTAAGATCTTCGAAGAGGTCGCCGGCCGCCTCGATGCCTGGATTCGCGCCGAACTCCGGCCCGGTGACCGGCTCCCTCCTGAGCGCGAACTCGTCTCCCGTTTCGGCGTCTCCCGCTCTTCCATCCGCGACGCCATCCACAAACTCCAGCTCGAAGGCCTCATTGAAACCCATCACGGCCTCGGCTCCGTCGTCGCCGAGCCGGTCAACCACCTCGCCGCCGTTCCCATCGCCTCCACCCTCAAACACGCCGGCACCTCCATCGCCGACCTGATGGACTTCCGCCGCATCATTGAGCCGCCGCTGGCCGCCCGCGCCGCCCTCCGCGCCACGCCCGCCCAACGCGCCGCTCTGGCGGAGATCGTCGCCGGCCAGGCCTCCAGAACCAAACGCGGCCTCTCCACCGTGGATGAGGATACCCGCTTCCACTCCGCCATCGCCCGCGCCGCCAACAACCCCGTCGTCCTCAAACTCCTCGACACCCTCATGGGCCTCCTCCTCGTCACCCGCCAGGAACAGTTCCAAAGCCGCGCCCGCGCTCGCGGGTCTCTCCAGGGGCATCTCCAGATCCTCGCCGCCATCCAGGCCTCCGACTCTGCCGCCGCTGAGGCCGCCATGGCCCGCCACCTTCATCAGGTCGAAGCCATCATCGATCCCGCTCACTCCACTCCCCCGGCCCCACAGGCCGTGAAGAAGGCACACTCATGACGTTCACGGTTCAAACCGTCGCCATCCTCTTCGCCGGCGCATCCGTCGCCGGCTTCTTCGGCGCGCTCCTCGGCATCGGCGGAGGGCTCTTCATCGTCCCCCTCCTCGTGCTCGGTTTTCATCTCCCCATGAAGACCGCCGTCGCCGCCAGCCTCGTCGCCGTCATCGCCACGTCCAATGCCGGCGGCTCCAAGTACGTCGATCAGCGCATCACCAATATCCGCCTCGCCATGTTCCTCGAGGTCTTTACTACCGCGGGCGCCATCCTCGGCGCCGTCCTCGCCCTCTACCTCCAGGACTGGGTAATGCTGCTCGTCTTCGCCGCCCTCCTCGTCAATATGGGCTGGAGCGCCTTCTCCACCCGCAAACTCGACGACAAGCGGATCGCTTCCGGCAGCTTCGCCGCCGTGTCCCAGGATGCCGTGTGCCGCAAGCTGGACCTCCGCGGCGATTACTTCGACCAGGCCGCCAACCGCCACGTAGAGTACGTCGTTACCGGCGCCCGCATCGGCGCCGCCGTCTCCGCTCTCGCCGGCATCGCCTCCGGCCTGCTCGGCATCGGCGGCGGCATCCTGAAGGTCTCCGCCATGAACCGCCACATGAATATCCCAATGAAGGCCGCCGTCGCCACCAGCAAACTCATGATCGGCATCACCGCCGCCGTGGGCTCGCTGGTCTTCTTCATCGCCGGGACCATCCAGTTCGGCCTCGTCGGACCCATCGCCGTCGGCACCACGGTCGGCGCCACGGCCGGCACCATGGTCATGAATCGCCTCTCCAGCGCTCTCCTGAAGAAGACCCTGACTTTCTTCATGTTCTATATGGCGTATTCGATGATCGCCAAAGCCCTGCAGCTCCGCTTCGGGATCAACTTGCCCAGCTTCCGCTAACACTGCCATGCCAAACAAACCCGACCTTCGCGCCCAGGACAACGTCTACTCCGGCGTCTATCGCACCCTCGTCGCCGGCATGTACGCCTCCACCACCTGCTTCGGCATCGGAGTCGCCCTCGCCCTGCTTCGTCCCTCCACTTCATTCACCGTCGATGGCGCCCACAACTTCCATTACTCCGCCATCCCCTCCGGAATCCTCCACGCCGATCCCATCTCTTTCATGGCTCTCGGCACCATCCTCACCATCCTCACGCCCATCGCCCGCGTCGCCGTCTCCCTCATCGCCTTCATCCTCGACCGCGACCGCACCTTCGCCTGGATCACCCTCCTCGTCCTCCTCTCCGCGGTCCTCAGCCTCGCCCTGGGCCTGCTCGGCCTCCGCGCCTAGCAGGCTGCTGAAATACTCGCGTAGGCCGCGCCACATTGGTTTTGCCTCCATCAGCGAGAAGGGAGGAGAGTGGCGATGTCATTCATCGCGAGCGACGACCGACGAAGCTGGGGAGCGCAAAACCAAGTGGCCCAAAGGGTTGCGGCGGCGTCCGGCCGCCGGCTTCGTCCCAGCTCCTCACCGATGTCCCGCATCGCTCTCGTCGCTGCTTCTAGCCGGCGGCCGGACGGCGCGCGCAACGCGGCCTGCGCGAGTATTTCAGCAGCCTGCTAGCCGCCCCGCGGCCGTCCATCCTGCCGCCGCGCTAAACTATCCCCTGTACCCCCATGCCTGAAAATACCTTCGATATTGTCTCCAAGGTCGAGCTGCCTGAAGTGGTTAACGCCATCCAGCAGGCCATGAAGGAAATCATCCAGCGCTACGATCTCAAGGGCTCCCATTCCAACATTGAGCTCAACGAGAAAGAGAACACCATCACCCTCACCTCCGGCAACGACTTCCAGATCAAGGCCGTGCTCGAGATTCTGCAGGGCAAGCTCGTCAAACGCCAGGTCCCCCTCAAGGCGCTCACCTATGGGCCCATTCTGCCCGCCGCCAGCTCCACCGTCCGCCAGGTCATCACCCTTCAGCAGGGCATCCCCACGGAGAAAGCCCGCGAGATCGTCAAAGCCATCAAGGACTCGAAGAAGAAGGTCCAGGCCGCCATCAACGGCGACCTCGTCCGCGTATCTGGCAAAGATCGTGACGTTCTTCAGGAGATCATCACCGTGCTGCGCGCCAAGGACTTCGGCATCGACATGCAGTTCACCAACTACCGCAGCAACTAATGGCCCGCCGCATCGAGTCGTTCTTCCTCGAAGGTCCCGCCGGCCGCCTGGAGGCCGTCCTCGAAGAGCCTGAATCCGGCCCGCCGCGCGAAGCCGCGCTGGTCTGCCACCCGCACCCGCTGCACGGCGGCACCCTTCACAATAAGGTGGTTCACCGCTTAGCCCGGGGTCTGCGCCGCACCGGCTGCGTCACCCTGCGCTTCAACTTCCGCGGCGTGAATCTCAGCGCCGGCGCTCATGATCACGGCGTCGGAGAGGTGGACGATGCCCGCGCCGCCATTTCTTTCCTCAAACACCGCTACCCCGCCCTGCCCCTCACCGTCGCCGGCTTCAGCTTCGGCTCCCGCGTCGCCCTGCAATGCCACCAGGGCGCCCGCCGCGTCCTGCTCGCCGGCTTCCCCACCGTGAACCAGCAGTTCTCCATCCTGGACCGCTGCCCCCTCCCCCGCATCTTCCTCCACTCCACCAACGATGCGCTAGGCCCGCGTCCGGAAATGGAAGCGCTCTTTCAGCGTCTCTGGGGGCCCAAGCAGTTGCACTGGATCGAAGCCGCAGACCACTTCTTCGCAGGCGCACTCGATGCCTTCGAATCCGTCGTGATGTCTCTGGATCAACCGCCCGCTTAGCGAAACGCCGCCCGCCGCCCCGCCCGCTTGGAGGCCCGCGCCCCAATCAGAGTCGCCACCTGCCCCAGCAGTT
>JACQZS010000095.1 GCA_016213725.1 Acidobacteriota bacterium | reverse complement strand
CCTTGAACTCCGCCGGCTTGCGGTTCTGCGTCTTCTGCACCAGCTCGGACGCCTTGCTCATGTGGGTGCTGTCCACGTCGCAGACGGCCACGGCGTCCACGTCCTTGTGCTGCATGAAGCCGCGCAGGCGGCCCATGCCTTGTCCGCCCAATCCGATGAAGCCCACGCGAATCCGATCGCTCGGCGGGGTCTGGGCGCTAGTGACAACGGGCAGGGCCGCGGCGGAGGCCGCGAGGAATTGACGTCGGGACGGCTGCATAGGAAACCTCATTCTCTCAGCTTGGTCAGGCGAGTGTGATGACCACCAGCAGGTCCTTGGGCTCAACGGTCTGCCCCACTGAGACCAGGCGCTCCGACACGCGGCCCGCCACGGGCGCGTAGACGGTGGTCTGCATCTTCATCGCCTCCATCACCAGGAGCTTATCGCCTTTCTTCACCTCCTGGTTGAGCTCCACGGCGATCGAGGTGACGGCGCCGGGGATGGGCGCGCCCACATGGCCTTCCTTGGCGGGATCGGCTTTGGGCCGGGCCTTCGTTTCAGCCTTGATGCGGCGATCCCGGATGGTGACTTCGCGCGGCTGGCCATTCAATTCAAAGAAGACCGTGCGCGTGCCGTCCGGGTGCGGATCGCCCACGGCGATGAATTTGATCACCAGCGCCTTGCCGGCTTCGATCTCCAGCGTCGTCTCCTCGCCGGGCGTGAGGCCGTAGAAGAACGCCGGCGAGGGCAGCGCCGTGAGATCGCCGAACGATGCGCGGGCCTTGTCGAACTTCAGGAAGACATCGGGATACATCACGTAACTCATCAGGTCCGCTTCGGCGGGCTTGTGGCCTGTCTTCTTCTCCACCAGGTTGCGCGTCTCTTCGAAATTCACCGGCTCCAGCCGCGCGCCGGGCCGGCCGCGGCGCGGTTTGCGGCCCTTGAGAATCACGCCGGCGATCTTCTTCGGCCAGCCGCCGGACGGCTCGCCCAGAGAGCCTTCGAACATATCCACCACCGAGTTCGGGATGTTCAGCGAGTGGTTCGGCCCCAGGTTTTCGAACTCGTGCACGGTGAGCCCGTGCTGGATGAGGAACAGGGCCATGTCGCCCACCACTTTCGACGACGGCGTCACCTTCACGATGTCGCCGAAGGCGTGGTTGACGTCGGCGTACATGCGCGCGATCTCCGGCCAGCGCGGCCCCAGCCCCAGGTTGTCGGCCTGTTCGCGGAGATTCGTATACTGCCCGCCGGGCATCTCGTGCAGGTAGACATCGGCCGTGCCGGAGCGCGGCGCGGAATCAAACGGCAGGTAGTTCGCGCGTACCGCTTCCCAGTAATCCGAGCAGCGGTTCAAAGCCTCGAAGTCCAGCCGCGTGCCGCGCCTGGCGTCGTGCTGCAGCGCGGCGACGATGGAGTTCAGGTTCGGCTGGGACGTGGAACCCGACATCGACGAGATGGCCGCGTCGGCCACATCCACGCCGGCCTCGGCGGCCTTGAGAATCGACGCCGCATTCAGCCCCGAAGTGTCGTGCGTGTGGAAGTGGACCGGCAGGCCCACCTCCTCCTTCAGCGCCTTCACCAGCTTCTGCGCGGCGTAGGGCTTCACCAGTCCGGCCATGTCCTTGATGGCCAGGATGTGCGCGCCCATCTTCTCCAACTCCTTGGCCATGTGCACGTAGTAGGAGATGGGATACTTGTCGCGCTGCGGATCCAGGATGTCGCCCGTGTAGCAGATGGCCGCTTCGCAGACGCCGCGCGTGCGCCGCACCGCCTCCATGGCCACCTTCATGTTCGGCAGCCAGTTGAGCGAATCGAAGATGCGGAAGATATCCATGCCCTCGGCGGCGGCCACCTCCACAAAGCGCCGCACGGCGTTATCGGGATACGCCGTGTAGCCCACCGCATTCGACGCGCGGAACAGCATCTGGAAACAGATATTCGGAATCGCCTCCCGCAGCCGGCGCAGACGCACCCACGGGTCTTCGAGAAGGAAGCGCATGGCCACGTCGAACGTCGCGCCGCCCCACATTTCAAGCGAGTACAAGCCGGAGAGCGAGTGCGCGTAGTAGTTCGCGATGGCCAGCATGTCGTGCGTACGCATGCGGGTGGCCATCAGCGACTGGTGCGCGTCGCGCATCGTCGTATCCGTGATCAGCAGCCGCTGCTGCGAAGCGGTCCACTGGGCGAAGCCCTCGGCGCCCAGTTCGTCCAGCAGTTGCCGCGTGCCCTTGGGCGGCGGCGCCGCGATGTGAGGCGGCACCGGCGGCTGCCGCAGCACTTGCGGCGGCACACGGTTGTTCATCTCCGGATTGCCGTTCACGGCCACGTCGCCCAGATAGTTCAGCAGGCGCGTGGCGCGGTCCTGCCGCGGCTTGAAGCGGAAGAGGTCGGGGGCGTGCTCGAGGAAGGTCGTGGTCACCTCTCCGCTCTGGAAGCTCGGATGGCCGACGACGTTCTCGAGAAACGGAATGTTGGTCTTCACGCCGCGGATGCGGAACTCGCGCAACACGCGGTCCATGCGCTGGCAGGCGATCTTGAAGTTGTTGCCCCAGGTGGTGACTTTCACCAGCAGCGAGTCATAGTAGGGCGTGATCACCGCGCCGCCGTAGGCCGAGGCGCCGTCCAGCCGCACGCCAAAACCCGCCGGCGAGCGGTAGGTGGAAATCTTGCCGTAGTCCGGCAGGAAGTTCTTGGCCGGATCCTCGGTGGTCACGCGGCATTGCAGCGCCGCGCCGTTCACCCGGATCTCCGCCTGCTGCGGAATGGACATCTCCTCGCCGTGCAGCTCCAGCCCCTGCGCAATCTGGATCTGCGCCCGCACGATGTCCACGCCGGTGACCATCTCCGTCACGGTGTGCTCCACCTGCACGCGCGGATTCACTTCGATGAAAAACCACTCGCCCGTGTCGGTGTCCACCAGGAACTCCACCGTCCCCGCGGACCGGTAGCTGGCATGGCGCCCCAGCCTCACCGCCGCGTCGCACAGCGCCTGCCGGATCTCGCCGTCCAGCCCGATGGCCGGCGCCACCTCCACCACCTTCTGGTGCCGCCGCTGCACGCTGCAGTCGCGCTCCCACAGGTGCACGATGTTGCCGTGCGCATCGCCCAGGATCTGAACCTCCACGTGCCTCGCCCGGCGGATGTAGCGCTCCAGAAACACGGCGCCGTTGCCGAACGCCGCCTTGGCCTCCGCGCTGGCTTCCTGGAAGCGCGCTTCCAGGTCTTCCATCCGGTGCACCACGCGCATCCCGCGGCCGCCGCCGCCGAAGGCGGCTTTCAAAATCAGCGGAAATCCGATGGAAGGCGCGATCTTGCGCACTTGCGCGATGCTCTCCACCGGATGCTCCGTGCCCGGCAGCACGGGCACGCCCGCCTCCACCGCCAACTGCCGCGCAGCCGTTTTGTCGCCCAACCGCTCCAGCATCTCCTGGCTCGGCCCGATGAAAGTGATCCCCGCCTCCGCGCACGCCCGCGGCAGCGCCGGGTTCTCCGAAAGGAAGCCGTAGCCCGGATGAATCGCATCCACACCCTTTTCCTTCGCCAGCGCGACGATCCCGGCAACATCGAGGTAGGCCTGCACGGGCCCCATCCCCTGTCCCACCAGATATGCCTCATCCGCCTTGAACCGGTGCAGCGAAAGGCGGTCTTCCTGACTGTAAATGGCTACCGTTTGCAGCCCTAACTCGTTGGCTGCCCTAAAGATGCGAATCGCGATCTCGCCCCGGTTCAGCGCCAGCAACTTCTTCATGAAAAACAGGCTAGCACGCGGGAACATTCGGGCTTCCTGGTCCGTAATACCTTTCACGAGGACCCTATGCGCCAATTCCTGCTCGCTGGTTTCCTGATCACTGGTTCGCTCGCACTGACCGGCTGCGACTTTGTCGACCCGACCGAGTGGGGCAACTCGGACCGCTACAAGGAAGATTTCTCCTCCACCCATAAGCTGGCCTCCGGCGGGCGGATCACGCTCGAAGGCTTCAACGGCAGCGTGGAGATCATCGGTTGGGATAAGGATGAGGTCGTCGTCTCCGGCACCAAGCAGGCCGCGCGGGAGGACACCATGAAGGCCATCGACATCGACGTCACCTCCGATGCCGGCGCCCTCCGCATCCGCGCCCGCCGCCCCACGGAAACCAACTGCAACTGCGGAGTGAAATTCGCGCTCAAAGTTCCGAAGAAGGTGATCCTCGAAGAGATCGCCACTTCGAACGGCTCCGTGCGCCTGGAATCCGTCACGGGCAATGCCAACCTGCGCAGCTCCAACGGCTCCATTCGCATCTGGGGCGTGGATGGCGACGTCACCGCCAACACCTCCAACGCCTCCATCGAGATCGAGAAGTTCAAGGGCGCGGCGGACCTGAAGACCTCCAACGGCCGCATCAAGGCCGGCGGCATCGAAGGCAGCTTCTCCGCCACCACCTCCAATTCCTCCATTGACGCCGATGCCGATGCCATCAGCACCGGCAAGCCCGTCACCCTGCGCACCTCCAACGGCTCCATCAACTTCGCCCTCACCCGCTGGCAGAACAACGAAGTCCGCGCCACCACCTCGAACTCCTCCATCAACCTCCGCCTGCCCACCGGAATCCAGGCTGAAGTGAAGGCCTCCACCTCCAACGGCTCCATCAACACGGACTTCGAGGTCGCCTCGAACCAGTTCTCCAAGCACCGCCTCAACGGCCGCATCGGCGGAGGCGGCGCCCTGCTCGACCTTTCCACCTCCAACGGCAGCATCCGCCTGCTCAAACAGTAGCCCGCTTGCCATACCATAGGGTCTAGCCATGACCCGCCGACAGTTTTGCGCCGCACCGGCCCTGCTCCACCAGCAGGGCCGTTCGCGTCCTAACATCATCTTCTTGCTCGGGGACGATCACCGTTGGGACGCCCTGGGCTGCATGGGCAATCCGCGCATCCACACGCCCAACATCGATGCCCTCTCGCGGGCCGGCGTCACCTTCGACAACCACTTCGTCTCCACCGCCATCTGCGTCACCTCGCGCGCCAGCATCTTCTCCGGCCAGTGGGCCCGCACTCACGGCATCACGGATTTCGCCCGCCAGTTCACCCCGCAGCAGCACGCCATCACTTACCCCGGCGTCCTCCGCGCCGCCGGCTACCGCACCGGCTTCATCGGCAAGTATGGCCTCGACAAGCCGCCGGCCCCGAAGGACCAGTTCGACTACTGGGGCGGCTTCCTAGGCCAGGGCCACTACTTCCCCCAAGGCGAGCCCGGCCCTCATCTCACCGACATCATGACCGGCCAGGCCCGCGAGTTCCTCGGCTCCGCCAAACCCTCACAGCCGTTCTGCCTCTCCATCTCCTACAAGGCCCCGCATGTCCAGGACGAGGACGCGAGACAATTCCTCCCCGCCCCGGAGGACGCGGCGCGCTACGGCGACGCGCACTTCCCTGTCCCCAAGACGATGGACACCGATGCCATCAGCAAGCTCCCGCTCTCCGTTCAGGGTTCGGAGGCCCGCCGCCGCTGGGCCGTCCGCTTCTCCACGCCGGCGCTCTTCCAGCGCTCCGTGGCCAACTACTACGCCCTCATCACCGGCATCGACCGCTCGGTCGGAACCATCCTCTCCGAGCTCGGCCGCCTCGGCCTGCGCGACAACACCATCCTCGTCTACACCGGCGACAACGGCTTCTATCTCGGCGAGCACGGCCTCGCCGGCAAGTGGTTCATGCACGAGGAGTCGATTCGAGTGCCGCTGGTCGCCTGCGGACCTGGCCTGGCCCGCGGACGCCGCATCGACGCCATGACGTTGAATGTAGACATCGCTCCGACGCTCCTCAGCCTGGCCGGCGCCGGCATCCCCGAGGCCATGCAGGGCACGTCTCTCGCCCCCTGGCTGCAAGGCCAAAGCCCGCGATCCTGGCGCCAGGAGTGGTTCTATGAGCACCACTTCAACAACGGCTGGATTCCGCCCACGGAAGGCATCCGCACCCCGCGCTGGAAGTACACGCAATACCCCGAAGAGCGTCCGGTCTTCGAGGAGCTATACGACCTGCAAAACGACCGCTACGAGGAGAACAACCTGGCCGCCGCTCCGCAGCACGCGGCCATGCTCAACCGCCTCCGCGACCGCCGCGGCGCGTGGATCGAAGCACTCGAAAAGAACGGCCGCCCGCCCGCCTAACGCACCACTACCGGCACCGAAGTGAAGTTCAGCGTCGGGTTGAACCGCAGTCCCAACGCCGCCAGCCCTGCCGGCTGGTTGCTCTGAAACTCCACCACGCCTCGCCGTCCGGAGAGCGCCGGGAACCTGTCCGGCAGCGAAAACGCGTCATGGCCACCTGCTGCCAGCGAGAAGGTCGACCGCCCGATTTCCGTGCCCGACTCATCCCGCCAGATCGCCGTCACGTTCGCCGCCGCCGCGGCCAGGTTCACCATCGCCACGCCGGTCGAGTAGCCGATCAGGTTGTCGAAAGGCACTAGCACGGCCGCCTGCGCGCGCGTCTCCAAGGGGGAGGTCCCTTCCGATTCGCGCCCGTCCGTGCCCTTCTGCCGGAAGATCGCATAGCCGGACACCGGCGCCGCGCTCCGCACCTCGGCCCAGCCCACCCGAGTGGTGGAGACCGCCGCCTCGGTTTCTATCAGCAGGCTGCTGTTGGCCGGCAGCAGCCGGTCCACCGTGGAACCTACCGACGTCACGGATTGCCCGCCCTGCGTCACCACGTACGGCAAATCCATCGCGGAGCCATCCTGTGCCATGAACTGCACCCGCACCTGCGTGCTCGAAGACTGCACGTTCACCAGGTTCATGGTGGTCTTCCACCCGCCTCCGGTGGCGATCTGCGCCAGGACGCCCGCCCTGGAAAGCACTCCGGAAGCGCCCACCTCCACCGTAAACACCGCCGTCGCCGCCGCGCCCAGCGAATCCGCCACGCGCGCAGTGAACGTGTACGCGCCCGCCGCCGCAGGAGTGCCTGCCAGCACGCCCGCCGGGGAAAGCGTCAGGCCCAGGGGCAGTGTGCCCGAAGCCACTGACCACGTGTACGGAGCGGTGCCGCCCGCCGCCGCGAAGGCCTGCGAATACGCGGTGCCGGCCGTCCCCCTGGGTAAACCGGTGCTCGTGATCGTCAGCGGATTCGCAGGCGCCAGCCCGATCACCAGGGTGAAATACTGATACGCTTCCCTGCCCGCGGCGTCGGTCAATTTCACTGTGAAGGTCGAGCTGCCCGCCGCCAGAGGCGTGCCCGAAATCACGCCCGCCGGCGACAGAGAAAGCCCCGCCGGCAACTGGCTGGCCACGATTCCGCTGGAGGCCAGCGCCCAGGTGTAGGGCGGCACGCCGCCCGCCGCGGTCAGCGTCTGCCGGTAGAGCACCCCCGCCGCGCCGTTCGGCAGCAGCGTCGTGGCCACGGCCAGCCCGGTGCCGACGCTCAACGTCACCCCGCCCAGCGCCGCCACGCCTCTGCTGTCCGTGGCCCGCACCGTGAAGCTGTACGTCCCGCCCGCCGTGGGCACGCCGCTGACAATTCCGTTGCCGGCTACGGTCAGCCCGGGCGGCAAGGTGCCGGATGCGTACGACCATGTGTAGGGCGGCGTCCCGCCTGTCGCTCCAAGGCTCTGGCTATAGGAAACGCCCACGCTGCCCGGCGGCAGCGTCGAACTGGTCACTGTCAGCCCGGACACGGTGCCCGTCGCTGAGACGGCAAAAGAGGCGTAGTTGCTGCCCGACGTCACCCGTACTTCAAAGGTTCCTGGCGCCGCGCCCAGCTGCACGCCGGTCGAAACCAAACCGGAGGCGTCCGCCGTCCCCACCGAGGACAGCAGCGAGACGCTGCCCGCCGGAATCACCGTCCAAATGGCCGTCGCCCCAGGCAGGGGCGAGCCCGCGGCGTCCTGCAGCCGCGCCGTCAGCCTCACCGGCAGCGTCGTACCGGGCGCGCCGCTCTGGTAGTTGCCTTGCACGACCACGGGCGTCGGATCGCCCGCCGCCACCTGCAGCGCCGCCCGGAACGTCACCTGGTTGCCTACGTCGATGATCATCTCCGTGCTGCCCGGCTTGCCCAGCGCCAGCAATTCGCATGAGGCGGTGCCATCGGCGCCCGTCAAAATCGTCCCCGCCGTGCAGGAAGCCACCGGCCCCGCCGCCGCATCCTGGTTCGCCGTCTTCACCGTCAGACCGACGCCGGGAATCGGCAGCCCGGGCGACACCCCGTTGCCGCCGCTCGTCACCACCACGATCTGCACCCCGTTCGCCAGCCGCCCGCCCGACTGCATCCTGGTGATCTCCAACTGGCCCGGCTTCAGAAGCTGGATCGTCGGCTGCGGGTTGAACGCGCCGGACACGTACGGATAGGCCACCACGTTGAAGCTCACGTTCCCCACGTCGCTTGCCGCGGTCACCGTGTACTGCCGGTATGCCACGCCGATGCTGATCTCCCCGCCCGGCACCCAGGTGAGCGACGCGTACCCGCTCGCATCCGTCACCACGGTCCGCGAACTGGCATAGCTGATACCGCCCACGTCGCTCCAGGTCACCGCCTTGCCCGCCACCGGCTGCCCGGCTCCATCCACCGCCCGCACCACCAGCGGCAGCGTGAATGCGTTGTAGAGCTGCGCCAGTTGCCCGTCTCCGGAAACCTTCACCAACCGGCTCTGCGCCGTCAACGGCAGCACCAGGCACAGCATTGCAGCGAGCCGCAGGCTTGTCTTCATCAATTCCAGTTTAGGGTGAACTCGCATTCGTTCCTCTTGGTGAGATCGCCGCCCGCAACCGCCCACGGGACCTTAGTCCTACGCAATTTCCCGTAGTGCCGCCCGGACCTCGCCGCACTTCCGTTAGATATGTAAACCCCGGATGGCGTTTCTCCCTCTCGCCGCGGGACGTAACATTCCGCCAAACGGTAGACTGTAGCTTATGAACCGTCGGAACTGGATGGCCGCTTCGATGTTCGGCATGTCTGCGGCGAAGGTGGAACGCAAGCCTCTGCCGGACCCCAAACTCCGCGAAACCGATCCCGAAAAGTACTGGCTGCGCATCCGCAAGGAGCAGTTCCTCCTGCCCGATTGGCGCGCCTTCCTCAACAACGGCAGCCTCGGCGTCGCCCCCATTCCCGTCCTCGCCGCCGTGGAGGAGTTCCTCGAGCAGGCCGCCGCCCTCACCAGCGACGAATACCCCCGTTGGGGCTATGAAACCCTCGACCCCGAGCGCACCGAAATGGCCGAGTTCCTCGGCTGCAAGAAGGAAGAACTCGCCCTCACCCACTGCGCCACCGAAGGCATCAGCACGGTCGCCATGGGCCTCGACCTCAAGGCCGGCGACGAAGTGGTGATGACCGACAGGGAACACGTCAGCGGCCAGTCCCCCTGGCGCCTGCGCGAGCAACGCCACGGCATCACCGTCCGCGTGGTCAAGACGCCGCACCCGCCCAAGAGCAGCGCCGAACTGGCCGATCTCATGATCGGCGCCATCGGCCCCAAAACCCGCGTCCTCAGCTTCTCCGGCATCATCTCTCCCACCGGCACCATCATGCCCGTCAAGGAGATCTGCGCCGCCGCCAGGGCCAAGGGCGTGCTCACCTTCATCGACGGCGCCCACATGAACGGCCAGATCCCCCTCAAACTCTCCGATCTCGGCTGCGACTTCTACGCCGGCAGCCCCCACAAGTGGATGTTCGCCCCCGCCGGCTGCGGCATCCTCTACATCCGCGAGGAAAACCTCGACCGCCTCTGGCCCTCCATCGTCACCGGCGGCTGGGACGACAAGACCATCGGTGCCGCCCGCTTCATGAAGCTCGGCACCAACAACAAGGCCACCGTCGTCGGCATGATCGCCGGCCTGCGTTTCCTCAAGTCGCTCGGCCCCGATAACATCTACGCCCGCATCCACGACATGGCCAAGCGCAACTACGCCATGGCCGCCAAACGTCCGCACCTCCAACTCCTCAGCAGCCCCGACGACCGGCTCTACGGCGCCCTCGTCACCATCGGCTTCAAAGGCGCCAACGTCGATAACCTCTGGAAGATCGCCCGCCAGCGCAAAATCTGGGTCTATGGCGGCGCCGAACTCCGCCTCTCCACCCACATCCACACGCGCATGTCCGACCTCGATGCCTTCTATTCGCTCGTAGACGAGGTCATGCTCGGCAAGAAATCGTGACCTCCGATCCCGATCTCGCCCTCGCGCTCGAGTTTCTTCACTCGCAGCACGTCCTGGTGCTGTCCACCTCCGGCCCGCGCGGCGAGGCCCTCAACGCTCCTCTGTTCTATGTCCTGGGCGAGGGCTGGAGGATCTACTGGCTCTCCTCGCCGCGTTCGCAGCACAGCCTGCGTCTCAAAGCAGCCGAAGTCGCCGTCGCGGTCTTTCATCCCGGCAAGGACTGGCGCGAGATCCGCGGCGTCCAGATGCGCGGCGCCGCCCGGACGGTCCGCCCCTCCGCCGCGAAGGCCCGCATTCTCGAACAATACCGCCGCCGCTTCTCCCTCGGCGTCGAGTTCGCCGCCATCATCGCCACCAGCCGCCTCTATTGCTTTGAGCCCGCCTGGCTCCGCTATATCGACAACTCCCGCAGCTTCGGCTTCAAGCGCGAGTTCTCCCTGCCGTAGCAGCGCGCTTTTAGGTGCGCTAAACTCCTAACCATCTCCAGTAGTCGCCCATTCCATCGCCCGGGAGGCCCTTTGCATGCACAAGATCACTCTTCTCGCCGCCATCTCCCTCTGCAGCGGCCTCTCCGCCCAAACCCAGCCTGAGACCACCATCCGCATGGATGTCGTCTCCAAATCGGCCAAGGCGATCAACTACGAGCGCGGCACCGGCGCCACGCGCATCGACTTCTCCGCCTCCAGCCTCATGCCTGGCGCCACCGGCGGCGCCAGCGTGGAAAGCAAGCGCGGCTATATCCAGGTCAGCGCCAAGTTCGAAAAGCTCGAATCGCCCCAGAAGTTCGGCGCCGAGTACCTCACCTACGTCATGTGGTCCATCTCCCCGGAAGGACGCGTCGAAAACCTGGGTGAGATCCTCATCAAGGACGGCAAAGGAAAGCTGAACGTCACCACCGAACTCCAGATCTTCGGCCTCTTCGTCACCGCCGAGCCGTACTTTGCCGTCCGCACACCCAGCGACGTCATCGTGCTCGAAAACGAGCTGAGAAAGGACACGCGCGGCAAAGTCTACCTCATTGACTCCAAGCTCGAACTTCTGCAGCGCGGCCAGTACGCCAAGCTCTCCAATCCCCTCAACCTCGCGCCCGATCTCAAGGCCGCCCCGCTTGAACTCTACGAGGCGCGCAACGCGCTCCTGGTGGCCAAGTCTTTTCTCGCCGACAAGTACGCGGCGGACACCTTTGGCCGCGCCGACGCCAGCGTGAAGATGGCCGAGCGGCTCCCCAACCAGCCCGATTACATCGACGAGGTCGTCCGCACCTCCCGCCAGGCGGTCCAGATCGCCGAAGACGCCCGGGCCATCTCTGTCGAACGGCAGGTGCAGGAGAAGCTCGCCAAGGAGCGGGCCGAGAGCGAGCGCCAGAAGCAGGAAGCTCAACGCAAAGCCGCGGAGGAGACCGCCCGGCGCCATGAAGCCGAACAGGCCCGCGAGCTCGCCACCGCCCAGAAGACCGCCGCCGACCAGGCTCGCATGCTGGCCGAGGTTCAGGCCGCTCGCGCGAGCCAGCAGAAAGCCGAGGCCGATCTCGAACGGCGCAAAGCCGAGGAATCCGCCAAGACTTCCCAGGAAGCGGCCAAGACCGCCGAGGAAGCCCGCCTTAAGGCGGAGGCCGAACGCAAAGCCCTGCGCGAACGCCTGCTGGCCCAGTTCAGCGCCGCTCTCCCCACCAAGGACACCGAACGCGGACTCGTCGTCAATATGGGCGACGTCCTCTTCGACACCGGCAAGTTCGATCTCCGCCCCCCGGCCCGCGAAAAGCTCGCCCGCCTCGCCGGCATCTGCCTGGCTTACCCCGGCCTGCGCCTTCGCGCCGAGGGCTACACGGATTCCACCGGCTCCGACGACCTCAACCAGAAGCTCTCCGATCAGCGCGCCGCCGCCGTCAAAAACTTCCTCAACTCACAGGGCCTGCCCGAATCCGTCCTCAGCTCCCAAGGCTTCGGCAAGGACAATCCCGTTGCCAGCAACGACAGCGCCCAGGGCCGCCAGCAGAACCGCCGCGTCGAACTCGTCGTCTCCGGCGACGTCATCGGAACGGCCATCGGGAAGAACTGACCCCGGATCCCGACGCATGGACTGCCGCCTCGGCTGCGCCGCCTGCTGCATCGTCCCATCCATCTCATCGCCCATCCCCGGGATGCCCTACGGCAAACCGGCCTTCACCCGCTGCATTCAGCTCTCGGCCGGCAACCGCTGCCTCATCTT